>CADAKF010000019.1:9921-57593 GCA_902788415.1 uncultured bacterium
TCGCGCGCCGGCAAGTCGAAGGGATCCGCAAACGCGACAGTCATCCGCCCCGCCACCTTGCAGAGCGGAACCGCCTTCGCCTTCATCCAGAAGTCAGCCCCCTTCTCGCACAGGAGCGCCGTCTCCGGCACGAAGCCGGCGGGAACCGTCATCGGCGGAAAAGAAAAATAATCCGCCGCGGCCATGACATGCGCCACGGGATCGGAAATCGACTTAATTTCCTCGATGGATTTTCGCCCGGGCCTTATGAGATGAAGTTTTGCCATACAAAATCAGTATAGCAAGATGTGTGCCAAGGGGAAGGTGGAAGAGGGGGAGGAGGTGGAGGAGGTGGAGGAGGGGAAGCAAAAGAGGAGCGGATGGTTCCGCTCCTCCCTTTTGCACGACCTGTGTTAGGCCCTTATTCCCCCTCAGCAGGCGCGTGCTTCGTGCAGGTGCACTCCCACGCGCCGGATGTCGCGTTCTTCGTCAGGTTGTAGGTTCCAGCGTCGGGGCAGGTCGGTGCCTTCTTGAAGTAGCCCGAGCCGTCCGTCGGCGCCAGAACATCAAGCGAAACGGTCGTCGCCTCCGCATTAGCCGGCTTGGACCCCCAGTTCTCGGCCGCTGTCACCAGCGACGCACGCGTCGACTCGCAAGCCGCCTGCTGCGACTCGGTGCGGTACTTAACAAAGTTCGGGATCGCAATGGCGGCCAAGATGGCGATGATTGCGACCACGATCATGATTTCAACGAGGGTAAAACCCTTCATCATTTTCTTATTCATGTTTTTGTTCCTTTCTTTTCTGTGCCGCAATCGGCACTTCGCCGGTCGCTGCAAAACCTTCTGCAAGAAGCGTGCCAAAGTCGCGAGTCGAAGGCAAAAGGTGAAGTCGAACAATGGAAATAAAGGATTTTGATCATTCCGCTTCTCGACTCAAGACTTCGACTTCGACCTGGTTTTCGCAGAATTGCAAATGCGCATTTGCAACTCTGCGAAAATTCTCAGTCCTCCGACAACTTCCTGTAAAGCGTCGAGAGATTCACCTTCAAAGTCTCGGCCGCTTTTTCCTTATCGCCGCCAGAAGCGTTCAGAATCTGGCCAATATACTCTTTTTCCTTCTGTTTCAGAAATGTTCTCAGCGATGCACTGTCCGTTCCACCCGTGGGGGCAGACCCCTCAAAGGCATGACCTGTCGGCTGATGCTCCGTGACGCGCGTCGGCAGCTCGCCCGGCGTGATATCTTTACCTTGTGAGAATGTCAGCGCGTGTTTAATGCAGTTTTCAAGTTCACGGACATTTCCCGGCCAATTATAGGCAAGGAGAATCTTTGCAGCTTCATCGGTAATCCTCGGGAGGGACTTGCCCTTTTCGATTTCTTCTGCAATAAAGTGCCGCGCCAAAGGAAGAATGTCCTCAGGACGCTTTCGAAGCGGCGGAATATCGATGGTAATCACCGCAAAACGATAGAAAAGGTCACTTCTGAACGTTCCCTTGACGACCGCTTCTTCCAAATTGGCATTTGACGCGGCAATGACGCGTACGTCAACGGGGATGTCCTTCGTTCCGCCGACGCGGCGGATTTCCTTCTCCTGAAGCGCGCGAAGGAGTTTTCCCTGCAAAATGAGCGGCATGGACGAAATTTCGTCCAAAAACAGCGTGCCGCCATTGGCCGCCTCGAAAAGCCCTTGCTTGTCGCTCACGGCGCCCGTGAAGGATCCCTTCACATGTCCGAACATCTCGCTTTCGAGAAGATTCTCCGGAATGGCCGCGCAGTTGACCGCGACCCACGGCTTGCCCGCGCGCGTCGAGGACTTGTGAATCGCGCGCGCGATGACTTCCTTGCCCGTGCCGGATTCGCCGTTGATCAGGACCGTTGCCGCGGTCGGCGCAACTTTGGAGATGGTTTCGCAGACCTCGTTCATAGCCGGCGAGGACGCAATGAAATTCTCAAAGCGGTAGCGAAGCGGCTCGGACGCCGAAATGGAGGCGACGGATGCATTCTTGGCGATCTTCTCTTCGGCGCGCTTGAGGCACGCGAGCATCTCGTCCACCTTGAAGGGCTTGGTAAGATAGTCGAAGATGCCGCTCTTCATCGCCTCGATAGCGGTTTCAACGCTCGCATAGGCCGTCAGCAGGATGACGGGAATTGACGGATTGTAGGCCTTGATCTCCTTGAAAAGCGTCATGCCGTCCATCGGCGTCATGCGCAAATCGGTGACAACAATCTGGATTTCTCCGCCTTTGACAAGCTCAAGCGCGGACGGACCGTCCTTCGCCGTTTCGACTTCAAATCCGTTTGCCTTGAGGAGACTCTTCATCAAAAGAAGAATCCGCGGCTCATCGTCGACAATCAGTATCTTCGCCATATGTCGATTATTATATCATAATTCCATTGGCACGATTCTTGCTTAACAGAACTTCTGTATGGAGATTCAGCTCACAAAGACGAAGACGATCACAATCGGCGGCGGGCCGAAGAAGCGCAAATCCGCCGACATTGTCGGCATCGACCTTTTTACGGATGACGCGCGCGGGTGTCCTGCGGTTCGCCTTGTCGAGAAGAAGGGCGAGCTTCGCCTTGCCGCCGTCGGGTTCGTTCCCGCGCCGGCCAATCCGCTGCCGTCCTCCTGGGAAGAGGCGGCCAAGAGCTGCTCGTGGTCCCTTCCCGCGCCATTTCAGGCCCCCGGAGCGGCCTTCGCCGTGACGTCGGCGGACATGGCCTTCTCCCAGACGGCGGCCGACGCCTTTCATTTCGACATCGCCGCGGGCGTCCCCGTTTCGCATGAAGGCGTCCGCCACGTCATGAAACCGATGGATGCCGCCGAGGGATTTGTGATGCAGGCGTCGTTGCCCGAATACCAGGTCCTGTGGCTTTCGCGGCTTCTGCCGGAGGGTCGGCGTCCGACGGCGACTTCAATCCAAGTCCGTCCCGCGGCGCTTTCGGCCAGCATTCTCCGCCAGAGCGCGTTCAGGGAAGACGACGGCGCGGCGCTCGCGCTCGTCGTCTCCGCGCACGAAATCCACGTCGCGGGCTACAAAGGCGGCGACATCGTCCTTTGGCGGAAGTGCCGCGGCATTGCCGGCTGGGAGGGACTGCGCCTGGCGCTCAAGAAGGGACTCGGGCTCGAGGATGACATGATTGCGGGCGTCCTGGACGACACGCTCATCGATCCGCGACCCGTCCTGGACCCGATTGCCGCGCCGATCATGAACGAGCTCGCCGTCTCGCGCGACTATCTCGTCGGCAAGCTCGGCGTCGAGCCGAAGCGCATCCTGGCGCTCGGCCTTTCCGCAGGCGAGCGCTACTGGAACGCAATTGCGGAAGAGCGCCTGCACCTGAAGCTCGTCGCGCCGAATCCGTTCGACGGACTCGTCGCGACCGAGAAGACGTTCGTGGGCGAAGGCGCGGCGACCGAAGGAGCCGGCGCGGCGCCGTTCCTCGGCGCGCTGGGCGCGGCGCTCGCGGCGATTGGGGAGGAGGCGGCGAAATGAGCACGGCCTACCACCTCAATCTCCTGATGGAGTCGGAGCGCGTCAGCTCCTCTCCGGTCCGCCTGCGCGTGATGCTGCCCGTCCTCGCGATGCTCGCCTGCGCCGGCCTTGCCATCTGGTGGGCGATCCTGGGTGGACAGCTCATGCTCGCCAAGACGAGTGTCAGCCGTCTCGAGACCGAACTTCGCACGCACGATGCCGCGAATCGCGACGTCCTCGCGAAGATGGCGGAGGTGAACGACCTCAACGCGCGCCTGGCGCAGCTCGACTGCTATTCGAACTCCGTCCTCCGCCGCGGCGCGATGCTCGCCTCGCTCGCCGAGGTGATGCCGCTCAAGGTCCAGCTCGTCAAGCTCGAGATCCCCGCGCCGGCGCATCCCGTCATCCCGAAGCCGCCCAAGCCGAAGCCCGGGCAGAAGAAGGCGAAGAAGTCCGCCGTCCCGGCGATCCTGGGTCCTACTGGCTATGTCGAGCGCGCGACGCTGGTGCTCGTCGGCCGCACGCCGAAGGAAACGCCGGTCATGTCGCTCATGGAATCGCTTGAAGGCGACGGCTTCACCAACGCCCTTCAGATCGTCCGCAATCCACGCGACCCGAACCTGAGTCCGAAGGTGCGCTCGTTCAAGCAGGATGTCGCAAAGAAGGGCGAAGGCGCGCGGATGCTCGTCTTTGACATCGAATATCTTCTCCGGGGAAGGAGGTTCGACCGATGAATCTCCAGAACATGGCCCCCAACGCGAAGCGTTCGCTCCTCGTCACGCTCGTCTTCGGCGCAATTGCCGCGACACTCTACTTCTTCGCGATTGAGTCGACGGAAGCAACGCTGGCGAAAACCCGACGGACGCTCCAGGATCGGACGCTCAAGCACCGCACAATGACGGCAAACCTCTCCCGCGCGGACGCGGTGACAAAAGACCTGGATGACGACCGCAGACGGCTCGCCGCCTACGAGCAGGAGATGATCGAACCCCTGCTCGAATCCACCGCGATGCGCGCCAAGTCGCTCATCGATCCGCTCGCCGCCGGCTGCGGACTCGTCGGAATGGAATACGAGCAGGAGACGCCCATCGCATTGCCGATCCTCGGCGCCGCCGCGCGCGAACAGTACGTGCGGTGTCCAATCAAGATCACCTGCCGCGGCAGTTATCAGGCGGCAATCTCGTTCGTGCAATGCGTCGAGAAGCGCTTTCCGCTCGTCGCGCTCGAGGCGCTGACGATTTCCGCCGGAAGCGATCCCGACCTCCAGCTGGTCTCGATCATTCTCGAGTGGCCGATGAAGAAAGGAGCCGTGAAATGAACCTCCTCCTTCCCATCGCCCTTCTCGCGACGATTCCGCTCCGGAACCCCTTCTGGCCCGTCGGCTACACGGGCGAGCGCGAACCGATCGTCGACGAGCCGCGCGTCAAGATCGCCGCGCCGGAGGAGGAGACGACCGAAGAGGACACGAAGACCAGCGTGACGGCCGAGGCGATTGCCGCGGCGGAGGCGGAGGCGGCGGACAACGGCCAGGGTCTCGACCGCCTCTGGATCAAGGCTCGCAAGGCGCTCAAAATCGGCAGCACGCTGAAGATCGGCGGGGACGGCGGACGCCAGGCCGTCACAATCAACGGCAAGATCTACGCCGATGGCGACCTCGTCTCGTTCAATCACAACGGCTACCGATTCACCTGGAAAGTCCGTGAACTGACAGACAACAACACTTTGAAGCTCCTGCGCATCAAGGCGCGCGAACTTGAAGAAGAACCTGAAGAGAAAGGAACCCGCAAATGAAACTGAAACTCGCACTCCTCGCCTTTCTTGCCGCGACGTTCGGCTTTGCGGCCGAAAACGTGACAACCAACACGCCGCCGGCCGGCACTCTCGCAGAAGCGAACGCCGACGAAATCGACCTTGAGGAACTGGACGATTCGGCGGACGCCGCCAAGCTGCCACAGGTCAGGAAAACTGCGGACGAAGGTCCGGCGACGCTTGTCGACATCACCTGCGACAACGCGACGCTGGAGGACGTCCTCCGGCAGTTCCGCAAGGTGACGGACGCGAACATCATCTCGGATGACTCGACGAACCTCCAACGGCGCGTCTCCGTGAACCTCCACCGCGTCCCGTGGCTCTCCGGCCTCCAGTCCATCCTCAACTCGCGCGGCTACCGTCTCGAGGAGCGCGGCGACATCTTCTTCGTCAAGGAGGACAAGGTCGCCGAACCGATCCTCACGCGCTCCTTCGAACTGAAGCACGCCTCCGCGAAGGAACTCACCGAGCTCTTCAACAAGTCCTACGGCAAGAAGGACGCCAAGGGCACGGTCGTCCTGCCGATCGCCACCTGCTTCGAGGGCGCGAACGTCGTCGTCGTGACGGCGACCGAGAAGGTCATCGCCGACTGCGACTCGATCATCCGCGCCGTGGACAAGGCCGTCGCGCAGATCTACATCGAGGCCCGCTTCCTCGAACTTTCCAGCGAAGCGATGCACAAGCTCGGCGTCCAGTGGAACCAGCTCGAAAGCTGGGGTGCCAGCGTCCACAACCTCAAGGGCGGTTTCGAGTTCACGGATGGCAAGGTGGCCCGTTACGCCAACGGCGAAACCGCGACAATGTACACGCCCAAGAGGTTCAACGCGGCCGGCGAGGACATCGCCGACGGGAAGTCCGCTCTGGACTACGTGACGAAGAACTACCTCGCCCCGGGCACGATCGGCGAAGCGCCCGGTGCGGGGCTCAACGCATCCTCGCTCGGATGGGAACGCGCAACGGGTTTCTCCGGACAGTTCTCCGCCGACGACTTCAGTCTCGCGCTCAGTGCATTCGAGAGCATGGGCGAGGGCAAAGTCTTCTCCAATCCGAAGGTCATCGTCTCCAACGGCAAGGAGGCAATGGTCGACATGACGACGAAGTTCCCGAACGTCAAGCTCACCTCCCAGCGCAATACGCAGTCCGACAACGCCTACCTCGACATGTCGGCGGAGCTGACGGAGATTCCGGGCGAAAAAGGCCACAAGGAAATGCAGTACAAGGACAAGGCCCTATTCTCCGGATCTTGTTTCTTCGAGTGGGGCATCACCCTCTCCGTGAAGCCGCGCATCTCGCCCGACGGCCTCATTTCGGTCGAGATCGTCCCGACAATCTCCCAGCTCAATCGCGACCCCAACTCGGGCGGAACGGAAACCGGCTACTATGAAGTGGCGAGCGACACTTCGTTCGGACTTTTCCCGATCATTGAGATGAAGCGCATCCTCTCCGAATTCACGATGAAGGACGGCTCGACCGCCGTCATCGGCGGACTCTCCAAGACCGTGGAGGAAGATGTCGACACCGGCATCCCCTATCTCCGCCAGATTCCCTGGATCGGGCAGAAGCTCTTCGGCTGGAAGAGCCGCCAGAAGGTGCAGAAGGAAATCATCGTCTGCGTGACGCTCGGCATCGCGAACCCAGCGGAGCTGCCGAAGGATATCGGACTTCCGAAGAACGCCGTGATCGGCCGCGAGTACGTGGAAGGAAAACGCCAGGAGCCCGGCGACCGCAAAGGCGGATCGGCGAAGGTTCTCAAGCTTGACCTGCGCGACCTCGGCGACAAGGAGCGCGAGGCCGGCGACGTCACGATCAAGAAGGCCGAGTAAGCGTCATGTCCGCCGCTCGCTCGTCCCGGGGATGCCGGCGAGGGCGCGGTACTTGGCGACCGTGCGGCGGGCGACGGGGAAACCCTCGCCCTTGAGGAGTTCCGAAATCTTCTCGTCCGAGAGCGGATGCGCCTTGTCCTCCGCGTCGACAAGCGCCTTGAGACGGTCGAGGATCCGGTCACGGGCGATCTCCTCGCCGGAGTCCGTGACGATTCCCTGCGTGAAGAAGCGACGAAGCTCGACCGTCCCCTTCGGCGTAGACGCGTACTTGTCGTTGACCGTGCGCGAGACGGTCGTCGGATGAACCCCGACCTTGTCCGCCACCTCCTGCATCGTCATCGGTTTCAGGCCCTTCAGCCCCTTCTCGAAGAAACCGGGCTGTCGGTCGACGATCTCCTGCGCAATCGCCTCGATCGTATCGCGGCGCTTCTGGACGGCCTCAACAATCGCCTTCGCCGCGGCGATGCGCTCGCGAATGTAGCTCTTCGTCGCGTGGTCAACATTCGGATCCTCAAGCATCGTCAGGTACTTTGACGAGATCCGGATCTCGGGCAGGCTCCGCGCGTCGACCCGCGCCTCCCAGCCGTCCGCGCACTTGACGACGTGCACCTCGGGATTTACGTACTCCGTACCGCGCGCATCGTGACGGAAGGCGCGACCGGGACGCGGATCGAGCGTACGCAACGCCTTCAGCGCCTCAGCGTCGCCCGCCTTTCCGGCGGCCACGTCCTCGAGACGCCCGAGAAGTGTGCGGACCCTTCCGCGCAGCGACGCGTCTTCAATCTTGTCGAGCTGCGCCGCGAGGCATTCCGCGATCGTCGTCGCGCCGCAGCCCGGCGGATCGAACTCGCGGATCTTCGCGAGGACCGCGCGAATCTTCGCCTCCGTCTCGCCCGTCACCATCATGATGTCGGGCAGGGATCCGTCGAAGCGTCCGTCATCGTTCAGCTCGCCGATCAGCATCTCGGCGAGCGGGAGGTCCTTCTCGTCGATGTCGGACGAGCCGAGCTGCGACAGGAGATGCTCCTCGAGCGTCTCCTCCCGGACCTGGTTGTCGAAGAACTTCTGCCGACGCTCGATCGCCTCCGGATCCGTTCCCGAACTGCCGCGGTTGAAGCCGTCTAGATACGCCGCGTCGCGCGCGTTGTCGTCCTCCGGATAGTCGCTGACGCGCTCCTCGTCCTCACGCTCGGACTCCTTCGCGGAAATCGTCTCCTTCTCCAGCGTCGGCTCGACGTCATCAATGACCGGGTTCTTCGCCATTTCGGCGAGGAGCTCGCTGCGGAGTTCCGGCAGCGACATCGCGAGCATCTTCAGACCCTGGCGCATCTGCGGCGCCAGGGTCTGCTTCTGCGTCTGCGACTGTGAAAGCCCTCCCGTCATCAGTAGCCGGCGCGGTTGTCAGTCTTCTCGGGGAAGGCGACCTTCACGCCCTTCTCGTCAATCGCATAGCGGATGTTCGCCTGCGCGATCTGCATCGAATCGTATTTCAAGGTCAGCGTCTTCGCCTGCATGTCCCAGACATACGAGTCCTTCCTCACGCCCGCATACTTCGAAAGCGCCGCAACAACCGTCGCCTTGTTCGCCTCCGTGAGATTCGGCATCGAGACCGTCATCTCGCGGACATCTTCGCGGCGGCAGCCGGAAAGAAAGGAAAAAGTGAAAAGGAAAAAGAAAAAAGTAAGGAGAATTGTTTTATTCATGTCTTGGCCTTTCGTGTCTTCTGTCTTTCGTCTAAAGTCCTCCCCCTCGCCCTTACTTGAACGTGCTCACGTCCTTGTCAGGTCCAAAAGGCGAAAGATCCCTCAGGTTCCTGATGACGGGCGGCAGCTTCTCGAGAACGTAGTCGACCTCTTCCATCGTGTTGTAGCGCGAGAGCGAGAAGCGCACGGATCCGTGAACGGCCGTGAACGGCACGCCCATCGCGCGGATGACATGGCTCGGATCGAGCGAACCGGACGCGCACGCGGAGCCGGTCGAGATACAGATGCCGAGATCCGAGAGGTGATACGCGATCGCCTCGCCCTCGATGTACTCGAAGCTCACGTTGAGTGTGTTGGGGAGACGGTGCGCCCTGTCGCCGTTGACGCGCACGTTCGGACAGGTCGCGAGAATGCCCTGCTCGAGCCGGTCGCGGAGGACCGTCAGCTTCTTCGCCTCGTCCGCCATCCCGAGGCGCGCGAGCTCGCACGCCTTCGCAAGACCGACGATGTAGGGGACGTTCTCCGTCCCAGCGCGCCGCGTGCGTTCCTGGTGGCCGCCCAGCATGAAGGGCTTGAGCTTCGTGCCGCGGCGGACATAGAAGATGCCGACGCCCTTCGGCGCATGGAACTTGTGCCCGCTCATCGACAGCATGTCAACCGGAACCTTCTTCACATCAACCGGAATCTTGCCCGCGACCTGCACGGCGTCCGTATGGAGGATCGCGCCGTGCCGCTTGCAGATCTCCGCAACCTTCTCGATCGGGAAGAGGACGCCCGTCTCGTTGTTCGCCCACATGATGGAGACGAGGGTTGGAGGTTTGGAGAGTTCGGCCTCGAGCTGGGTGAGGTCGATCTGACCGACGGAATCGACGGGGAGTTCGACGACCTCGTGCCCGAGCGCCTTCAGGCGGCGGCAGGGCTGGAGAACGGCGGGATGCTCGACTGCGGTTGTGACGACCTTCAGGTCCTTGCCGAAGTAATCGGCCGTTCCGCGAATCGCCGCGTTGTCGGATTCCGTCGCGCAGGAGGTGAAGATGACTTCGTCCGGCTCGGCGTTCAGGAAGCGCGCGACCTCTTCGCGCGCGCGATTCAGATCCTTCGCGATCTCCCCGCCGAAGGCATGCATCGAACTCGGGTTGCCGTACTTCTCGCCGAAATAGGGAAGCATCGCCTCCCGCACTTCGGGGGCGACCCGCGTTGTGGCGTTGTTGTCGAAATAGACGATCTTGGACATAGACCCAATATTATACCACTTTCGTCAGAGAACGATGTTGTCCAAATCGGGAATGCGCGCGCGCAGCCAGTTCTCGCAGACGGCAAGGATCTCCGCCGCCGTCGCCCCGTCACCCATCGCTTCGACCGCTGCCCGGTAGTCGTCCAGGTCGGCGCGCGTCAGGCGCGAGAGAAGCTTCGCCATCAGCGGAATGTACGTCGCCGACATCGACAGGACGTCTACGCCCATCGCGGCCCAGAGAACGCCGACGATCGGATCGGACGCGGACTCGCCGCAGACGCTGACGAAGATGCCGTTCTTCTTCGCGGCGTCAACCGTCATTCTCATCAGCTTCAGCACGGCGGGATTCGTCGGCTGGTAGAGATGCGCGACGGATTCGTTTCCGCGGTCCGCCGCCATCGTGTATTGGATGAGGTCGTTCGTGCCGATTGAGAAGAAGTCGACGTATTTCGCCAGCGCGCCAGCGTTGATTGCCGCGGACGGAACCTCAATCATCGCACCAACGGGAATCTCCCGGTTGAAGGCGACGCCTTCGGCGTCCAGCTGCGCCTTCACGTCCGCCAGGATCTTCGCGGCGGCGACGAGCTCCTCGACGCAAGAGACCATCGGATAGAGAATGCCGACCTTGCCGAAGACGGAGGCGCGGAGAATCGCGCGAAGCTGCTTGGCGAAGACCTCCGGATTCGAGAGGAGATAGCGGATCGAGCGATTGCCGAGGAACGGATTCGCCTCTGTCGTGGAAATGCCGCGGACGAGCTTGTCGCCGCCGATGTCGAGCACACGGATGGCGATGGTCGACTTCTCTCCCAGCGTCTTCGCAAAGGTCGCCGCATCGCGATAGGCCTCGAACTGCTCTTCTTCCGTCGGCTCCAGCTCGCGGTTGAGCCAGAGATACTCGCTGCGGTAAAGACCGATGCCGCGGGCGCCCTGCGCCTTGATGTCCGCAACCGGCACGCCGGGATGGACGTTCGCGTACAAGGGGATGTCTCCGCCGTCCCTGAGCGTGCCGGCCGGCGCGCCGGAGGCGACGTCTTCCACGAGTTCGCGCTGGCGTTCGACGAGATCGGAGAAATCCCGGACGGCGGACGGCGTCGGAAAAATCGTGACGGCGCCGTTCGTGCCGTCCAAGAGCAGCGTCTCGCCGGCGACCGCGCGGACCGTGATGTCGCCGAGGCCCGAGACGGCCGGAATGCCCATGGCGCGGGCGAGAAGCGCGACATGGCTCGTCGTCGAACCGCCGTTCGTCGCAAAACCGAGAACCAGATCGCGCGGCAGGCGCACGGTCTCGGACGGCGTCAGGTCGTCCGCCACGACGATCGAAGGTGTCTTCAGCTCGCACGTCGGATCTTCGGCAAATCCGGTCAGGGACTTGAGCAACCGCCGCTCAACGTCGTCCAGGTCGCGCACGCGCTCGCGGAAATAGGGATCGTTCATCTGCTCGAACTGCTGCCGCGCGTGGCGCGCCGTCCGCCGCACGGCGGTTTCGGCATTGATGCGGTCCTCTCGAATGTACTTCTCGGTCTCGCCGAGGAGGACGATGTCCTCGAGCAGCATCTGATGACACTCGAAGATCTTGACGTCCTTGCCCTTCGTATGTTCCTTCAGTGCGGAAATCAGCTTCTCAAGATCGTTCTTGGTTTCGGTGACCGCACGCTGGAGACGCAGGAGCTCGTCCGCCTCGCGCCCGGGCTCGACGACATATTGGGGCACGGGGATCTCTCCGTCCCCGCGGTAGATGAACGCGGGACCGACGGCGAACCCCCGGGCCGTCGCCAATCCCGCAATCGTCCGCATTTCCCCCTTATTGCTCATCCGGAATGTCGAACTTGCGCTCCACGAGGGCCTCGAGCTCGTCCAGGGCTTCCTTCGCCTGGGGACCGGAGGCCGTGACCTTGAGTTCCGTGCCGCACACGGCTTCAAGCGTCATCAGCGCCATGATCGACTTGCCGGAAACGACGTTGCCGTCCTTCTCGACTTCAATGTCCGCGTCGAACCGACTCGCCGTCTTGGCGAACAGCCCCGCCGGGCGAACATGCATTCCGTACTTGTTGAGAAGCTTCAGCTCGCGCACCATTTTCTCCGCCATTACCGCCTCACCTTCCTCTTTTTCGTTGTCTTGTCACTGTCTATCTGAATCTTGTCCGCCCGCTTGCGCAGGTGTTCCGAAAGGGCGTCCACGGGGTCGTACCCCGACAGGATCAGCTTCTGCTGCATTGCCGCGGTCTCCACCAGATTGACGAGATCGCGCCCCGCCGACACGGGGATGACGATGTTCGGGACATCCACCCCGAGAATCGTCTTCGTCCGCCGCGTCTGCCCGATGCGATCGATCTCGCCCTTCACGTCGTCAAGGCGCTTGAACGTGATGATGAGCTCCAGGTGCTTCTCGCCGCGCACCGCCGAGACGCCGAAGACGCTCGGAATGTGCATGATGCCGATGCCGCGGAGCTCCATGAAGCCCGCCGTCGCGGCCGATGCGGACCCGAAAAGAACGTTGTTGCCGACGTCCTTGCGGATGCACGTGAGGTCGTCCGCCACAAGCGCGCAACCGCGCTTGACGAGACCAAGGGCCGTTTCGGACTTGCCCAGGCCGGGATCGCCCTCGAAGAGAACGCCGAGCCCGCACACCTCGACCATCGTGCCATAAATAGATGTCGTCGGCGCGCCGAGCTTCTCGAGCACGAACGCGCAGTGATGCATGAAGGCGCTCGTCGTCATCGGCGTCGAAAGAATGACCGCACCCGCCTTCACGGCGAAGGCGATCTCCTTCTCACCCGGCTTGCGCCCGCAGGTGAAAATGAAGCAGAACGCCTTTCGTCCGAGAAGAGCCTTCACGCGCTCGTGCCGCGTTGCGTCGTCCAGCGACTCGAGATACGCCATCTCGGCGTTTCCGAAGATCTGCAGGCGCTGCCACGCGAAATGCTCGTAGAAACCGGTGAGCGCGAGTCCCGGACGGTTGACAATCGGTTCGTCAATCGTCCGGCTCATGTTCTCTCCGCCCGCCACGAGCGTCAAGGACAGCGACGCGCGGCCGGCTTCGTAGAAGTCGGCGACGGTGAAGACGTTGCCCTTCGCGCTGGACTTGGTCGGGAGATTCTGCATGGTTAGCTTTTCGCGCTTAATTTTTAGCCGACGCCGCACGCTGCTGGCGAACCGTTCCCTTGCGCGCCTTGACGCGCATCCTCAGGAGCTGACGCTCCGCCCGCGCCGCCGCGCCGTCGATCACGCTCTTCGCCGACTCGGAGAATTCCTTCGCACCGACCGCCGTCTCACCGAGGCGGTTCGCCACGACTTCGGCCATGTACATGTGCTTCTTCACGTCGATGTCGATCACGATCGCGACTTTCGTCACCTTGGGAAATCTCTCCGCAAGGAGCTTCATGCGCTTCTCCGCGTACTCCTTGAGCGACTCGATCCGGACGTCGCTGTGCCTCATCGTAACTTCAATGCTCATCTCTGTTCCTCCTTTTCCTTTGACTGCCGCTAACAGCTAATCGCTAACCGCTAACAGCTACCTCCTACATCCGGAAGTTCTCGCCGAGATACTTCTCGCGAACCTCCGGGTCGTTGACCAAATCTTCACTCGTCCCCTCGCGGAGGAGACGGCCGTTATAGACCAGATACGCGCGGTGCACGACCGACAGCGTCTCGCGGACGTTGTGGTCCGTGATGATGATGCCGAGACCCTGCGCCGCCAGCCGGCGGACGATGTCCTGAATCTCGTTCACACTCAGCGGATCCACCCCCGCGAACGGTTCGTCCAGCATCAGGATCGCCGGATTGCGCACGAGCGCACGCGCGATCTCCAGCTTGCGTCGCTCGCCGCCCGACAGGGTGTAAGCCGGCTGCTTCGCAACCTTCATGAGATCAAACGGCGCCAGAAGCTCTTCCGCGCGCTTCGCCCGCTCCTTCCGCGAAAGCGGCATGGTCTCCAGAATCGCCATCACGTTATCCCAAACCGACAGCTTGCGGAAGACACTCGCCTCCTGCGCGAGATAGCCGAGGCCCTTGCGCGCCCGCATGTACACCGGAAGCTGCGTCACGTCCTCGCCGCGGAACTCGACCTTGCCGGACTCCGGCTTCACCAGACCGACCACCATGTAGAACGTCGTCGTCTTGCCCGCGCCGTTCGGTCCGAGGATGCCGATGATCTCGCCGCAGTTGCATGTGACGCTCATGCCGTTCACAACCGTCCGGTCGCCGTAGACCTTCACGAGATTCGTCGCGACCAGGTCGGGAACCCGACTGGACTTCTCCTGCGCCATCGCGCTCATCGCCTCCATCACCACATCGCTCATAGCAGACTCTCCCCGCCCTTTCGCTCGGCCGTGATCTTCGAGTTGTCGACCTCCACCTGCTCCGACTCGATCCAGAACTTGATGCGCGTGCCCTCGAGCGACCGCACGTCCTCGCCCCGTTCCGTCAGCCGCGCGAGGATCTCCTTGCCGTCGCCGAACATCTCGACCTCGCCCTTCGCGCGACGGTACGTCGCCATCGCGCACGTCCCGACGCGGACGCCGTTCGTGATCGACACGTCGCCGACGGCAACCGCACGCTTCAGGTCGTTCGTCCCCGCAAGAAAGAGATAGACCCGGTCCGCACACATCGTCGTGCCATCCGAACCCTTGGCGCAGACGGCGCCCTCAAAGAGCGCGACGCCGGCCGCCGCGTCAAAGTCGCTCCGCACGCTCCGGCCGCGGAAGACGCCGGCCGCCGCTTTCTTCGCCGACCGCTCGAAGCGGATCTCGTCCGATTCGACCCTGGAGTCGCCGAACACCTGGACGTACGACTCGGCGGCCGAGAAATAGACGCCCGACCCCGAAAAGACCGTCTTGCCGTGCGTCACCTTCGCGACGCCCTCCGCCCAACCGCTCCGGGAATTCCGGTCGACGACGCAGGTCGCCGCCTCGATGCGACCCTCGACAGTCCCGTCCGCCGCGTGCTGCACGACTTCCACGCCTTCCGCCCAGACAAGGCCCTCTTTCAGGAAGTACTGGGCCTTCGCCGCGTTGACGCGCGTCTTCACCGAGCCATCATCAAACGCCTCGACGGGAATCGTCACGTTCTCCGCCGGCGCCGACACGCGACCCATGCAGTTCGACCAGGCCGCCCGCAGACGCTCCGCCTCGCGCGCGAACACCTCGCGCTTCCCGAGCCAGTCGGCCGAGTCAAAGGCGAAGAGAGAGGACAGAGGGACGAGAAGAAGGCAGAGGACGACCGGCGTGCAGAACCTCCGCACACCTCCCAGACTTCTCTCTCCTCTTCTACTTCTCACCTTCTCACCCTCTCACCCTCTCACCTCATGAATCTTCAGCAGCACCTTCCACAGTTTTTCGACTTCGGAAAAGCGGATGGCGTTCGCGGCGTCGCTCTTCGCGACCTTCGGATTCATATGCGTCTCCATAAAGACGCCGTCGACGCCCGTCGCGACCGCCGCGCGCGCAAGGGCCGGCGCATACTTGCCGTCGCCGCCAGAGCCGGTCCCGAGACCGCCCGGACGCTGCACGGCGTGCGTCGCGTCCATCACGACCGGACAGCCGAGCTCACGCATGACCAGCAGCGAGCGCATGTCGGCGACCAGGTTGCGGTAGCCGAAGGACGCGCCGCGCTCGCAGAGAACGATGCGGCGGTTCCCCGTCGACTCGATCTTGCGGATGACCGGCGCCATGTCCTCCGGCGCCATGAACTGGCCCTTCTTCACATTCACGACCGCGCCCGTTTCGCCGGCCGCGACCAGGAGGTCGGTCTGCCGCGCGAGAAATGCCGGAATCTGAAGAACATCGCAGACCTCCGCCACCGGCTTCGCCTGCCACGGCTCGTGGATGTCAGTGAGGACGGGAACGTCGAATTTCGAGCGGATTTCGGAAAGAATCTCAAGCCCCTTGTCGAGACCGGGCCCGCGGAAGCTGTCGACGCTCGTGCGGTTCGCCTTGTCGAAGCTCGCCTTGAAGATGTAGTTGACCTTCAGCTTGCGCGCAAGTGCAGACAGTCTCTTTGCCAAGTCCAAGGCCATCTGCCGCGACTCAATCACGCAGGGACCAGCAATAAAGGTCAGCCGTCCGTCACCGAAGGCAACCCCCTTGTCAACTTTGACAGTTCTCATGCTCCCATTATATCAAAAGGCGGCGGAAAAAGCCATCAGACAAGCGACTCGGCGAGGCGGACCGTGGCCATCGCGTCCTTCGCATAGAAGTCCGCGCCGATCGAGTCCGCGTACTCCTGCGTGACGACCGCACCACCGACGACCGTCTTGCAGCCGAGACCCGCCGCCTTGAGCTGACGGATCGTCTCGGCCATCGCGCCGACCGTCGTCGTCATCAGGGCCGAAAGCCCGACCAGTTTCGCCCCTGTTTTCCGCGCCGCCTCGACAATCGCCTCTGGCGGCACGTCGCGTCCGAGGTCGACGACCTCGAAGCCGTAGTTCTCCAGGAGCGCGCGGACGATGTTCTTGCCAATGTCATGGATGTCACCCTTCACGGTGGCGAGAACGATCGGCTTCTTTGCGTCTAAAGTCTCCTGTCTCAAGTCCTCGCCGGGGTTAGGACCTGAGACTTGAGACGGAAGACTCGAGACGCGAGACGACTTGAGACTTGAGGCGGAAGACATCGCCGCCTTCACCGCGGCGAAGGCCTCGCCGGCCGCGTCGGCCGCCATCAGGAGCTGCGGCAGATAGACCGTTCCCTTCTCGAAGCCACGCCCGACTTCCTCGAGCGCCGGCACGATCGCCATCTGGACGATGTCCATCGGCTGCGAGCCTCCCGCAAGCATCGCCTCCGCCGCCAGGCGCGCGTCGTCGCGCAGGCCGCGGCGGATCGCCGCGGCGAGGTCGTCTTTCGTCTCATGTCTCACGTCCTTGCCGAGGTGAGGACCTGAGACTTGAGACGGAAGACTCGAAACTACGTTGGCCGCAATCCACCTTTCGCAATTCTTGTCTCTTCCCGTCAGCACGTCTTCCGCGGCGGGATCGATCTCGTCGCGGATCGCCGCCGGGTTTGCGATCGCCGCCGAAAGTCCCGCGCGCTTGGCGAGCGCATACATCGCGTTGTTGAGCGCGGGACGGTTGGGAAGCCCGAAAGAGACGTTCGAGACGCCGAGCACCGTGTTGACGCCGAGCTCGTCCGTCAGCCGCCGCACCGTCTCGAGCGTGACAACCGCCGCTTGCGGATCGGACGAGACCGCGAGCGTCAGCGCATCAAAGACAAAGTCGCTCTTTTCAAAACCATATTTCGCGCCTTCGTCGAGAATGCGCTTCGCGATTGCGAGACGTCCTTCGCTCGTCGGCGGAATCCCGTTCTCGTCGAGACACAGCGCGACGATCGCGCCGCCGTATTTCTTCACCAGCGGAAAGACCGCGTCCATCGACTCGCGCTTACCGTTCACGGAGTTGACAAGCGCCTTCCCGTTCGCATGCCGAAGCGCGCGTTCAAGCGCCGCGGGGTCGGCCGTGTCGATCTGAAGCGGACACGTAACGACACCCTGGACATTCTCGACCGTCGCCTCAAGAAGCGCCGCTTCGTCGAGTCCCGGGACGCCGCAGTTGACGTCCAGAATCGCCGCGCCCGCATCAACCTGCTTCACCGCCTCGCGGAGGACATAGGCGGTGTCGCCCTTCGCGTACGCCTCCTTGAGAAGCTTCTTTCCGGTCGGATTGATCCGCTCGCCGATGATGAGTCCCTGATGGGGTGCGAGGGTGACGACCGAGGTGCCAGAAGAGACCGTCAGGTCTTTCGTTTTCCGTCTAAGGTCCTCAACCAGAGGATGACTTGAAACCTTAGACGAAAGACTTGAGAGGACTCGAGACTTGAGACAGGAGACGTGAGAGGGCGTCGTGCCACAGCAGCCGCCGACGACCGAGGCGCCGGCGGCGACGAGCTTCGCGGCGTCCGCGGCGAACTCCTCCGGACCGACGGAGAAGACGGTCCGGCCGTCCACAACCTTCGGAAGTCCCGCGTTGGGCTTGACGACAATCGGCTTCGTGGAGATCTTCGCCAGGCGCTCCACGTGCGTCAACATCTCCTTTGGACCGAGTCCGCAGTTGAAACCGTACGCGTCGACGCCGAGCGATTCGAGAAGCGCCGCGACGCAGTCGACGGACGCGCCGGTGAGAAGCCGTCCATCCGCGCCGAGCGAGACGGTCGCGACAACCGGCAGGTCGCACGACTCCTTCGCCGCGATCACGGCAGCCTTCAGCTCGCGCACGTCGCTCATCGTCTCGATGACGATCAAGTCAGGTCGAGGTCTGAGGTTGAGGTCTACAGCGGAGGTCGCAATCTTGATCGTTTCTGTAAAAGCTGCGACGGCATCTTCGAAGGAAAGGTCTCCGGCGGGTTTCAGAAGTTTCCCCGTCGGCCCGAGATCAAGAGCGATCTTAACATTGCACTGTTCGCCTTCGACTTCGCACTTCGACTTCGCCGCGACTGCAAGTCCGGCGCGGATCACCTCTTCCAGCTTGTGCTTTCCGTGGTACTTGAGCGGATTCGCGCCGAAGGTGTTGGCGTAGATCACGTCAGCGCCGGCCTCGACGTACGCGCGGTGAATCGCCGCGATGTCGTCCGCACGTTCCACGTTCCAGTCTTCGGGACACTCTCCCGGCTTCAGGCCGCGCGCCTGCAGGAGTGTGCCCATCCCGCCGTCGAGGAGGAGAGGTTGGAGGTTGGAGATTGGAGGTTGAGCAGTGAAGGTTAGCATATTTCGCAGAGGGCCGTCACGGACTTGGACGGCACCAGGAGATTTGAATCGGTGATGGAGACACCGATCTTCTTCGTGGCGTCAAGTAAGGCGATGATTTCACGGCTCAGCTCGAGCGGCAGGTCGCCGTAGCCCGGCGAGCGCCGCGGCATGAGCCGCTTCCCTTCGACCTCGACTTCGGACTTCGCCTTTCTCTCCAGTTCGTCCATCAGCTTTTCGACGGCATCGAGGCCGATCAGCTGCGCGAGGTAGGCGTCCGCGGCGCNNNTCACGACCCTGCCACGTCGTCCGCAGCGAAAGCCCCCGCGGCACGATTGGTGCTTCGCGTTCAAGTTCCGCGCGACGGGCGGCGACTTCAGGAGACGATTCCATGGAGATTCAACATGATGCGGATCGCGATCTCCGGCCGGTTCATCGTGTAGACGTGGACATTGTTGACGCCGTTCGCGAAGAGGTCGATAATCTGCTCGGTCGCGTAGGCGACACCGGCGTCGAGCATCGCGACGGGGTCCTCTCCGAACCGGTCGACGATGGCGCGGAAGCGCGGCGGAAGCGACGTCCCGGAGAGCTTGCAGATGCGCGCAATCTGCTTGCCGTTCGTGACGGGCATGATGCCCGCGAGGACGGGCACGGTGACGCCGGCGGACCTGAGGCGCGCAAGATAATGGAAGTAGACGTTGTTGTCGAAGAACATCTGCGTCGTCAGGAAGTCGAGCCCCGCGTCCACCTTCTCCTTCAGGTGCGCGATGTCGTCCGCCAGATGCGCGCATTCGGGATGACACTCGGGGTAGCACGCGCCGCCGAGGCAAAGGGATGAGGGATCAGGAATCAGGGAACAGTCTCGACAAGTCCTCACAAGATCGGCGGCATGCTTAAATCCTCCCTGATCCCTAATTCCTTGCGGCCGATCGCCGCGAAGGCAGAGGATGTTCTCGATGCCCTTCTCGCGGAACGACTTGAGCTCGTCCGCGATGCGCTCGCGCGACGAGGTGATGCACGTGAGGTGCGCGAGCGCCGGAACGCCGCACGCCTGGACGAATTCCGCGATCGCCGCGGTGTTTGCGCCGGTCGTGCCGCCCGCGGCGCCGTAGGTGACGGAGACGAACGCTGGCTTTGCCGCGGCGATCTTTCGCACGACCTCCTTCGTCCGCGCCATCGCAGCCTCCGCCTCCGCCTCACCGAAGAGCGAGGGCTCGGGACGCTTCGGCGGGAAGATCTCGAAGGAGACGGTGGGTTTGTCGGATGCGATCAGGTCGGTTATTTTCATCTGTCAAATGCCTCCAGCAACGCAGGCGTGATGTCTTGCAGGGAATTCACGCGATCGCGGAGCCACGCCTCGCCCGGACCGAACGCAATAAAGGGAACGGGGTTGCGCGTATGCCCGCGTTCGCCGATCGCCTCGATGTTCCCGTGGTCGGCCGTCATCACGAGCGTGATGCCGGCCGCCTCCGTGCAGCGGACGAGCGCCGCGAGAAAGCGGTCGTACGTCCGGAGAACCGCGCACGCGCGCGCGTAGTCCATCGAATGCCCCGAGACATCCGTCTGGAAGAACTCGTAAAGCGTGAAGTCGTTCAGAAGCGCCAGGCGGAAGAGATGCTCCGCCGCGCGCTGCGGCGGGACGACGGGAATGTCCGGATAGCGATCCTGGATCGTCTCGCGGGTGAGGTCCTGCATGAGCGCACGGTCCTCCATCAGGTCCTCGGTCATCGCAATGGACTCCGGCACCGTTAGTGCCATTACGGTCGTGACGGACTTGAACCGCCGCTCGGCGATCTCCTTCACGTCGTCCACGAGATAGGCGTCCGCAAACCGCACGCGCTTGTGACGCTTCTTAAGTTCTATGAAGAGGTTGTTCTCCTCGATGATCTTACGGAGCTCCACGCTTGGAAATCCCTCGAGATGACGCCCAATGGCCACCGCACAGTTGACGCCCGTGAACATCGTCGCTTGCCCGGTCGCCGACTGCGGAAGCCCTTCAACACCCAGACAAGCGTCCACCGGCTTCGCATGATGCTCAATAAGACGCCAAAGCGTCGGACAAACCTCCTTGTTCAGGGGATTGTCTGCTGCAGGCGGTCGAAGACCAACGCCATCAATAAATAAGTAGAGAACTTTCAAGTCATCGAAAGTATATCACAAACCATTTAAAATGAGCAAGTAGCCTTAGTCTGTTAATAACTGTTCAATAAGTGTAGATACAATTCGACAACTTTTACTTGACAACAATTAAATAAATAAAAAATACCATGTTTTTATTGTATTTTTAACCTTTTCATTCTTTATTTGACGCATAATATCATTTCATTTTTTGTTTATATTCCAGTTGATAATTTTGCTATAATATCTGACATCGAATGAAGGCGTCGTTTGAATTGATTGTAGTCGGCGGCGGACACGCTGGCGCAGAGGCAGCCCTCGCTGCAGCTCGGATGGGCGTTTATACCCTTCTTGTGACATCGCGTAAAGACGCAATTGCCCGGATGCCATGTAACCCATCAATCGGCGGTCTGGCAAAAAGTCATCTCGTCTATGAACTTGATGCACTCGGCGGCGAAATGGGACGAAACGCCGATGCAACAGCGCTTCAATCGAAAATCCTCAATAGAAGCCGTGGGCCAGCTGTTTGGGCAACGCGATGCCAATGCGCAAAGGAAGCCTATACCTTGCGTATGCAACAAGTTGTTTCAAAACAAGATCATCTTGAAATTCTTGAGGATTCCGTCATTGCTATCGAAGTATCTGACAATCATACAACGGGCGTCAAAACAGCTTTTAACGGATCCATCAGCTCAAAAGCCGTTATCATTACATCCGGAACATCCCTTCGCGGCAGAATTTGGATCGGTAAAGACTACGAGGAATCAGGAGGAGACTCTCGTCCAGCTGTCAATCAACTCTCGGATTCTCTCAATTCACTTGGATTTAAGCTCATTAGACTTAAGACTGGTACACCGCCACGACTGAAGGCAGAAAGTTGTGATTTTTCAAAGTGCATCCGGCAAGATGGCGAAATGCCACGGCCATTGTTCCACGTGGAACAAGAAACGGACAACAATGTTCCACGTGGAACATTTCCTGAATATCCATGCTGGTTGACTCATACGACGGAAGAAACCCATCGAATTATTCGTGATAATCTCTCCTCGTCGGCTCTTTATGGTGGAAAAATCCAGGGAACTGGTGTGCGGTATTGTCCATCAATTGAGGATAAAATCGTCCGCTTTACAACAGCAACGCAACACCATGTGATGCTGGAACCAGAAAACGCGGCTGGAACGGTCATTTATCCAAATGGATTGAGTTGTTGTTTACCGAGAGAAATCCAGGTTCAAATGGTTCACTCCGTTCCAGGACTTGAAAAAGCTGAGTTTCTTGCTTTTGCCTATGCTATTGAATATGACGGAATCGACTCGCGAGAATTAAGTCACTCTCTTGAGTCAAAAAGAATAAGTGGTCTTTTTTTCGCTGGACAAATCAATGGAACGACGGGATATGAAGAAGCAGCCGCACAGGGACTTATGTCCGGTATTAACGCGGCTCTTTTTATCCAAGAAAAAGATCCGCTTATCTTGAGTCGCCAAGATGCGTACATCGGTGTTCTCATTGATGATCTCGTCACCAAGGGAACGGATGAACCTTATCGTATGTTTACCAGCCGGGCTGAACGCCGTCTGCTGCTCCGTCAAGATAATGCCCGCTACCGTCTCTTGACCGCTGCCAAATCAATTGGCATCGTCCATCCGGAAACAATTGCGATTCGCGAAGCCGAACTCGCCTACATCAACTCTCAACTAAATTAATATTATGCGTCATTATGCGCCATATATCGAACAGGAAGAGAAGGCGGCTGAACGGGCAAAGCGAGATGAGGCGATTCAAATTCCAAAATGGCTTGATTATGACAAATGTACAGCTGTTCGATTTGAAAGTCGTGAAAAACTGAAAAAATATCGTCCTGAAACGCTTGCTCAGGCTGCACGCATTCCTGGTGTCAATCCAGCAGATGTCATTGTACTCGCGATTCTCATTAAGAGAGGGCATCATTGATAAGATAGTTATTAACATAAATTGTTAATAACTTGAAGACATAAGTAGATTTTTTCTTTATCTTCATACAATCTTTTTTTTGTATAATTTGCGCACATTGAAAATTTTAGCGAGATGAACGAAGCCATTGACATTACCTCGAAAGAGATGTGGAACAGGGCAAAGGAGATTTACCTGTCCACGCTCAATTCGGCTGAAGAAAAAAGTCAGGTCGACCGTTATCTGTCGATGATTATTTCTGTCACCCGAAAGGATGATATCTTCACTGTCATGACATCAAACGCCTATGCGGCGGACTATCTGAAGGACAATTATTCGGGTCGTCTGCGCAAGTGTCTGGAGCTCGTGTCTGACGGCGGGGAGATCGGACTTGAATTCAAGTACGACGAGTCAGCCCGTCCGGCGATTATTGTCCCGCGGGCTCCGGCTGAGGTTGAGAAGTGCGAGCGCATTTCGACATTCGTATCGACGTTGCCGTTGAACGACGAGTTTACGTTCGACGAGTTCGTGCGCGGTCCTTCGAACAGCTTTGCCCTTGCGGCGGCGCAGGCCGTCGTGAAGAATCCGGGCAAGAGCGCGTACAATCCACTGTTCATACACGGCGGAACGGGGCTCGGCAAGACGCACCTGATGCAGGCTATCGGCAACGAACTCAGGCGAATCAATCCGTCGCTGGCGATCTGCTACGTGACGGCGGAAGAATATCTGAACGAATACGTCAACTACATGAAGGAGAACAACGTGCCGGCGTTTCGGTCGAAGTACCGCAACGTCGACGTCCTTCTCATCGACGACGTGCAGTTCTTCCAGAAGGGCAAGCAGATTCAGGAAGAGTTCTTCAATACCTTTGTTGCGCTGCATCAATCGAAGAAGCAGATCGTGATGACATCAGATGTCGCGCCGAAAAACCTGCCGGCAATCGAAGCCCGTCTTATTTCGCGCTTCGAGGGCGGTATGCTTCAGGAGATCGAATCTCCGAGTTACGAGACGCGCCTTGCAATTCTAAAGAAAAAGTCAGAAGGCATCAGCACTAAAATTCCGCTATCTGCGCTTGAATTCATTGCGGATAACATCAAGAGTCATGTGCGGGCGATGGAAGGGGCTCTTGGAAAAGTCAATGTTTACCTGACGTCTTTTCCCGATACGATTCTGACGAACGAGATTCTTTCCCATCTTCTCAAGGATCTCATCGAAAAGGAACAGAGTCTGCGCAAGCTGACGGTCGAGGAAATCCAGACGACGGTCGCGAAGAAGTACAATGTAACGATGGCGCAGATTCTTTCGACTGAACGTACGCAGTCAATTGTGACGCCACGGCAGCTTTCAATGTACATTGCGCGAAAGTTCACGACAAAGAGCCTTCCGGAAATCGCTAAGAACTTCGATAAGACGCATGCAACGATTATTCACGGCGTCAGAAACATCGAAAAGAGACTCGATGTCGAGAGAGATCTCAAGACGACCCTTTCAGAAATTCTTTCCTCTCTCGGCTATTCGCTGTCTGACAGGATGGACTGATAACTTTGTGAAAAGCTGATGACCAAATGTAGACAGAAGTTGACACTTTCATTTCTTCAAACACGTTTCACCATGAATCAACAAAAAAGTCAACAGCCGAACATTGCAGAAATCCAAAACTGTCTTTGATTGAACTCACTTGTCAACATTATTAACTTTCTCTACTACTAATAGGTCTGACACTTTATCTTATAACCAATATTTGATACAATCGTTGACAAAAGGAACAACAGGCTATGAAGTTTAAAATAATCAGGTCTAATTTCATCGAGGGTCTCAAGGCCGTGCAGAACATCGTCGCCGGCAAGGGGTCTCTTCCGATTCTTCAGAACGTCCTTCTCGAGGCGAAGGGTAAGGAACTGACGATGACCACAACCGACCTTGACATTTCGATCAAGGCGACGTGTGCTTGTGATGTGAGCGAGTCGGGCAGTACGACGCTTCCCGTCAAGCTTCTCTTTACGGCGATGTCGAAGGTTGCGGAGTGCGAGGTTGAAATAGACGTCGATGCAAAGGAAAGGGCTTCAATCAGCGCCGGTAATGCGCGCTACAAGCTAGCTGGAATGACGGAAAAGGAGTTTCCGCGTTTACCGAAGGACGAAGACGCCTTTCTCTATTCAATTCCGCAGCAGACGTTTCGCGAAATGCTCCGCAAGGTGTCGTACGCGGCGAGCCAGGATGACACGCGGCGGACGCTGAAGGGTGTGTTGCTGAGTTTCAAGGACTTAAAGCTCACGATGGTTGCAACCGACGGACGCCGCCTGGCGCTGGTTGAAAACGAAGTTGAGTTTCCGAAGGATGCAGAGAAGGACATCGTCCTGCCGTCGAAGGCTGTCTGCGAACTTCAGCGCTCTCTTTCCGGAGAGGGAGACCTGACGTTGATTGTACAGAAGTCGCAGATTTGTTTTAAGCTCGACAATTTGATGATTTACTCGAAGCTGATGGACGACGCCTATCCGAACTACCGTCAGGTGATTCCGAAGGAAACAGGCGAGCACATCACCGTCGACCGCCAGCTGCTGTTGGATGCGCTGGACCGCGCGAGCGTGATGACGATGGACGAAGCCCATTCGACGAAGCTCATTTTCGAAAGCGGAAAGCTGACCGTCACGTCCGCCGCGTCCGACATCGGCGAGGCGAAGGACGTCGTGCCGATCAAGTACGCCGGCGAGAAGATTGAGATTATGTTCAACCCGTCCTACGTGATGGATCCGCTAAAGGTTCTTGATGAAGACGAGGTGAAAGTCAACCTGAACGACGGACATTCGCCGGCCGTCATTACGTGCGGAATTCCGTTTCTCTACGTGCTGATGCCGCTTCGCATCAGCTGAGCGGCGCGATGAAGATCTGGACGGACAAGAATTTTCCGATCATCATCTCCTGCGCCAAGCAGTTGTCGCAGTGGACGGAGCGGGAAGTCGTCGCGATGGGCTACGAGCCAATCGAGGTGACGGAAAACACGGTCGTCGTGCGAGGGGATATGCGCGACGTCATGCGTCTCAACTTATTTCTGCGCACGGCCCATCGCGTGCTTGTGCCGCTTCTCCGGACGACGTGCCGGAATATCCGCGACCTCTACGAGGCCGTGCGTTCGATCGACTGGGAGAACCAACTCGAGCCCGACGGCTACTTCTCGGTTTCGTCCGTCGTGCACAACTTCACGATCCGCGACACGCGCATTCCCTCGCTCTACACGAAGGACGCGATCGTCGACCGCATGCGCGAAAAGTGTCAGCGCCGTCCCGATTCCGGCGGCGAGAATATTGGCGCGGCAGTTTTCGTCTACTGGGAGAAGGACGAGGCGATCATTTACCTTGATACGTCGGGTGAACCGCTCTCGAAGCGCGGCTATCGGAAGATTCCCGGTTCGGCGCCGATGCAGGAGACGCTCGCCGCCGCCTGCATTATGGCGATGGGATGGAACAAGCGCTCTCCATTTCTCTCGCCCATGTGCGGCAGTGGAACGCCTGCCATTGAGGCGGCGATGATGGCGATGAACCGTGCGCCCGGCGCACTCAAGGGACACTTTGCGTTCCAGTCGATCAAGGACTATTCGCGCATCATCCCTGGCGAGTCCGCGCCGACCGTCGCGCCGCGCCAGCACGCGGGCGCCTCGCCCGAACAGATCTGGAAGGAACTTGTCCTCGAGGCGAAGGCACAGGAGACGATGACGGACCTGCCGAAGATCATCGCAACCGACATTTCGCCCGAGGCCGTTGAGAACGCGCATTCGAACGCCATCGCCGCGGGCGTTGCGCCGTATATCGACTTCAAGGCCTGCGACTTCGCCGACACCCCAATTCCTCCAACCTCCCGCGGAGTGGTCTTCTTCAATCCCGAATACGGCATCCGTCTCGGTGATCCGAAGGAGCTGGCGCCCGTTTACGAGCGCATTGGAACTTTCATGAATGAATGCTGCAGGGGATGGACGGGTGCGCTCATTACCGGAAATCCGGATCTCGCCCGGCTCGTCAACCTCTATTACAAGACACGCATTCCCTTTTTCAACGGACCGATCGACTGTCGGCTGTTTCTCTACGAGGGGTGCGAGCTGAAAGGTCAGAACATCGATGGACATGAATGAGTTTTTGGACCGCGCCCCAAAGAAAGAAACTCTGGCGGAGGACGAGCTGGACGTGCAGAAGGCCGTCGTCGAATCCCTCGCGGCGGAAAAGGTCGAACAGGACGAGCGGATTACGGTGTTGCTGAAGGAGAACGCGACACTTAAGTCCAAAATCTCCAGTCTTCAGGACTCAATCGAGGATATGAAGGCTTCGCTCGCCAAGGTCGGCGATGTCCTGGCGGCTAACGCCGAAACGAACCTCTCGAACAAGCTGGCGCTGCTGGACCGTGACCCCGAAATCGGAGACCGCTTCCCGGGTGAAACGCGCGACCATGTCCTCGAAGTCATCCGTGAAGCTCGTGAGGCGGCAGAAAAGGACGGACGTCTCCGCCGTGCGCAAATTCTCGAGAGTGTGCTCCTTGCGAACGCCCCTCTGGGCAAGCTCGCCAAAAAACGCGAAGCCCTCCAGAAGATTTTCAGTCAAAACGGAAATATACTGTCCGGGCCCGTCATCGCTGAACTCGAAAAACTCGGAATTTCACATAAAAACGGCGAAAACTACCTTTTGCCGGACGAAATTATCAAGCGGAATTATTGATAAATATCAACAAGATAATTGACATCTGTTGATATTAGTGTTGATAAGTTGATAAGTCTGTTAATAATGTTGATAAAATGACACTTGTCAGTTGATAAAATAAAGTCCATAATATGCGCCCGTGACGAAATTAGATCCAGAGATTTGCTTGAAAATAAAGGAAGCGCGCCGTGCGGCGAAGCTTTCACAGAGTGTCGTTGCCAACGAGGTTGGGTGTAAGCAATCGGCGCTGTCGATGTTCGAGCAGGGGGACGGGACAAAGCTGAACGAGGATGTTATCAACAAGTTGGCGCAGCGATTTGGGATCTCGCTGACGGAGACGGCGGCGGCGCGGACGGCGGCGGCGCCGGTCGTTGCGGCGGTGGCGGAAGCTGTTCGCGTTCGCGGTTTCTGTCCGAACGCGCATTGTCCTTCCAACAAGCCGTACGAGGTGGACGGGCGGACGCTGGTCCTGCCGGACCGTCTGATGGCGGATCCCGTGGGCGGAAAATTTTGCGCGCTGTGCGGCGAGATTCTCGAAAAGCGCTGTCCGAACTGCGGTGCCTCGGTTCACGACGGGGCGATTTGCTCGTTCTGCGGCGATGCCTATGTCGCCATTGGCTGAGTTTTTTTGATATACTTGCTCGACATAAGGAGAAAACTTATATGTCGAACAGGACTTATCCGCAGGAAGAACTCGTTTCCGTTCTCAAGGGCTTTGGTGTCACCGATCCGACGGACGTGAGCCGCTACGGCTCGGGACACATCAATGACACGTTCAAGGTGGAGACGACGCGCGGGGTGCGCTACATCCTGCAGCGCGTGACGGATGCGTTCGACAAGGAGATCCTCAAGTCGAACATCATCCGCGTCACGAACCACCTGAAGGCGAAGGGCGTGAAGACGCTAGACGTGCTCGGCTATGAGAACCCGTGGCGCCTCTACGCGTTCCTCGAGGGCTACACCTCGGTCGACATGATCACAGATCCGGCACAGGCCGAACTCGCGGCCGGGGCGTTTGCGGCGTTCCAGAACGCGCTTGCTGACCTGCCCGCGCCGCAGCTTCTCCCCGTCATTCCGAAGTTCCACGACACGGTCGACCGCATCCGTCTCCTTGATGAGGCCGCGGCGGCGGACGTGAAGGGCCGCAAGGCGAACGTGCAGGCCGAGCTCGACTTCGTGAACCGCCGCCGCGAGGAGGCGGCGAAGATTGTGACGATGATGGCGAAGGGTGAGATCCCGGAGCGCACGACGCACAACGACACAAAGATCAACAACGTGATGCTCGCGCCTGACGGATCCAATGTCGTGATCGACCTCGACACGACGATGCCGGGCTCGGCGCTCTACGACTTCGGCGACATGGTGCGCACCTCGTCCGCGGCGGCGGCCGAGGACGAGAAGGACCTCTCGAAGGTCTACTCGAAGAAGGAGTACTTCGAGGCGCTGGTGAAGGGCTATCTCGCGGGCGCGAAGTTCCTCACCGACGCGGAGAAGGCGAACCTCGCGTTCTCGGGCCGTCTCATCACGCTCACGATTGGCATCCGCTTCCTCACGGACTATCTCGCGGGCGACACCTATTTCCACACGGCCTACGATGACCACAACCTCGTCCGCTGCCACACGCAGTTCAAGATGGTCGAGTCGATGGAGGCGCAGGCCGCCGAGTACGAGGCGATCGTGAGGAAATACAGTTGAGCGGTTGAGCGGTTAAGGGGTTAAGCAGTTAAGAGGGAAGATGAAAAACAAGAAGTTGTTTTTGGTGGTTGCGTGCCTGCTGGCGGGGACGGGTGTTTTTGCGGCGGAGATGATTCCGGCGTATCCAGACTTCAATTTGCCTCGAGTCGAGGAGATGATGTTTCTCGTGTTGCAGATCGGCATCATCATTTTCGCGGCAAAGCTGGGCGGCATGGTCGCCGCGGGACTGAAGCTGCCGTCGATTCTCGGCGAGCTTGCGGCTGGCATCGTGATCGGCCCATGGGCTCTCGGGGGCATTGGCTTCGGAACGGGCGTCTTTCAGTATGGACTCTTCCATGGCGCGGCGCTGAAGGCGATGAACGCGGCGGCGTATCTGCCTGACGGTGCGGTCGCGCCGCTGAAGGCGATGTTCGGAACGACCGTCGGCGGGGGCTTCATGTTCGACGCGACGAGCGAGGCGCTGTATGGCATCGCGACGCTCGCGTCGGTGATCCTTCTCTTCCTGTCGGGACTTGAGACGAACCTCAAGATGTTCCTCAAGTACTCGTTCGTCGGGCTGATGGTGGGCCTCGGCGGCGTGATCGTCTCGTTCGTCCTCGGCGACCTCTGCGCGGTCTGGCTGCTCCCGAAGTTCTTCGCGGTCTTTGCGGAAGGCGGCAAGCACTGCCTCGTCGGCATTCCGCTCGCGGAGGCGATGACGCACGAGGCGCCGCTCTATATGGGCATCATGTCAACGGCGACATCGGTCGGCATCACGGCGCGCATCCTCTCCGAGAAGAAGAAGATGGACTCGGAGGAGGGCGTGACGATCATGGCGGGTGCGGTCATCGACGACGTTCTTGGACTCATCGTCCTTGCGATTGGCAACGGCATCATTGCGGCGAACCACGCGATGGCGAAGGCCGGCGCGGCGGCGAACGGAATGGACTGGGGCGAGATCGGCTTCGTCGCCATCAAGGCGTTCGGTGTCTGGCTCGGTGCGACAGCCGTCGGTCTTCTCTTCGCGCGCTACATCGCGAAGTTCCTGAAGACCGTCTTCAAGAGTCCCGTTGTGATCGCGACGATGGCGTTCGGCCTCGCGCTCGTCCTCGCGGGCTTTTTCGAGTTCATGGGTCTTGCGATGATCATCGGCGCGTACGTGATGGGCCTTGCGCTCTCGCGCACGGATCTCAAGCACCCGATCCAGGAGATGCTGACGCCCGTCTACGCGTTCCTCGTGCCGATCTTCTTCTGCTCGATGGGCATGATGGTCGACGTGAGCGCGCTCTGCTCGAAGCCGGTCCTCATCTTCGGCGGCATCTACACGGTGCTGGCAATCGCGGCGAAGGTGCTCGGTTGCATGGTGCCGTCGATGTGGCAGGAGATCTTCGGCATCGGCATCCTGATGACGCTTGTGACGACCGTCGTCGCGCCGCCCGCGCTCGTTGGTCTCTTCGCGCCGAAGGCGAAGGGCGTGCGGCATCCGAAGCCGAACCGCGACGGGTCGCGCAACGTCTCGTTCGAGATGGGCTCGGCGGCAGTCGCCCAGGTCATGATCGGCAAGCTGGTTGCGGAGCTCCGCAACGAAGGGTTCTTCCTGAGCGAACTTTCGCACGAGGATCACATCTGGGCGGCGGCGCTGGACGACATCGAGTTCACCATCCGCCGCGACGGCGCGGTCATCTGCTTTACCTGCACGCCGGCCGAGGAGGCGATGGTGATGACGGCGTGGATGGAAGTCGTCAGCCAGATGAACGACCTCGCCCGCGCCATCGCAAAGCCGGTTCGCCGCGAGCAGCTCGAGAAGGATATGGAGAAGATGATGAACGCGTCGTCTGTTCGGCCTGCGACGAGTCCGCGCGGCGTCGCGCGCTACCTGCAGGGCTTCGTCATGCTACCGAAGTTCCGCGCATCGTCGAAGAAGGAGGCGATCGAGGCGTTAGTCGCCGAAATCGCGAAGGCCTGTCCGCACCACGTGAAGGACGTGGCGGCGGCGACGGAAGCCGTTCTCCGCCGCGAGGAGTCGATGCCGACCGGGCTCGACCGCGGCATCGCCGTGCCGCACGGCCGCACGGCCGTCGTCTCGGGCATCGCCGGTGCGGTCGCGATTCTTGACAACTCCGGCACGGCGAACGGCTGCATTCCCGACTATGAGACGATCGACAACTCGCCGCTCTCGATCATCGTGCTGACGCTCGCGAACGACGAGCAGCAGACGCCGTACCTTCAGCTCATGAGCTTTATCTCCCGCGCGCTCCGGGCGGACGATGGATACAGGCGTCTGCTCGCGTGCACGACGTCGGAGGAGATGCGGAAGTTTTTCCGCGGCGTGAGGTGATTCTCGGGGACACGATTGCCGCAATCGCCACTGCGCCCGGGCGCGGTGGCGTTGCTATCGTCCGGGTCAGCGGAAGTGAGGCGTTCAGCATCGCTGAACGCCTCACAGGGATCAGGGATCAGGGACCGGGGATCAGGGTCGGCAGAATCGCACATGTCGACGAAGGGGTCATCCTGTTCTTCAAAGGTCCTCACAGCTATACCGGCGAGGACGTGGTCGAGTTCCAATGCCACGGCGGGGCGGTGACGCCGCGGCGTGTTCTGGAGGCGTGCCTTGCCGCCGGCGCGCGTCTGGCGCGGCGCGGCGAATTCACGGAGCGCGCCTTCTTGAACGGCAAGCTCGACTACGGCCAGGCGGAGTCTGTCCTCGACCTCATTGACGCGAAGACCGCGCGCGCGGCGGATGCCGCGCTCGAAGGACTCGCGGGACGGAAGCGCCGCGCGCTCAAGGCACTCTACGACCGCGCGCTCGACCTCTCGACGCAGCTCGAGCACGCGCTCGATGTCGCCGAAGACGAACTTCCCGCCGGCTTTCTTTCATCTGTCGCGTCTTCCGCCTCAAGTCTCAAGTCCTCTCTGCGTGATGCCATCCGCCGTTCGACCGAAGGCCGTCTTTTGCAACGCGGCGCGCTGGTCGTCCTGGCGGGTCCGCCGAACGCCGGGAAGTCGTCGCTGCTCAACGCGCTGCTCGAGGAGAACCGCGCAATCGTCAGCGACATTCCGGGGACGACGCGTGACTCAATCGAGGCGTGGATCGACCTGGACGGCTGGCCGATCCGCCTTGTGGACACGGCGGGACTTCGGGAGTCGGCGGATGAAGTCGAAGGCGAAGGCGTGAAGCGCGCGGAAGAACTTCTCTTGAAGGCTGATCTCGTTCTTTGGATGGGTACTCCGTCTTTTGTCTCTCGTCTTCCGTCTCGAGTCCTCCGTCTCCACCCCAAATGCGACCTCGGGCGCGGTGAGGGGCTGAACGTCTCGGCGAAGACCGGCGAAGGGCTCGATGAGCTGAAGCGGGCGATTGTCGCGAAGCTGGAGACGCAGATCGCGGCGTCCGACGCCGGCGAAGCGCCCGAAGGCGATGTCGTGGCGTACCAGGAGGCGCTGGCGCTGCTGGACGGAGGACGCGAGACGGAAGACGCAAGACGTGACGAGGACCTGGTTCTGCTGGCGAACGGCGTTCGTGCCGCGGCCGAGCGCCTGGGCGCGGCGGTCGGGGCGACTTATTCGGCGGATATGCTGGACAATCTTTTTTCCCGTTTCTGCGTTGGGAAATGATATAATTCGAGAGTTCATGTGTCTAAACCAACGGCGAACAGCTAATCGCTAACAGCTCTACAAGATTATGGCGACATTTCAGTACATTGCGAAAGATTCGGCTGGAAACGAAACGCGCGGCACCGTCGAGGCGGGTGACCGCAATTCGGCGATTGCCGCCGTGCGCGCGAAGGGGCTTTTGCCGACGGCGCTGGGCGAGGTGAAGTCGTCTTCGTTGGCGAAGCCGCAGAAGGCCGCGAAAGGCAATGTGCCGGACAAGAAGAAATCCGGGCTCAACAGGGACATCAAGATCAACATCAAGCTGCCGAACTGGCTGCAGGGCAAGATCAAGACGAAGGTCCTCACGCAGTTCACGCGTCAGCTCGCGACCCTGGTGAACGCGGGCCTGCCGCTGATGCGCGGACTCGAGGTCCTGAAACGCCAGATGAAGGATCAGCGGATGCTGGAGGCGCTGACGGGCATTTCGGACAACATCGCCGCGGGCGGGACCTTCTCGGAGTCGCTGACGGCGTATCCGAAGATCTTCGACCACCTCTACGTCAACATGGTGAAGGCCGGTGAGGCGGGCGGCGTCCTGGAAGTCGTGCTCGGGCGTCTTGCGGAGTTCGCGGAGAAGAGCGAGAAGATTAAGAACAAGGTGAAGGGCGCGATGATCTATCCGTGCGTCGTCCTCTTCGCGGCGATCGGCATCACGGCGTTCCTCCTCGTCGCGGTCATTCCGAAGTTCCAGCAGGTGTTCCAGGACATGCTGGGCGGCGCGGCCCTGCCGCCGATTACGCAGTTCGTCATCGACGCGTCCGGCTTCGTGCAGAACAACGGCCTGCAGATCCTGATTGGCGTCGTCGCGGTCATCGTGATCCTGAAGGTCATCGGCAGAACGGAGAAGGGCGCCTACTTCTTCGACGTCCTCAAGCTGAAGATGCCGGTCACCGGCACGCTGACCCAGCGTTCCGCCGTCTCGAAGTTCACGCGTACGCTCGGCACCCTTCTTTCCTCGGGCGTGCCGATTCTGCAGTCGCTCACCATCACGCGCGACACGACGGGCAACCGCGTCCTCACCAGCGCGATCCAGAACGTCCACGATTCGGTTAAGGAAGGCGAGTCGATGACGCAGCCGCTTTCGCAGTGCAAGGTCTTTCCGCCGATGGTCGTCTCGATGGTTGAGGTCGGCGAGGAGACGGGCGCCCTGGCTGACATGCTCACGCGCATCGCCAACACCTACGACGACGAGGTCGACAATGCGGTCGCCGGCATGACGGCCGCGATCGAGCCGGCGCTCATCATCGTGCTTGCCGTCGTGGTCGGCACGATCGTCATCGCGATGTTCCTCCCGATGGTCAAGATCATCGGCTCCGTCTCCGGCGCCGGTGCCTGAGGGAGATGTCCGCCGCGCTTGAAATCGGGCGTCTCGTCGTGGTTGTCGCGCTCCTCTGCGCGGCGGGTGCGCTGGCGACGCCGAAGGGTCGCCTGCCGCTCGCCCTCCGCGGGGTTCTGAAAACGCTGCGCCGCGACGGCGCCGCCGTGTCGGCGGACGCACCAACCGGCGCCGATCGGGTGCCTCTCGCGAAGCGTCTTCTGTCCCTTGTCCTCGTCCTCTTCGCCCTTCTTCTCGTTCTTGTCTGAGACATGTCCGACTTCGTCCATCTCCACCTTCACACCACCTATTCGCTGCTGGACGGACAGTGTCAGCTGAAGCCGCTCGTCGCGAAGGCGAAGGAATTCGGAATGTCGGCGCTTGCGGTCACGGACCACGGCAATCTCTTCGCACTCAAGGCGTTCTACGACGAGGCCCGCAAGCAGGGCGTGAAGCCGATTCTCGGCGTCGAGGCGTATGTCACGTCGACTGGCGATTACACGACGCGCGACAAGGGAGAGAAGCGATTTCACCTGTGCCTCCACGCGAAGAACCTCGTCGGCTATCACAACCTCGTGCGGCTCATCTCCGAGGCGCACATCCACGGCTTCTACCACAACGCGCGCATCGATCACGCCCTGCTCGAAAAATACCACGAGGGACTTCACTGCTCGAGCGCCTGCATCGCGGGCGAAGTCGCGTACTATCTCGACGACTCGCCGAAGGGCGGGAACAATCCCGCGAAGGCTGAGGAGATCGCGCGCTGGTACCAGAACCTTTTCGGCGACGACTACTCGCTTGAGGTGATGCTTCATCCGTCCGGAAAGGGCGAGGGGGCGGAGACGATTCCCGGCAAGGAGCCGATCCCACAGGAGTGCATCGCTGACTTCCGCGACCTCGAGCGCCGCCAGAAGCACGTGATCGACGGGATGTGCGCGCTCGGCAAGAAGCTCGGCATCCGCGTCATCGCGACGAACGACGTCCACTTCCTCAATGCGGACGACGACGACTCGCACGATGTCCTCCTCGCGCTCTCGACCGGCAAGAAGATGTCCGACCTCGGCCGCATGATCTACACGGGCCAGGAGTACTTCAAGACCGAGGACGAGATGAAGGCGCTTTTTCCGGAGCATCCGGAGTGGCTCGCCGCGACGAAGGAGGTCGCCGACCGGGTCGAGGAATACGAGCTCGACTCGCCGCCGATCATGCCGAAGTTCCCGATTCCCGAATCGTTCGGCACGGAGGAGTCCTACGCGAAGAAGTTCGACGAGCAGGCGCTCAAGAAGGAGTTCAACACCGAGCAAAAGCCCGAGAACTACGACCGCCTCGGCGGCTACGAGAAGGTGCTCCGCATCAAGTTCGAGGCGGACTATCTGCAGTCTTTGGTGTACGAAGGGGCCGAGAGGAGATGGGGAGTCGCCAAGTCGAAGTCGGACGTCGAACAAAGGAGTGATGATTCCACTGTTCAACCTCCAACCTCCAACCTTCAACCTAATATCCCGCCGGAGATCCGGGAGCGGATCGACTTCGAGCTGAACGTCATCAAGACGATGGGCTTTCCCGGCTACTTCCTCATCGTCAACGACTACATCTCCAACGCGCGCAAGATGGGCGTGTGGGTCGGTCCGGGCCGCGGATCCGCCGCAGGTGCCGCGGTCGCGTACGCGCTCGGCATCACGAACGTTGATCCGCTCAAGTACGATCTCCTGTTCGAACGCTTCCTCAATCCCGATCGCATCTCGATGCCCGATATCGACGTCGACTTCGACGACGCGGGCCGCGGCAAGGTTCTGGAGTTCGTCACGCAGAAGTACGGACAGGACCATGTTGCGCACATCGTCACCTTCGGGCAGATGGCGGCGAAGTCCGTGATCAAGGATGTCGGCCGCGTGATGGACTACGATCTGAAGGAGACGAACAAGCTCGCCGGCTTCGTTCCCGACACGCCGAAGATCACGTTCAAGAAGGCGATGGGCGAGTCGGCGGACCTGAAGGCCGCGTTCGAGTCGGACGACCCGACTGTGCGGCTCCTCATGCAGCGCGCGGGCAAGCTCGAGGGCGGCATGCGCCAGCCGGGTGTGCACGCCTGTGGCGTCATCATCTCGCGCGATCCGCTCATTGAGACCCTGCCCGTGATGCCGACCGAAGGCGAGTCTCTCCTCACGACGCAGTACGACGGACATTTCGTCGAGCCGGTCGGACTTCTCAAGATGGACTTCCTCGGGCTCAAGACCCTCACGGTCGAGAAGGAGTGCGTCAACCTGCTGGGCGCGGAGAATCCGCGCGTGCCGAAGGAGCTGTGGGGCGCTGACGGGCGGCTTGATCCGGACAAGATCCCGGACGACGACCGCGAGACGTACGAGCTCTTCGGACGCGGTGAGACGACCGGACTCTTCCAGTTCGAATCGGACGGCATGAAGAAGTGGCTGATGGCCCTCCAACCGGAGAAGCTCACCGACCTCGTCGCCATGAACGCGCTGTACCGTCCTGGCCCGATGGACTACATCCCGACATTTGTCCGCCGCAAACAGGGCGAGGAGGAGATCAAGTACGACCATCCGCTGATGGAGAAGTACTTGAAAGACACGTACGGCGTCTGCGTCTACCAGGAGCAGGTGATGCTCCTGTCGCGCCTCCTCGGCGGCTTCACGCGCGGCATGTCCGACGCCCTCCGCAAGGCGATGGGCAAGAAGAAGATTGACGTGATGGAGAAGCTCAAAGTCAAGTTCGTGGAGGGTTGCCTCGCGAACCCGGAGTTTCGCATCGACAAGTGGGCCGACGAGGCCGAGGCGCGCGCGCTCATCGACAAGATCTGGAACGACTGGCGCGCGTTCGCGTCCTACGCGTTCAACAAGTCCCACGCCGTCTGCTACGCCTGGGTCGCCTACCAGACCGGCTACCTGAAGGCGCACTATCCGGCCGAGTTTATGTGCGCCCAGATCTCCTCCGAAATCGGCAACTTCGACAAGCTCCCCGGCTTCGTCGCCGAGGCACAGGAGATGGGACTCGAGCTGAAGCTTCCGGACGTGAACGAGTCTGGCGCGCGCTTCGTGCCGACCGCGGACGCGAAGGGTATCCGCTACGGGCTTTCCGGCATCAAGGGCGTCGGCAACGCGGGCGACGCGATTGTCGAGGAACGTGAGAAGAACGGACCCTACACGGGCTTCCTTGACTTCTGCATCCGTCTCGCGGGCACGCAGGCCTGCAACAAGCGCGTTCTCGAGAACCTGACGCGGACGGGCGCGTTCAGCGCGTTCGAGCCGAACCGCGCGAAGCTCTTCAACAACATCGAATATGCGCTCAAGAAGGCTCAGACGCGCGCGAAGGAGAAGCTGAGCGCCCAGACGAGCTTCTTCGACCTGATGGACGGTGGTGAGGAGAAGGTCTCCGACGCGGAGCTCGCCGACTCGCCTGCGTTTTCGCCGGCGGAGGACCTCAAGAATGAGCGCGATTTCCTCGGCGTCTACATCTCGGGACATCCTCTGCAGGGCTGCCGCCGCGTCATCTCCGAAGTCGCGACCTTCAAGACGGCGCAGTTGAACGACGAGGCCGCTGTGGACGCGCTTCTGAATGCGCTCCCCGAGGACAAGTGGAAGAAGAAGCAGAATCCGAACCTCAAGGAGGCGCGTGCGCTCCGCCATCTCGATGTCCGCCTCGTTGGCATCCTCTCCGCCTGCACGGTGAAGATCGGCAAGCCGCGGCCCGACGGCACGCCGGGACAGAAGTGGGCGATCCTGCAGCTGGACGACGGCAACGTCCTCGACTGCTTCTGCTTCGCGAAGCCGTGGGCCGCGTTTGGCGCGGCGATGGAGCAGTCCGTCGACAAGCTTGTCCTCCTTTCGGGCGAGGTCTCGCACCGCGTCAACTACGAAAAGGACGACAAGTTCGAGAAGAAGCATCCGACGGTCGGCGACCTCAACTTCACGGTGAAGGAGGCGTATTCGCTCGAGAACGCGCTGCCGCTTCTCTCGAAGGGACTCCGCATCAAGATGCAGTACGAGGACCCGGAGATCAAGCCGAAGGTGAACGCAATCCGCGATGCGATCCGGAAGAATCCCGGAACCCTGCCTGTCATCATCGAGCTTCACTATCCGTCCGGCAAGGTGCTCGATGTCGACCTCGGAAAGGATTTCCGCGTTGCCGGCTCCATCTCGTTCCTCTCGGAACTTTCGAAAATTGTTCCTCAGGCGGACACAACCTTCCGTCCCTCCGACAAGGTCTATCTCGCGCCCCGCGAACCGAAGCCGTGGGAGAGATAGCCGTTGGCGATTGGCGGTTAGCGGAATATGGTATAATTCAAGGGATTTCACTCATACATCAATCAAGGAGATAGTGCTATGGCATGTTCTTGCGGTAAGAAGGGGTGCAGCTGCGGCGAGTTTATCGCGCCGATGAGCGCGCTCTGGCAGGTTTACGACGGGATCGACTCGAAGGCGAACGCCGACGTCGTGTCGATTGCGTGGGAGCGCGAGGAAGGTAAGGTCTTCCGTTACGACCTCCCGATTCCGAAGCGTCTCGATCCGCAGGCTGTCAAGTTCGTGACGCATGTCGTCGAGCGCATCGCGAAGTTCGCGCTCTGGGCCGCGGGCGGCTGGAAGCTCTACCTCGCAGGTCCCGACAAGATCGTGAAGCCGGTCGCTGCCGCCTACACGAAGAAGGGCCTCAGGACGTTCGACTTCGACTTCTTCTCGTCCATCTACGGCCGCAAGGTCGAGGCCGTCGTCGTGCCGAAGAGCAAGATGCCCGAGTTCAGCGAGAAGCTGCAGCAGGTGAAGACCGTCGCGGACGGCTGCCGCATCGGCTTCGACCTCGGGGCGAGCGACTTCAAGATTTCGGCGCTCAACAAGGGCAAGGTCGTCTTCTCGAAGGAGTTTCCGTGGGATCCGCGTAACAACGCCGACCCTGAGTATCACTACGCGAAACTCACGGCCGGTCTCAAGGAGGCCGCGAAGCACCTGCCGCGCGTCGACGCGATCGGAGGCTCCACGGCGGGCGTTCTCGTGGGGCAGAAGCTCGGCCTCGCCTCGCTCCTCCGCGCGGTGAAGGAGAAGAACCCCTCGAAGTTTGAGCAGGGCCAGAACATGTTCTACCGCATCGAGAAGGACTGGGGCGTTCCCTTCGCCGTCTACAATGACGGTGACGTCACCGCGCTCGCGGGCATGATCTCGATGAACAAGAACGGCATCCTCGGCGTCGCGATGGGCTCTTCGGAGGCCGTCGGCTACGTCGACCCGAAGCGCCGCATGACGGGCCGCATCTGCGAGCTCGCGTTCGCGCCGGTTGACTTCAACCCGTGCGCGCCGAAGGACGAGTGGTCGGGTGACTACGGCGTCGGCGCGATGGCGTTCTCGCAGCAGGCCGCGAACTGGCTTGCCGAGAAGTACGGCTTCAAGTTCCCGAAGTCCATGAAGCTTCCCGAGCGCCTCAAGGTCGTGCAGGCCGCAATGGAGAAGGGTGATTCGAAGGCCCTCAAGGTCTATCTCGAGATCGGCCGCTTCCTCGCGCACGCGATTCCGTGGTACAACGAGTTCTACGACTACGAGAACATGATGATCCTCGGGCGCGTCACGTCGGGCCTCGGCGGCGAGATCATTCTCGAGACCGCCAAGCGCATCCTCAAGGACGTCTATCCCGAGTGGGCCGAGAAGATCGACGTCTTCATGCCCGACGAGCAGGCTCGCCGGCTGGGGCAGAGCGTCGCGGCGGCACAGATTCCGGTAATCAAGAAAAGGTAAGATGAAAAAAGCAATTATTACCGTCGTCGGCAAGGATACCGTGGGCATCCTCGCCAAGACCTGCACGTACCTTGCCGCGGCGAGGATCAACATCCTCGACATCTCGCAGACGGTCGTCCAGGATTACTTCAACATGATGATGATTGTTGACGTCTCGAAGTGCCGCAAGCCCTTTGAGGACGTCGCGTCCGACCTCGGCGAACTTGGTCTCAAGATGGGTCTCAAGATCCGCTGCCAGAAGTCCGAGATCTTCGAGAAGATGCATCGCGTATGATCAACATCTCCGAAGTTCTTGAGACCAACCGGATGATCCTCGAGGAGAACCTCGACGTGAGGACCATCACGATGGGGATTTCTCTCCTCGACTGCGCGGATGCGTCGCTGAAGAGGACGTGTGACAACATCTATGCGAAGCTCGTCCGCCTCGCGAAGAACCTCGTGAAGACCGGCGACGAGATCGGCCGCGAGTTCGGGGTTCCCATCGTCAACAAGCGCATCTCCATTACGCCCGCGGCGATCGTCGGGTCCGCCTGCTGCAGGAAGCCCGCCGACTTCGTGAAGATCGCGAAGACGCTCGACCGGGCGGCGAAGCGGCTCGGCGTCAACTTCATCGGCGGCTACTCGGCCGTCGTGTCGAAGGGGATGACGCCGGCGGACGAGATGCTGATCCGTTCCATCCCCGAGGCGATGGCGACGACCGAGCGCCTTTGCTCGTCCGTCAACGTCGGCTCGACCAAGACGGGCATCGACATGGACGCCGTGCGCCTGATGGGCGAGATCATCAAGGAGACGGCCGAGCGGACGAAGAAGAACGATTCGCTCGGCTGCGCGAAGCTCGTCGTCCTCTGCAACGCGCCGGACGACAATCCGTTCATGGCGGGCGCCTTCCACGGCGTCACCGAGGGCGATGCGGTGATTAACGTCGGCGTCTCGGGCCCGGGCGTCGTCAACTACGTCCTCAAGAACACGTGCCGCGGGGCTGACTTCGAGACCCTGTGCGAGACCATCAAGAAGACCGCGTTCAAGATCACGCGTGTCGGCCAGCTCGTTGCGCAGGAGGCGTCGAAGCGCCTCGGCGTCCCGTTCGGCATCATCGATCTCTCGCTCGCGCCGACGCCGGCCGTGGGCGATTCGGTCGCGGACATCCTGAAGGAGATCGGCCTCGAGCATCCCGGTGCGCCGGGAACGACAGCGGCGCTCGCGCTTCTCAACGACCAGGTGAAGAAGGGCGGCGTGATGGCGAGCTCCTACGTGGGCGGACTCTCCGGCGCGTTCATCCCGGTTTCGGAGGACCAGGGCATGATCGACGCCGTGAACGCAGGGGCGCTCACGATTGAGAAGCTTGAGGCGATGACATGCGTCTGCTCGGTCGGACTCGACATGATCGCGGTTCCGGGCTCGACGAGCGCGGCGACGATCAGCGGCATCATCGCCGACGAGGCGGCGATCGGCATGGTCAACCAGAAGACGACGGCCGTGCGCATCATCCCCGTCGCGGGCAAGCGGGTCGGTCAGACCGTCGAGTTCGGCGGGCTCCTCGGCCATGCGCCGATCATGAAGGTCTCGCCGTTCTCGTGCGAGAGGATGATCGCCCGTCGCGGACGAATTCCCGCGCCAATCCACTCCTTTAAGAACTAAGGTTTTGCGTCTTATGTCTAAAATCCTCTCCCTCTCGTTCGTCGCGGCGCTTTGCGCCGCGTCATCCTTCGGCGCCATCCGCGCCGTCACCCCGACGGCCTGGAACGGCGATAAGAGCTGCTGGCAGATGAAGCGCCACAACGAGAAGATGGCGGTCGTCACCAACGGCGGGGCGAAGGTCGTCTTCATCGGCGACTCGATCACGCACTTCTGGGAGGGCGCGGGTGCGGCCGTCTGGAAGAAGTACTTCGCAGAGGGTCCCCGCAAGGCCCTGAACCTCGGGACGTCTGCCGACCGCACGGAGCATGTCCTCTGGCGCATGACCGAGGGCAGGGAACTCGACGGCTACGAGGCGAAGGTGATTCTCCTCATGATCGGCACGAACAACTCGGGACACTTCCCGTTTGAGCAGGAGACGCCGATCGACACGATCTGCGGCATTCGCGAGATCCTCCGCATCATCGCCGAGAAGCAGCCGACCGCGCGCGTCATTCTCACTTCGATCTTCCCGCGCGGAGCGGACGCGAGCGACGCCTGCCGCAAGCGCAACGACGTCGTCAACAAGGAGATCGCGAAGTTCGCGGACGGCAAGAGGGTCGTCTGGTGCGACTTCTCGGACAAGTTCCTCGACGCCGAGGGACGCCTGAGTCGCGAGATCTTCCCGGATCTTCTCCATCCGAACGCCCTTGGTTACGAGATGTGGGCGAGTGCCGTCGTTCCGCTCATCGACAAGGCGCTGGCGGCGAAGCCCGATGAGGCGATTCCGTCCGTCTGGCCGTCGAATCCGCGCAACTACTCCCTCGAGGCGAAGGAGGCGTTGCGTCCGACGTCCGCCTTCGGACGAATCCCCTGGTGGGACCAGGGCGTCCTCCTCAAGCACCGCAACGAGATTGTCAAAAACGGTCAGACCGAATTTGACATTGTCATGGTCGGCGATTCGATCACCCACCGCTGGGAGCGCGAGGGTGGCGAGGGACGCGAGCTGTTCGCCGAGCTGAAGAAGACCTACTCGATCCTCAACCTCGGCATCGGCGGCGACCAGACGCAGCACGTCCTCTGGCGGCTCCAGAACGGCGAGCTTGAGGGCTACACCGCGAAGATGTTCACCGTGATGATTGGCACGAACAACTACGGACGCGACGAAGCGAGCATCGCCGAGGCGATCCGGAGGATCGTCGAGCTGATTCGCGAGAAGCATCCCGAGTCGAAGATTGTCCTCATGCCGATTTTCCCGCGCAGCGCGAAGCCGGATGACGCGGCGCGCGCCGCGAACGACAGGATCAACACGCTCATTCGGGACTGCGCCGACGGATGGCTGGCGGACCTGTTCGGCTGCGGCACCGTCCGTTGGCTCGACTTCAACGACAAGTTCCTCGAGCCGGACGGCACGCTCACGAAGGCCGTGATGAACGACCTCCTCCATCCGAACGAAAACGGCTACCGCATCTGGTGGGAGAACATGCAGCCAGTCGTGAAGGAGATTACGGGGAAATAATCGAATAATCGAATAATCGAATTTCGAATAATCGAATGATCGAATGATCGAAACGATGGAACGCAAGACGCTGATCAGGGGCGGGACGATCGTCGACGGAACGGGGCGACCCGCCTTTGTCGGTGATGTTCTCATTGACGGTGACCGCATCGTCGACGTCATTTCAGGGTCTTTCCCCGATTCGATTATTCGATTATTCGATTATTCGATTATTGAGGCTACCGGCCTCATCGTCTCGCCTGGCTTTATCGACGCGCACGCGCATTCGGACGCCTATCTTGTGATCGAACCGGATGCGCCCTCGAAGATCACGCAGGGCATCACCACCGAGATCAACGGACAGTGCGGCGGTTCGGTCGCGCCACGCTACGGCGAAGCGCGTCTTTCGTCCGACTGGGCGGCGATTCTCGGGGATCGTCTCACCTGGCGCTCGCTCGCCGAGTACCGTGAGGTGCTGGACGCTGCGAAGCCCGCCATCAACACCGTGCAGTTCGTCGGACACAACACGCTGCGCTCCTCCGTGGTTGGCTATGGGGCGACGGAGTCCTCGCCGTCGCAGATGAAGGACATGGAGCGTCTCCTCGCTGAGTCGCTCGACGAGGGCGCCTGGGGACTCACCACCGGGCTCATCTACCAGCCGGGCAAGTACTCGACGCCGGAGGAAGTCGTCCAGCTCGCGAAGGTCGCCGCGGCGAAGGGTGGATACTACGCGACGCACATGCGCAGCGAGGGTGACCGCATCCTCGAGGCGATCGACGAGGTGATCGAGCTTGCGAAGGCGACCGGAATCAGGGCGGAGATCTCGCATCTCAAGACGAGCGGCAAGAGAAACTGGAACAAGATCGACGCGGTTCTGGAGAAGATCGAGGGCGCGATGGAGGAGGGACTCCTTCTCGGCAGCGACCGTTATCCGTACTGCGCCGCGGGAACCGACCTCGACATCGTCCTTCCCGACTGGGCGCAAGTTGGCGGGTGCCCCGCCGAGATTGAAAGGTTAAAGGTTGAAGGTTTGAGGTTGAGGATCATAGATGAGATCAACGTCTCCGACCGCGACTGGTCGACCGTGATGATTGGCGGCACGTGGGCCGAGGAGAACAAGCGCTTCAGCGGAAAGACGGTCGCGGAGATCTTAAGTCTTAAGTCCTCCCCTGGCGAGCTCGTCACCTCAATTCTCCTGGCGGACGGCTGCAAGACGGGTGCGTTCTTCTTCGGGATGAGTGAGGAGAACCTTGCGAAGATTTACGCGCGTCCGTGGATCGTGCCGGGGAGTGACGCGTCGTTGCGCGCACCGTGGGGTCCGCTGGGGAAGGACCATCCGCATCCGCGCGCGTATGCGACCATGCCGGAGTTCTATCGCCGCGTGCGGGAGCTCGGCTTCTCGCGCGAAGCGACGGTCGCGCGGATGACGTCCGTCATTGCAGACCGCTTCGGCATCCGGGGGCGCGGACGCATTGAGAAGGGCGCCTTTGCTGATCTCGTCGTCTGGAACGAGGCGGAGTTCAGGGCGAAGTCGACGTTCACTGATCCGCACCAGTTCACCGGCGGCGTCCGGTGCGTGATGACAAACGGCGTCGTTTCCTTTCGGGACGGCAAGTTCACCGGAAATCGCGGTGGAAGGTTTTTGGAAAGGTGAGACTCTACGACACGCATTGCCACTTCGAACGCGCCGATGCGACGGAGATCGCCGCAATCCTCGCGCGGGCGAAGGCGGCCGGCGTCGAGAGGCTGATGGCTGTCGGCGGCTCGCCGGCGCTCAACGAAAGCGCCGCGCTGGCGGTTGCGGTCGCCAACGATGTGCTTGTTACACCTCAGGTCGTCTGTGCCGTCGGATTGGACAGGGATCAGGTCAAGGACATTAGACGGGAGACGGAAGACGCGAGAGGGCCTGAGACGTTAGACGAAAGACCTGGTCTCATGTCTCATGTCTCAAGTCCTTTCTTGGCTGCCTGGGGCGAGATTGGACTCGATTACCACTATTCGCCCGAGACGCGAGATCAACAGCTGAAGCTCTTCCGTGAGCAGCTCGAGGAGGCGCGAACGCGCGAGCTCCCCGTCGTGATCCATACGCGCGAGGCGGCGGATGACACGATCGCACTTCTTCGCGAGATCCCTTCGCGCGGCATCATCCACTGCTTCACGGGAACGCCGGACGAGGCGCGGGCGTATCTCGACCTCGGCTTCTTCATTTCCTTTTCGGGCATCGTGACGTTCAGAGCGGCGGACAACGTGCGCGAATCGGCGCTCGTCGTTCCGGACGACCGCATTCTCATCGAGACGGATTCGCCGTTCCTCGCGCCGGTGCCGCTGCGGGGACAGCCGAACGAGCCGGCGTTCATCGCCCACACCTGCGAATTTCTCGCGAAGCTCCGCGGCAGGTCTGCGGACGACTTCGCCGAACTGACCTTCGCCAATGCGGAAAGGATCCTGGGATTCGGAGCATCAAAGCCGAAGGAAACGCAGTGGAGGGGGATGCTTGATGAGTGAGTCTTTTGATTTCTTCTTTATGAAGATGGCCTTGAGAGAAGCAGAGAAAGCGGCTTCCGAGGGAGAGGTTCCGCTTGGCGCCGTCATCGTCGCGCCGGCCGTCCTTGAGCCGGCGCATGACGGACATCCCGCCGTCTTCAGCGACGATCCGTCCGCGGCGAGAATCCTTGGGCGCGCGCACAACATGCCGGAGGGACTGAAGGACGCAACGGCGCATGCGGAGATGCTGGCGATGAGCGCGGCGTTCCAGGCCGTCGGCGACTGGCGGCTCAAAGGCGCGCGGCTCTACGTCACGAAGGAGCCGTGTCCGATGTGTGCGGGCGGTATTGTCCTGGCGCGTCTCGACGCGGTCGTCTGGGGCGTCTCCGATCCGAAGCGCGGCGGTGGCACGACGTTCGGCATCTTCGACCATCCGGGGATCAACCACCATCCGGAGATCGTGACCGGCGTCTGCGAGGCGGAGTCTAAGGATCTCTTGCAGGGGTTCTTTAGGACAAGAAGAGTTTAAACACAGAGACACAGAGGCACAGAGCGTAAAAATGTTATAATTTGCAATGAATGAAAATTGAAATTCTACCTTCGCTTCTCGCGGCCGACTTCGGACGGCTCGGAGACGAGATTCTGCGCGCGGAGGCGTCCGGCGCCGAGGCGTTGCACCTCGACATCATGGACGCTCACTTCGTGCCGAACCTTTCGTTCGGTCCCGACGTCGTAGCGCTCGCGAAGCGCACAGCGCCCGGCTTCTCTCGCAACGTTCACCTGATGATGTCACGTCCCGACCTCTATCTCGAGAAATTCGCCGTGGCGGGCGCACAGACGATTCAGATCCACGTCGAGGCCGATTGCGACCTCCATACGGAGCTGAAGCGAATCCGCGCGCTGGGTCTCAAAAACGCGATCGTGCTCAATCCCGAGACGCCCGTCGAGCGGCTTGAGCCGTACCTCGGGGAAATTGACGAGGCGCTCGTGATGACGGTGCATCCCGGCTACGGCGGACAGTCTTTCCTCGCGGACTGTCTCCCGAAGGTGACATGGCTTCGTGAACGGAAGCCGCAGCTCGACGTCATGGTTGACGGCGGTGTCAACGCCGAGACCGCGGTCCTCGCGGCGAAGGCCGGTGCCAACCAGTTTGTGGCCGGCAGCTATCTCTTCAAGCAATCCGACATGAAAGCGGCAGTCTCAGGTCTCAGGTCTTCAGTCTCAAGTCCTCTATGAACAGAAAAATACTCTTGGGTGTTACCGGCTCCATCGCGGCGTACAAGGCCGTCGAGCTGGTGCGGCTTTTCATCAGGAACGGCGACAGTGTGCAGGTCGTGATGACGCCGGCGGCGACGGAGTTTGTGAAGCCGCTCACGTTCCAGACGCTGTCCCGTAATCCCGTCTACGTCGAGCAGTTCGCGCCCATCGTCAGCTGGAAACCCGAGCACATTGCGCTCTCGACGTGCGACCTCGCGCTGGTCGCCCCGGCGACGGCGAACACGATCGCGAAGATGCGGTACGGGCTGGCGGACAATCTCCTGACCGCGACGCTTCTCGCGACGCGCGCGCCGATTGCGATTGCGCCTGCGATGAACACGGGCATGTGGGAGAGTCCCGTCACACAGGAGAACATCGCGGCGCTGAAGGCGCGCGGTGTCACCGTGATCGAGCCGGTCGATGGCGAGCTCGCCTGCGGCGTGAAGGGACAGGGCCGCATGATGGATCCGGAGAAGATATGGGAGATCAGCTCGCAAATCAAGGCATGAGCCGCTGCAACACGCAGTTGGGAGTCGGCTTGATGATGAGTGAAAGGATCCCATGCGCATAGGATTCGGTTATGATTCACATAGGTTTGAATCCGGGCGGCGGCTTGTCCTCGGCGGCGTGGAGTTTCCGAGCGAGACGGGTCTCGCCGGACACTCGGACGCGGACGTCCTCATTCACGCGATCATCGACGCGCTCCTGGGCGCGGCGGCGCTCGGCGACATCGGTTCGCATTTTCCCGACACCGACCCGAAGTGGAAGGACGCCGATTCGACGGAACTGCTCGCGTCCGTTGTAAAGGAGATCCGTGGCGCTGGCTACACTGTCGCCAACATCGATGCGACCGTGATTTGCGAGCGTCCGAAGCTCCGTCCCTGCATTGAGATGATCCGCGAACGCCTCGCGTCCGTCATGAACGTCGGCAAGGGACGCATCTCGGTGAAGGGCAAGACGAACGAGAGAATGGACGACGTTGGCGCCGGCGTCGGCATTTCCGTCCATGCGGTCGCGTTGCTGGAGGA
>CADAKF010000020.1:0-18900 GCA_902788415.1 uncultured bacterium
GGGTTCCATCACCCCGCACACCGAGTTCAAGGGCCAGGTCTACGTCCTCACGAAGGAAGAGGGCGGCCGCCACACGGCGTTCATGAAGGGCTATCGTCCGCAGTTCTACATCCGCACGACGGACGTGACGGGCGACATCCAGCTCCCCGACGGCGTCGAGATGGTCATGCCGGGCGACAACGTCGAGCTCAGCGTCAAGCTGATCGCGCCGGTCGCGTTGGAGGAGAAGATGCGCTTCGCGATCCGCGAGGGCGGCCGCACGGTCGGCGCCGGCACGGTCTCGAAGATCATCAAGTAATCACAAGAAGTCTTCTGTGAGATGCCTGCCCGCACTCCGACCGCCAGTGGTCGGTCGGGGCGGCGGGCGGGCTCGAATCTCCCAGGGGGAACAAAATAAAAGCGAAAAAGTGATTTGACACTGAGTAGCTTGAGGTAAAAGACAATGCGTGATCTCGCGATTTTGGCCTGCAGCGAATGCAAGAACCGCAACTACACGACGACTCGGAACAAGAAGACGATGACCGAGCGTTTGGAGAAGGTGAAGTTCTGCCCGTTCTGCCGCAAGCGCACCACCCACAAAGAGACCAAATAACATTGGTTCAATAGGGTAGTAGCACAATGGCAGTGCAGCGGTCTCCAAAACCGCCTATGGGGGTTCGATTCCCTCCTACCCTGCCAAGGTTAGTGAAGAGTTAAGAGTGAAGGGGTAAGAGAAGATGAACATTTTCGCCAAGACGAAGGAATATCTCGCTGGCGTGTCCGCCGAGGGCAAGCGCGTCACGTGGCCGGGCAAGACCGAGCTGTGGGAGTCGACGCTCGTCGTGATTTCGTTCATCTTCATCCTTGCGGTGACGACGCTCGTATGTGACAAGGTGATTGAGGGCTTCATCAAGCTCGTCCACGTCGGTGCGTGAGGTGAGTCTGGTGAGAAGGTGAGAGGGTGATCGTCATGGATAAGCAGTGGTTTGTTCTTCATACGCTGACGGGCCAGGAAAACAAGGCCCAGAAGTCCATTGAGGCGCGCGTCAAGCTCGAGCGCATGGAGGATTTCATCGGCAAGTGCGTGATTCCGACGGAGCGCGTCACGGAGAAGAAGAACGGCAAGAAGCGGACGATCATTAAGAAGTTTTTCCCGGGTTACGTCCTGTGCGAGCTCGCGCTCTATGACGAGGCGAAGGGCGTGGACGAGAACGGGAAGAAGGCGATTTACGAGCGGACGTGGCAGTTCCTCCGCGAGACCCCGGGAGTGATCGGGTTCGTGGGCGGGGACCGTCCCCAGCCGCTCAAGCAGAGCGAAGTGGACGCGATTCTCCTCGACAAGCCCTCGGGCGCGTCGTCGGTGGAGCGTCCCAAGGTCAATTTCTCCGTCGACGAGACGGTGAAGATTACTGACGGCGCGTTCATGGGTTTGACGGGCCAGGTCAGCATGGTGGATCCTGACAAGGGCAAACTCAAGGTCGAGGTTCAGGTCTTCGGCCGCACGGTCCCTGTCGACGCCGAATACTGGCAGGTCGAGAAAGTCGCCGTTGAGGAGACGCTCGAGCCCCTGAAGTAAACGGCAGGTTTTGCGGTCCGTTACCACCGACAGGGATCGTCGGGAGGAGCCGCACGAAAGGAAGGAAAGGCAAATGGCCAAGAAGGTTACCGGAGTTGTGAAACTCCAGATTCCGGCCGGCGCTGCGAACCCTGCACCGCCTGTCGGCCCGGCCCTCGGTTCTGCTGGTGTCAACATCATGCAGTTCTGCAAGGAGTTCAACGCCAAGACGGCGAAGGACTCGGGGCTTGTCATCCCCGTGATCATCACGGTCTACCAGGACCGCAGCTTCTCGCTGCAGTTCAAGTCGCCGCCGGCGTCGACGCTCCTCAAGAAGGAAGCGGGTCTCGCCAAGGGCAGCGGCGTTCCCAACAAGAACAAGGTCGGAAAGGTCACCAAGGCCCAGCTCCTCAAGATTGTGGAGATGAAGAAGGCGGACCTCAACACCGACGATCCGGAGCAGGCGATCAAGATGATCGCGGGCACCGCGCGCAATATGGGAATCGAGGTGGTCGAATGAGCAAGCACGGCAAGAAGTACTTTAACGCGCTGAAGAAGGCTCCGCAGAAGCCGGTGTCCGTCGAGGAGGCCGTCAAGTTCGTCAAGGCGAACGCGGGCGCCAAGTTCGACGAGACGGTGGACGTCTACTTCCACCTCGGCTCGGATCTCACGAAGGGCGACACGGCGGTTCGCGGCATCGTCAAGCTGCCGAACGGCTCGGGTAAGACGGTGAAGGTCGCGGTGTTCGCCGGCGGCGACGCCGCCGAGGCCGCTCGTGCGGCGGGTGCCGATTTCGTCGGCATGGCGGACCTCATCGAGAAGGTGACGAAGGAAGGCTGGTGCGATTTCGACGTCGCGATCGCGACGGTCGAGGCCATGAAGGAAGTGCGCAAGTGCGCGCGCGTCCTCGGTCCGCGCGGCCTCATGCCGAATCCCAAGACGGGCACGGTCACGGACGATACCGCGACGGCCGTCAAGGAGGCGAAGGGCGGCAAGGTCGACTTCCGCATGGACAAGACGGGCAACATGGCCGTGATCGCGGGCAAGCGCAGCTTCGACGAAGCCGCTCTCGTCCAGAACATCAAGGCCGTCGTTTCCGCCGTTCAGGCTGCGAAGCCGGCGACCGTCAAGGGCGCGTTCATCAAGTCGATGACGATTTCTTCCACGATGGGCGTGGGCGTTCCGGTCATTGTCTCGAGTGACGCCGAATAAGGAGGTAACTTAAAATGAGAATTGAAAAGGTTGCCATTCTGAACGAAGTCGTCACCCGTGTCAAGGACTCGGATTACTGCTTCATCATCAACCACGGTGGCGTCACGGTCGCCCAGTTCGCGCAGCTCCGCAAGGACCTCCGCGCGCAGGACAGCCGTCTTCTCGTCGTCAAGAACTCCTTCCTCGCCAAGGTCGCGAAGGAGAAGGGCTGGGACGAGTCGGTGGACGCGATGTTCGTGGGCAACACCGCGGTCGTCACGGGCCATGGCGAAGCGACGGCCGTCGCGAAGGCCATCATGGCGTTCGTGAAGGGCTCGAACGGCAAGGCGTCCGTCAAGGGCGCGGATTACGACGGCAAGATCGTGGACGCGGCCATGGTCGAGGCGCTCTCCAAGGTGCCCGGCAAGGACGAGCTCCGTGCGACGTTGCTCATGCTCCTCAAGGAGCCGGCGACTCGCCTCGCGCGCGTCCTTTCCGAGAAGGCCAAGAAGGGCGATGCGGCTCCCGCCGCTGCCGAGGCGGCGGCCCCGGCGGCCGAGTCCCCGGCTGCGTAAAGGCTCAAGTCTCCCGCGTCCTCTCCTGTCGCCCTTGACACGAGAGACGCGAGAGGCAGGAGAGACAAGAGACAGTCACAAATTTCCTTCAGATGAAAAACGCTGAAGGTTGACAGTAAAAAAGGAACAAAGAAAATGACGAACGAAGAAATCATCAAGGAGCTGTCGGGCAAGACGGTTCTCGAAATCAACGACCTCGTGAAGGCCCTCGAAGAGGCGTGGGGTGTCAGCGCTGCTGCCGCCGTCGCCGTTGCGGGTCCCGCCGCCGGTGGCGCTGCCGCCGAGGAGAAGACCGAGTTCGACGTGATCCTCAAGTCCGCCGGTGCGAACAAGATCGCGGTCATCAAGGAGATCCGCGCGATCACGGGCCTGGGCCTCAAGGACGCCAAGGACATGGTCGACGGCGCGCCGAAGAAGGTCAAGGAGGCGATCGCCAAGGACGAGGCCGAGAAGATCGCGGAGCAGCTCAAGAAGGCTGGCGCCGAGGTCGAGGTCGCGTAATCGCCTCTGCGATTGCTCAAAAGGGAACCGCTCCTCCGGGCGCGGTTCCTTTTTTGGTATAATTAACTGAAATGCGTCTTGTGGAAGTCTTGTTGAACCGTCGCGTCGAGAGGTGGCTGATGGCCGCGGTGATCGTGGCGATTGGGTGCTGGGTCGGCTGGCGGATCTACCGGGCCGTCAAGATCGAGGAATACCGGCGCGACCTGACAGCGCGCGGGTTCCCCGCGAGCTATGTCGAGCCGCTTGCCGTCTTGCAGTTCGACCATCCGAAATGGTCGTTCGAGCTCATGCCCATTGCGGACTTGAGCTGGGACGAAATCATCGCGAAGGAGATGACGCCGTCCTGGAATCTCGTCGTCTACGCGGATTTCGCGCCGGACGAATGGAACGCGCTCAAGGAGAGGAACTACACGCCCTATTATGCGAAGGACGCGAAGGCCTATGATTCCGGATCCTGGTATCAGGCGAGCCGCGAGACGGTCGCGTACTTCATGGATCCGCGCAACTGGCTGAACGCGCGCGAGATCTTCATGTTCGAGACGCTTCAGTTCGATGCGGCGGCGCAGACGCCCCAAGCCGTCGAGAAGATGCTCTCAAAAACGTTCATGGCGAATTGCACGTGCGACGGCGGACCGAAGACGTTTGCAGAGCTCGTCTACGACGTCGGCAAGAAGCTGGGCGCGAGCCCCGTTTTCCTCGCGGGACGTCTCGCCAGCGAACAGGGCATCGGCGCGCCGCAGTCGCTCGGCACGATCGGCGACGCGCTCTTCGCCTACGCCACGAATTCGACGGGAAAGGTCGGTGCGGCGGACATCTGGGGGGAGCGCTTCACGAAGGGCAACGAGAATACGAAGAAGGTCCTGGCGAGGGGCAGGGACGCCTACAACGGCTACTACAACTTCTTCAACTTCCGCGCATACGGACGCGGCACGTTCGAGATCAAGTACAACGCCTGGGTCGAGGCGACGGCGGACGAGACGAAGCAGAAGTACGGCGGGCCCTGGAACACGCAGGCGAAGGCCATCGAAGGCGGTGCGCGGAAAATCAAGGAGCGTTACATCGACACGAACCGGCATACGCGCTATCTGCAGAAGTTCAGTGTCCTGCCGGCGGCGGGCGAATTTCGCTGGAAGCAGTACATGCAGAATATCGCGGCCCCCCTCGTCGAGGCCCGCAACACCGCGAAGGCCTACGCCGCGGCGGATACGCTCGATGCGCCGTACCGGTTCCTGATCCCCGTCTACAAGAAGATGCCGAAGTCGGCCTCTCCCGACCCGGCGAAGGGCAAGTCGGTTTACAGTTCAAGTCGGTGACAAGTTGGAGAGAAGAGGTGGAGGTGGACAGCGGTATGTTTAACGGTTCTGTTTTCGGACGATTGCACCAGCAGCTGCAGCATGCGGTTCAGGACGCGGGCTACAAGACGCCGACGCCGATCCAGGAGAAATCGATGCCGTACCTCTTCGAGGGACGGGATCTGATCGGCATCGCGCAGACGGGCACCGGAAAGACCGCCGCGTTCATGCTGCCAATCCTCAATCATCTCGTAAGGGTGCGGCGTCCGCGGCACATCGGGCATCCGCGCGCGCTCATCCTCTCGCCGACGCGCGAGCTCGCGGTGCAGACCGCGGAGAACGTGAAGACCTACTCGAAGTACTGCCAGCTGCCGTTTGCGTGCCTCATCGGCGGCGTCTCGCAGTTCGGGCAGGTGAAGGACATCAAGAAGGGCGCGGAGACCGTGATCGCGTGTCCGGGGCGTCTCATCGACCTGATGACGCAGGGCATCCTCTATCTCGACCAGGTCGAGTGCTTCGTTCTCGACGAGGCGGACCGGATGCTCGACATGGGCTTTCTACCGGACATCAAGCGCATCATCTCGAAGCTCCCGAAGGCGCGGCAGTCGCTCTTCTTCTCCGCGACGATGTCGCCTGCTATCTCCAAGCTCGCGGGCGAGCTCGTGCAGGATCCGGTGCAGGTGACGATCTCTCCCGAGGCGCCGACCGTCGAGAAGATCAACCAGAAGGTGATGTTTGTCGAGAAGGCGCAGAAGGATTCGCTGCTCATCCACCTCCTGAAGACGCATCCCGAGTGGACGAAGGTCATCGTCTTCACGAAGATGCGCCACGGGGCGGACCGCGTCGTCAAGAAGCTTCTCCGGGAGAACATCGCCTGCGCGGCGATTCATTCGGACAAGACGCAGGGCCAGAGGACGCGGGCGCTGGACGGCTTCCGCAAGGGCGCGGTGCGCGTCCTCGTTGCGACGGACATCGCGAGTCGCGGCATCGACGTCCCGGACGTTTCGTGTGTCGTCAACATGGAGTTGCCGCTCGAGACGGAGAGCTACGTGCATCGCATCGGGCGCACGGCGCGCGCCGGCGAGTCGGGCGCGGCAATCTCCTTCGTAACGGGCGAGGAGCGCGCGCAGCTGAAGGCCGTCGAGCGCCTCATCAAGAAGACGATTCACGTCGATCGCGACCAGCCGTATCATTCGGACGCCATCGACCGCAAGACGGGTCATCAGGACAAGGGGCTCCCCCAGGCGCCGTGGGTGCATCCCGCGAACCGCAACAAGAACAACCGCAAGCGTCAGGGACACAAGTCTTTTCTCGGTCGTCGCCAGCCCGATTTCGGTCAAAAGCGGTGATGTTTGTGGTATAATATACTAGTTTTAACGGGGAAATTCCGAATGGTAGACAAGAATTGGTTGAAGAAGCAGGCCGAGAAGGTCAGGAAGGTCGATTACATCGACCCCGCCCTGTACCGCAAGTACGGGGTGAAGCGGGGCCTCCGGAACGACAACGGAACGGGCGTGCTCGTGGGGCTCACGACGATCGGCAACGTGCACGGCTATGTGATGGACGAGGGCGAGAAGCAGCCCATTCCCGGCGAACTCTACTACCGCGGCATCAACGTAAAGGACATCGTCGCGGCCGATCGGCGCGAGCACCGCTTCGGCTACGAGGAGACGGCGTATCTTCTGCTCTTCGGGGAACTCCCGACGGCCAAGGAGCTTGGCGACTGGAAGAACACAATCGGCGCGTACCGCAAGCTGTCGGACGGCTTCCGCGATAATGCGATCATGAAGTATCCGTCGAAGAACCTCATGAACGCGCTGGCGCGCGCGGTTCTCTTTGCGTATGCGTTCGATCCGGAGGGGAATCCAGATGACATCTCGCTCGAGAAGTGCCTGGAGCAGTCCATCGATCTCATCGGCTCGATTCCGACGATCGCCGCGTACGCCTACCAGGCGAAGGCCCACTATCACGACGGCGCGTCGCTGATGATCCGGAACCCCGATCCGAAGAAGTCGACGTCCGAGAACATTCTGATGCTGACGCGCGAGGACGGCAGGTACACGAAGCTCGAGGCGGAGACGCTGGACCTCGCGCTCATCATCCACGCCGAGCACGGCGGCGGCAACAACTCGTCCTTCACGACGCACGTCGTCACGTCCTCCCATTCCGATATCTACTCGTCCGTCGCGGCGTCCGTCCTGTCGCTGAAGGGGTCCCGTCATGGCGGCGCGAACTTGCGCGTGATGAAGCAGATAGACGAGATCAAGGCGAACGTGAAGGACTGGCACAAGTCCGAGAACGTGGTCAAGTACCTCGAGAAGATTGCGGACAAGAAGGCGGGCGACCGGACGGGGCTCATCTACGGCCTCGGCCACGCCGTCTATACGATTTCCGACCCGCGTGCGCAGATGCTGAAGGCGAAGGCCGAGGCGCTTGCGAAGGAGAAGGGTCGCGAGGCGGAGATGAAGCTCTTCGAACTCATCGAGAGCGAGGGTCCGAAGATCATCAAGAGGCGTCATCCGAACGCGCAGGACGTCTGTGCGAACGTCGACCTCTATTCCGGCTTCGTCTACGACATGCTCGGGATTCCGAAGGATCTCTACACGCCTCTCTTTGCGGTCGCGCGCTGCGTCTCGTGGTGCGCCCACCGCATGGAGGAGCTTGTCAACAAGGGACCGATCATCCGTCCCGCCTATAAGCCGCTTTTCCATCCGAGGGACTATGTCAAGCTTGCGGATCGTTAAGGGCGGAGTCTGCTCCGCAAAGGGATTTCGCGCGGCGGGTGTCGCGGCGGAAATCAAGTACAAGGGCCGCAACGACGTCGCGCTCATCGTCGCCGACGAACCGTGCGCCGCCGCCGCGGTCTTCACGACCAACAAGGTCGCCGCCGCGCCGGTGCTCTATGACCGCGAGATCGTGAAGGGCGGAAAGATCCAGGCGATTCTCGCCAACTCCGGTTGCGCCAACGCCTGCACGGGCGAGCTTGGGCTCCGCGATGCGAAGCTCTCGGCACTCGTCACGGCCGGCGAGCTCGGGATCAGCCCGAAGCACGTGCTCGTCGCCTCGACGGGCGTCATCGGGCGTCCGCTGCCGATGGACCGGCTTCTCGCCGGCATGAAGGCGGCGGTGAAGAAGCTGGGTCGCACGCCGGCGCACGGACTTGCCGCGGAGAAGGCGGTGATGACGACCGACACGAAGCCCAAGCAGGCCTGCGCAACGGTGAGGATCGGCGGCAAGACCGTGACGGTCGGCGGGATGTCGAAGGGCTCGGGGATGATCGAGCCCAACATGGCGACGATGCTCGGCTTCATCACGACGGATGCGGCCGTCACGCCGGCGATGCTCAGGCGTGCGCTTTATCTCGCGATCAACAAGAGCTTCAACCGGCTCGTGGTCGATGGTGACGAATCGACCAATGATTCGGTCTTCCTGCTCGCGTCCGGCAAGGCCGGCAATGCGGCGATTACGAAGGCGGGCAGGGACTTCGACGCGTTCCGCGAGGCGCTGGAGACAGTCTGCATTTCGCTCGCAAAGCAGATGGCGACGGACGGCGAAGGCGCGACGAAGTTCGTCACGGTGACCGTGAAGGGCGCGAAAAGCGAAAAGGACGCGGCGCGCGCCGCGCGGGCGGTTGCGAAGAGTCCGCTTGCGAAGACGAGCTGGTTCGGGCGCGATCCGAACTGGGGACGCGTTCTCGCGGCGGTCGGTTACTCGGGCGCGGACGTCGTGGACATGCGGGCGGAGGTCTTCTACGACAGGGTCTGGGCGTTCCGCTGCGGCAAGGTCGCGGACGCCGCCCAATTGAAGAAGCTCGCGAAGGTGCTGAAGAAGGACGCCTTCGAGGTTGTCGTCGACCTGCACCTCGGCAAGGGCGAGAGCTCGGTCTATACGTGTGATTTTTCGCTGGACTATGTTCACATCAATGCGGATTATACAACATAGGACTTTAGACGGGAGACGAGAGACTTAAGGTCTTGCGTCTAAAGTCTAATGTCCTCAAACTGAAAGGTAAAACTAGAATGAAAAAAACAATTTTTGCGCTCTCTCTTCTTGCGGCGGCGATGGCCAGCGCGGAGCATGTCGTTAACATCACGGGCGCGGGCAACAAGAAGTTCACCGTGTCGGTGAAGGTCGGCAACGCGATGTTCACAAAGTGCCTCCAGAAGAATCTCGAGCTTTCGGGCGTCTTTCAGGTCGATCCGAACGGATCCGTCAAGGTGACGGGCGCGTCGGGTGCGGTCGTCGCGGAGGGAAGCGGCAAGCGCATCAGTTCCGCGGAGACGTTTGCGGACGACAAGTCCGCCCGCATGGCCGCACGGAAGCTCTCGGACGCGATGGTGCAGGCGTGGGCTGGTCAGAAGGGCTTCGCGTGCGACAAGATCGTCTTCCTGAAGCACGGCAAGCAGCAGTCCGTCGGGGCGGCGGTTCCGGGTGACCTCTGCACGTGCTACCCGGACGGTCTTGACATCCGTCAGCTGACGAACGACGGCAAGATGTCCATCTTCCCGCGCTGGAAGGACGCGAATACGGTCTACTTCATCAGCGACAGGTCCGGCGCGACGCAGATCTGGGAGATGGACGTCACGACCGAGCGGGCGAAGCGCAAATGGAGCTTCAAGGGCACGCCGACGGGCATTGCGGTTTCGCCGGACGGTACGAAGTGCGCGGCGATCCTGTCGTTCCAGGGCAATCCCGAGCTCTATGTCCTCCAGGGTGATTCCTATTCGCGCCTGACGACGACGCCGTACGAGGTCGAGGGCCAGCCGACGTGGAGCCCGGACGGCAAGAAGATCGCCTTCGTGCGCGGCGACAAGTCGCAGCAGATCTGGGTCGTGGACGTCGCGACGAAGCAGACCCGACGGCTGACGTCCCGCAGCCGCCAGAACATCGATCCCGACTGGGGCAAGGACGGGCGGATCGTCTACGTCACCAACGGCGGGCAGATCAAGGTGATGAATCCGGCGGAGGGCGATTCGTCCGCGCAGAACGTGACGGAGGACGGCGGCTGGCAGCATCCGAGCTGGGCGCGCGACGGTCGTCACATCGTCGCGAACAGCGGCAAGGTGCTGTTTATCCTGGACACGCTGGAAAAAGGCGACAAGCCGCGTGCGGTCTTCGGCGCCAAGGGCGACTGGATTTCGCCGTCGTGGAGCAAATAGCTGTTAGAGATTAGCGGTTAGCTGTGAACGGCGTTAAAAGAAGAGAAATGGCATGAAGATTGATGTAGGGTATGTCGCCGAGCTCGCGCGGCTCGAGCTGACGGACGAGGAGAAGGCGGTCTTCCAGCCGCAGCTCGAGAACATCGTCAAATACGTCGAGAAGATCAACTCGGTGAACGTCGACGGCGTTGAGCCGATGATGCACGGGCGTCCGCTCGTGAACGCCTTCCGCGAGGACGAGGTGCGTCCCTCGCTCGACACGCAGGTCGCGCTTGAGAACGCGCCGAAGCGCGTCGGCGACGAGTTCCTGCTGCCGAAGATCGTGGAGGGGGCGGAGAGTTAGTTTAGCTGTTAGCGATTAGCTGTTAGTTATGAGCAAAGAACTTTATGAACTAGGAATAAAGGAGGCGCAGGAGGGGCTTGCGAAGGGCGAGTTCTCGAGCGTCGAGCTGACGCAGGCGATCATCGACCGCTATCATGCGAAGAACGGAGAGATCGGCGCGTACCTGACGTTTGACGAGGAGTCAGCCCTGGCGCAGGCCAAGGCGGCAGACGAATCACGAACCACGAACCACGAATCACTCGTTTCTGGTATTCCGATTGCAATCAAGGACCTGATCAACGTCAAGGGGCAGCCGTGCACGTGCGCGTCGAAGATTCTGAAGGGCTACATCTCGCCGTATGACGCGACCGTCATCAGGAACCTGAAGTCGAACGGCTTCATTCCGGCGGGTCGCGTCAATATGGACGAGTTCGCGATGGGGTCTTCGACGGAGAATTCGGGCCTTGGCGTTACGAGGAACCCGTACGACCTCGGCCGCGTTCCGGGCGGATCGTCCGGCGGCAGCGCCGCGGCAGTCGGCGGCAACCTCTGCATCGCGGCGCTCGGCACGGACACGGGCGGCTCGATCCGCCAGCCGGCGAGCTTCTGCAACTGCGTCGGGGTGAAGCCGAGCTACGGACGCGTCAGCCGCTTCGGCGTGACGGCGTTCGCAAGCTCGCTCGACCAGGTTGGACCGATGACGAAGTCCGTCGAGGATGCGGCGATTCTCCTGAGGGCGCTCGCGGGCCATGACGAGATGGACGGCACGACCCCGCCCGATCCGGTGCCGGACTACGTGAAGGCGCTCGAGGGCGCGTCGATGAAGGGCGTGAAAATCGGCCTCCCGAAGGAATATCTCGCGGTCTCCGGACTCGATCCCGAGGTGAAGCGCATCACGGACGAGGCGATCCGGACGTGCGAAGCGGCGGGCGCGGAGCTCGTCGAGGTCTCGCTGCCGCACACCGAGTACGCGATGGCGGTCTACTACATCATCGCCCCGGCGGAGGCGAGCGCCAACCTCGCGCGCTTCGACGGCGTCCGCTACGGACACCGCAGCGAGAAGGCGACGGACGTCTTCACGCTCTACACGAAGAGCCGCGCGGAGGGATTCGGCCCCGAGGTGAAGCGGCGCATCATCATGGGCACGTACGTCCTTTCGAGCGGCTACTACGACGCCTACTACGGGAAGGCCCAGAAGGTCCGCACGCTCATCAAGCGCGACTTCGACGAGGCGTTCGGGAAGGTGGACACGCTGCTCACGCCGTGCGCGCCGACGCCGGCCTTCAGGTTCGGCGCGAATCCCGATCCGCTGACGATGTACCTGAACGACCTTTACACGATTCCCTCGGCGCTCGCGGGCGTCTGCGCCTCGTCCGTGCCGGCGGGCTTCACGAACGACACGAAGCTTCCGGTCGGCGTGCAGTTCATCTGCGGCGGATTCGAGGAGGCGAAGCTCTTGAAGGTCAGCAAGGCGTTTGAAAGTTTGAAAGTTTGAAGGAGGACTTCAGATGAAAAAAGTTACGATGGAAACTTCGATGGGGACGATTTCTCTGGAGCTCAACGAGGAGAAGGCGCCGGAAACGGTGAAGAACTTCGTCCAGTATGCAAAGGACGGTCACTACGACGGCACGGTCTTCCATCGCGTCATCGACGGGTTCATGATCCAGGGCGGAGGCTTCACGAAGGACATGAACCAGAAGAAGACGCGCGAGCCCATCCGCAACGAGGCGATGAACGGGCTGAAGAACGCGCGCGGCACGATCGCGATGGCGCGGACGATGGTCGTCGACTCCGCGACGAGCCAGTTCTTCATCAACCTGGTGGACAACGGCTTCCTCGACTTCCAGTCCCCGTCGCCGCAGGGTTTCGGCTATGCGGTCTTCGGCAAGGTGACGGACGGGATGGACGTCGTCGACAAGATCGCCAAGGTGAAGACGGGCTCCGTCGGTCCCTATCAGAACGTTCCCGAAGTGTCGGTCGTCATCAAGAAGGTGACCGTCGGGGCGTAGTTGCTTTCTGCGCTGGGATATTATATAATCTACCCAAATCCACCTTAGGAGTAAAACATGAAGAAACTGTTTTCGCTGGCTCTCGTGGCGGCTGTTGCGATGCCACTGTTCGCACAGGAAGAGGAAAAGGCGGAGGAAACCGCTCCGCAGCCGCGCGTCGAGCGGCAGCGCGAGAGGGCCGTCTGGCCGGCGTTCTTCGCCATTTGCGAGTTTCCGGCGAGTCCCGACGTGATTGGTCTCCGCCTGACCCTGCCGTTCTCCACGAAGCAGGAGAACATCACGGGCATTGACCTCGGCCTCTGGGGTCGGTCGCTCTACTTCCAGGGCTTCCAGTTCAACGTCCTCCGCAACGACGTGAAGGACGACCTGTCGGGCTTCCAGGTCGGCCTCTACAACTCGGTCGGCGGCGGGCAGCTGCTCGGCCTTCAGATCGGCCTCTTCAACGAGGCGAATTCGATGCGCGGCCTTCAGGCCGGTCTCGTCAACCTCGGCGGCGAGGTGCAGGGCTTCCAGGTCGGTCTCATCAACCGCGCCGAGACGATGTACGGCTTCCAGGTCGGTCTCATCAACGTCATCCGCGACGCCGAGCTGGAGTTTTTCCCGGTAATCAACATTGGCTGGTAAGAAAGAATGAAGATTCATCCCTTTGCGGCCGTTCGGCCGAATGTGAAGGACGCGGCTTCGGTCGCGTCCGTTCCGTATGATGTCGTCGACACGAAGGAGGCCAAGGCTCTTGCCGAAGACAACCCAAAGAGCTTTCTGCACGTGTCGCGTCCCGAGATCGACCTGCCGGACGGCACGGACTGCTCGTCGCCTGAGGCCTACGCCCAGGCGCGCAAGGCGCTCGACAAGCTGATCGCCGACGGCACGCTCGTCCGCGACGGGGAGCCCAAGTTCTACGCCTACCGCCAGACGATGGGGTCACACAGCCAGACGGGCATTGTCGCGACCTTCGACACGCAGGACTATCTCGCCGGCGTCCTCAAGCAGCACGAGAAGACGCGCAAGGACAAGGAAGACGACCGTACGCGCCACATCGAGACCCTGGCGGCGCACACGGGTCCGGCGTTCCTCACCTACCGCGACGACAAGGCGATCGACACGATCGTCGCGGACGCCTGCTCGAAGGCGCCACTCTACGACTTCGTCGCGCCGGACGGCATCGGCCACACGGTGTGGGAGATCGCGCCCGCGTCCGCGTGCGTCGCCGACGAGCTCGTCGAGCTCTTCGCGCGCATTCCGGTCGCGTACATCGCCGACGGGCACCACCGCAGTGCGGCGGCGGCGCGTTATGCGAAGGAGCATGGCTTTGAGGGCGAAAGCCGCTGGTTCATGGCGGTCATCTTCCCGGCGAGCCAGCTCAAGATCCTCGCGTACAACCGTCTCGTCAAGGACTTGAACGGCCTTTCGGAGTACGAGTTCCTCTCGCGCGTGTCCGAGAACTTCACCGTCGGCCAGAAGGGCGTGCGCAACTGCCGCATGTACCTCAACGGCAAGTGGACGGATCTCTCGTGGGACATTCCGGCGGGAACGGACGTCGTCGGGGCGCTCGACGTTTCCTATCTGCAGGACAAGTTGCTGGCGCCGATTCTCGGCATCGGCGATCCGCGTACGGATCAGCGCATTTCCTTCATGGGCGGCATCCGCGGCGATGCGGCGCTTGCGGCGAAGGTCGACTCCGGCGAGAACGCGGTGGCGTTCGCGATGGAGCCCGTGACGGTCGGGGAGATGATGGCGATTGCGGACGCCGGGGCAATCATGCCGCCGAAGTCCACCTGGTTTGAGCCGAAGCTGAGGAGCGGACTTTTCGTCCACACGGTCTGATGAACTCCCTGCGCGCCACCCTCCGCGACCTCAAGGCGAAAATGGTGAAAGATCCGTTGCCGCCCGAGGATGTGGCGGCCGGATGGGCGCTCGGCGTCTTCATCGGCTGCGCGATTCCCTTCGGGCTCCAGCTGATCATCTCCGTTCCGCTGGCGATGATGATGCGCGTGTCGAAGATCGGCGCGACGCTGGGGACGCTGATCACGAACCCCTTCACGATCTTCATCATCTATCCGGCGCAGACCTGGGTGGTGAACAGGCTGATCTTCGGCGGATCCCTCTCGTTCTCGCGGCTGATGGAGACCGAGTGGACGTGGCGGGCCGTCCGCCATCTCGGTGCGGAGGCGATGGCCTCGTTCTTCCTCGGCGGTTTCGCCCTGGCGATCGTCCTGACGCCGCTCACATACTTCTTCATCCGGCGGCACGTGGTCGCCCACCGTGAAAAATGGCAGAGGAAAGACAGCATCTAGCGCTTCCGCTCAAGTACCGTCCGATGACCTTCGACGACGTCGTCGGGCAGGAGCACGTCGTCCGCACGCTGCGCCACGCAATCGAGGCGAACCGCATCGCGAACGCCTATCTCTTCATCGGCCCGAGGGGCATCGGCAAGACGACGCTCTCACGCATCTTCGCGAAGGCGCTGAACTGCTCGGATCCGAAGGGCGTCGAACCGTGCGGGGCGTGCGACAACTGCCGGGAGATCGCCGCGGGGCGCTCCATCGACGTCACGGAGCTGGACGCGGCCTCGCACAACAAGGTCGAGGACGTGAAGCCCATCATCGACGCGGTGCAGTTCAAGCCGACCTCGTCGAAGTACAAGATCTTCATCGTCGACGAATGCCATATGCTCTCGAACGCGGCGTGGAACGCGCTGCTGAAGACACTCGAGGAGCCGCCGCCGTACGTCCGCTTCATCTTCGCGACGACGGAAGGCGACAAGGTTCTGGCGACAATCATCTCGCGCTGCCAGCGCTTCGACCTGAGGCGTATCCAGACGAATGACATCGTTGCGCGGCTCAAGTCCGTCTGCGAGAAGGAGAAGATCGCCGCGGAAGAGGACGCGCTCCTCGCCATCGCGCGCGGTGCGGAGGGCGGCATGCGCGACGCGCTGTCGTCCCTCGACCAGCTCATCTCCTTCAAGGGCGACAAGATCACCGAAGAGGACGCGCTCGGCGTGTTCGGGCTCGTGAGCCGCAATGCGCTCGAAGGACTCGCCGGATCGATCCTGAAGGGCGACGTCGCCGGCATCCTGTCGGCAATCGAGCTGTTCGATTCGGCCGGCAAGAACATGCGCCGGCTTTCCGGCGAACTGCTGCAGCATTTCCGCAACCTCGTCGTCCTGCAGGCGCTTGGGGCGAATGCGAAGTCGCTCGAGGCGACGCCGGACCAGATCAAGGTCCTTCTGGAGCAGTCGCAGGGCATTGATCCCGGACGGGTCTTCAAGATCTGCGACCAGCTTGCGGAAATGGAGGACAAGCTCCGTTACGTCCTCAGCGTGCGCACGCTCATCGAGATGTCCCTCATCCGCGCCTCCCGCATCGCCACGACCGCCACGATCGACGAGCTGCTGAAGGCGGTGAAGGGGATGTCATCGGATCGTCGGAGCGCCGGAGCGTCCGAGCAGGTCGTTGACAAGACGCCCAAATGGGCGGGCGGCGGCCTTCCGCCGATGCCTGAGGAGAAACCCGCGCAAACCGCTCCTTCCGACCGTCAGGAGATGCTGGACGATCCGAAGCTCAACGACATCCTCGGGGCGATTCCCGGGGCGACGGTTTCCGACATCAAGTAAGGAGGTCCTCTCCCTCGCCTTCGCGACCGACCTCACGATGGTCGTCATTCCGGTGAACTACGCGCTTCTCTACGACGTTAAAAGAAATGTATGAAAAAGATCGTCTGCCTTTTTGCCCTGACCGCAACGCTCGGCGGCTTTGCCGTCGAGACGAACCTGACCGTCGCCATTGAGAAGGGCACGAAGTTCCTGCTCTCCAGGCAGTCTCCCGACGGACACTGGAGCGATCCCCAGATGCCCGCGCTCACAGCGCTTCCGCTTTGGGCGTTGTCGACGTCGTTCAAAGGGGAAGCGAGGCCCTCGTCGCTGGTGAGCGAAGCGCGGAAAAAGGCGGCTTCGTTCGTTCTTGCGACCCAGCGTCCCGACGGCGGCTTCTACGTGCCGAAACCGGGGCGCGGCGGATCGGGCCTCGGCAACTACAACACGTCCGTCTGCCTCTCGGCTCTCTTTGACTCGGGCCTGGCGCCGAAGGCGGCGCTCCTCAAGGCGCGCGAATACATCGCCTCGTCCCAACTCGTAGGCGACGACACGCTGGCGGGCGGGTTCGGCTACGACAAGGTCTCGCGTCGCCGCTATGCGGACCTCTCGAACACGTCCTACGCGATGAGCGCGATGGCGAAAACCGCTTCGCTCGAGGAGTTCCGCACGGACGGCAAGAAGGTCGATCTTGACTGGGACAAGGCGCTCGCGTTCGTCGAGAACCTGATTAAGAAGGAAGGACCCGATGCGGGCGGCGCGGCATACAACGAGCGGACGCCGCAGGCGGGGACGGAGACGAACAAGGCGGGCAAGGTGCATCTTCGCGCCTACGGGTCGATGACCTACGCGGCGGTTCTTTCAATGTGCTCGGCGAAGCTCGACCGTGGCGATCCGCGTGTTCGCCAGTCACTTGAGTACCTGAACAAGTACTGGAGTGTCGAGGAGAATCCCGGTATGGGCAACCAGGGCCTCTATTACTTTTACGACATCATGGCCCGTGCACTTTCGGCCGCTGGCGTTGACACGGTCGGTGACCATAACTGGAAGAAAGAGCTGTCCGCAAAGGTGATGTCCCTCCAGAAGCCGGACGGCAGCTGGGCCAACGACAACAACCGTTTCTGGGAGGCGGATCCGGTTCTCTGCACCTCCTTTGCGCTCCTCGTCCTCAATCTCTGCCGCTGAACCTTCTGCGGCGCGGCGGCGTTGGATGATTTGATATGAGCTGTCTCACCGCCTGTTTGCTTCTCTTCGCCGCCGTCACTGACTTGGGGACGGTTGTCGTCGAAAGCACGGCTCTGTCGAAGTACCGTCCCGAGACGGTGTCGGGCGGGACGTTCACCGACGAAGCGCCGGAGAAGCTGCCGTGCGTCGTCGATACACTCACGGAAGACTTCATCCGCGAGCGGAACCCGACGGACATGAACGACCTCCTTCGCTGGGTGCCGGGCATAGAGACTGGCGGCACGTCGCTCCTCATCCGTCAGCCGGGCCTTTTCTCCATCCGCGGCATGGGCGGCACGGAACCGGCGTTTGACGGTGTCATCCCGGTCGGACGCGGCGCTGGGCTTTTCATGGACCCTTACATGATGGAGCGGGTTGAGGTGGTGAAGGGCCCGATCGCGTCTCTCTCCGGCGGCGCGGGCGCGCAGCAGAACAACAACGGTGCAGGCGGATCAATCAATATGTATCTGAAGGGCGCGCATCTTCGCGGCAGCGAACGCGAGTTCCAGGAGACGACGTCCGTCGGACGGAGCACGTGGCGCCAGCGCGGAATGATCGATGCGAACGAGGTGCTGGTCGGCGACACGTTCGCGATGCGCTTCGTCGGATCCTTCGACCTTTATTCGCCGGCCTACGTGAACCGCGGATCGCAGGACGGGGCCCGTCCGCGCGAGCAATACACGCTTGCGCCGTCGTTCGTCTGGTCGCCGCGCAAAGACCTGACGTTCGGTCTCAAGACGATGTTCATTTCGTCCGACTCGCCGAGCTACATCGGCGTTCCGGTCTGGCGCGGACGCCCCGGCGGCGGCTACGGCTGGTACGAGTCGTCCTGCCGCGAATCGGACCGCTCCACCTACAAGGGGATGATGGTCAATCCCTACGTCGACTGGCAGGTGACGGACGACTGGCTCCTCAAGTTCGGCGGCTCGTTCATGTATTCGCATCTCGAGCAGACGACGCGCGAACCGTACCTGCCGTCCGAGCGGACGCCGAGAAACCCCGGCGGGGAGCTTCCGACGCCGCAGTATAACGCGGTCATGGAACACTTCTACGCGACGGGCGAATGGCTGACGGGGAAGAAGTACATGACCTCGTCGTTCTCCGAAAGCCGCATGTTCGGCCGCAGCTTCAATCTTTACGCGCGTTCGGTCTACACGAAAGACGAGCTGCCGTTCGGCTTCCGCAACGCGTTCCTCGTCCAGCCGGACTTCTACTACCGCGATTCGTCCGGCGGCTTCGGTACGCCGACTTCGCGCTACGGCGTGACGCTGCAGGACTCCGTCGGCTGGGGCTGGATGACGCTGCTGGCGGGGCTGCGCTACGACTATTTCGTCGAGAGCGGCACCGACGTCGAGCTGACGGGCCGCTCCGGCGCGACGACGGTGACGCACTACGCCGAGGCGCGCGAGTTCGCGTTCTCGCCCCGCGGCGGTTTGACCGTTCAGCCGCTTGATTGGCTCGTCTTCTTCGGCAATGTCTCGCAGACGCGCACGCCGACGCTCGG
>CADAKF010000020.1:18914-21500 GCA_902788415.1 uncultured bacterium
GCCACGCAATGGGAGCCGGGTTTCCGCATTCGTCCGCTGGAAAAGCTCTGGCTCTCGGCCTCGTATTTCCGGATCGACCAGGAGAACACGCCGGTGGCGGAGACGGTCAACTCGGTGACGACCTACCACTTCGAGGGCCACACCCGCTCGCAGGGTGCGGAGGTCTCGCTTTCGGGCGACATCACCGAGAACTGGACCGTCCTCGCGATGTATGCCTTCACGTACTATGAGGACTGCGAGGCCGAGACGCACAGCACCTTCGAGCGGACTCCGCGGCACGCCTTTACACTCAACACCTCCTACCGCCTGCACGGGTTCGACCTGGTCGAAGACGTCGTCGTCGGCCTTGGCTATCGGTTCAAGTCCAAAAGCTATGCGACGATGCGCGGACAGTATGTGGACGAGAACCTGTATTTCGATCCGTCGCACGTCTTCGACGTCAACATGGCGATTCCATTCGCGAAGTTCCTGCCGGCGTCGCAAGCGGACTGGAGCGACAAGTTTTTCCTGACGCTGGGCGTGCGCAACCTCTTCGGCGAGAAGTACTTCGAGACGTCGCGGCACTATTACGAGTGTTTCGTCGGCGAACCCCGCATGTTCGACGTCGGCATTCGCGGCAGTTTCTGATTTGGTATAATACGCCTATGGCAAACATCAACTGGTGGACGGTTCTCCTGCTGGCCTTCTCGAATCTGATCATGCTCTACGCATGGTACGGCCACCTCAAGAACTTGTCTGGTGCGCCGGTCTGGGTGGCGATTCTCGTTTCGTGGAGCATTGCGCTGGTTGAGTATTGTCTCGCGGTCCCGGCGAACCGGATGGGGTCGAAGACGATGTCCCTCGAGCAGCTCAAGATCGTGCAGGAGGCGGTTGCGCTCCTCACCTTCGTGCCGTTTTCGATTCTCGTCATGCGCGAGGGCGTTTCGTGGAACTACGCGGCGGCGGCCGTCTGCATCTTCGCCGCGGTTTTCTTCATCTTCTGGAAGTGACCATGGAAGACTGGCTCGATCTCAATCCCGATCCGGTGCACGTGAAGCGCGAGCGCGAGAAGGCGCGCGAGCTCCGCAAGACCGACTGGTGGAAGGCGCTCGTTGCGAAGGGCGTCTGCCACTACTGCCACAAGCAGGTCGGGGCGGAGAACCTCACGCTCGACCACGTGATTCCAGTGGCCCGCGGCGGAAAGTCGACTCGCGGCAACTGCGTTCCCTGCTGCGTCGATTGCAACGCAAAAAAGAAGGCCTATACGCCGGCCGAGCAGATTCTGAACCAACTGTTCCCGAGCGGCGTTTGATGCTTTGAAGTCTCACGTCTAATGTCTCAAGTCCTCTCTCATGGAAGCATTGAAAGCCGCTAAAGTCAGCCGTCGTTACGGCAAGCAGGAAGTGCTGAAAGATTTCTCGCTTTCGATTGAGGCGGGGAGCTTCGAGGCGCTGATGGGTCCGTCCGGGAGCGGCAAGTCGACCTTTCTGCACATCGCGGCGGGGCTCTTGGCGGCGGATGCCGGGTCTGTCGAAATCGGCGGCAAGGACGTCGTGAAGATGTCCGACGCCGAGGCGACGAAGTTCCGGCGGCGGCATGTCGGTGTCGTCTTTCAGGCATTCAATCTGCTGAACGAGAAGACGGTTCGCGATAACATTCTGTTGCCGCTTCTTCTTGACGGAAAGTCTCCCGTCTCTCGTCTAAAGTCCTCCCGTCTCACCGACCTGACCGAGAAACTGGGAATTGCCGATTTACTCGACAAGTTGCCCGAGGAGCTATCTGGCGGCGAGCAGCAGCGCGTCGCCATTGCGCGGGCGCTCATTGCCGAGCCGGAGATCGTGCTCGCCGACGAGCCGACGGGCAATCTCGACGCGAAGAGCGCGAAGGACATCTGCGAAATCCTGAAGGGGACGAACGGCAAGTCGGCGATTCTGGTTGTCACGCACGATCCTGTCGTCGCTGCGTGTGCGAAGAAGGTTCACTTCCTGAAGGACGGGAAGATTGCCGCGAGCTTTGAAACCGAGGGCGATCCGGCGAAGGTGTCGGAGAGGTATTTGGAAACCTATCGGTGAAAGTCAGGCATATTTGCGTGATACTGGGGGTGGCGATTGCCGTCGGCACCGTCACCTTCATGCAGGGGCTGGTGGCGACGAACGACCATCAGGCGACGGCGGTCGCCGAGCGACTCCTGAAGGAGGTGCCGGTCGCGGCGGAGGCGAAGATCGCCCAGTTCGCGATCGATTACCGTCCCAACGGCCGGGTGATGCAAGGTCCGCCGATGATGGCGTGCGTTGCGACGGGTTGGGCAGGACGTGAGACGTTAGACGGAAGACTCGGCGAATGTGTGGTGACGAAGGCGATGTTTGTGCAGAGGCGGTTGCCCGTGCCGCCGGCGGGGACGGAGCTCACGCTGATCGGGCGCAAGAAGACGCATTATCTGAAGATCGCCGCGGTCGTTGATTGGGAGAAGCCGCTGCGCGGCTATCCGAATTGCTTTGTGAGCGCCGAAACTGCTGCGGCCATCGACGAGGAGTGGCGCGACTGGGAGCCGAAGTCCGCCGAAGGGCTTGCTCCGGGCTTTACGAGTGATGCCGCGCGCAACTTCGA
>CADAKF010000021.1 GCA_902788415.1 uncultured bacterium
GGCTTCGAGCAGTTGATCGCGAGCTTCACGTCCTCGTTCATCTGGCCCATGTTGAGCTCCACCGTGAGGAAGCTCTTCACCTTCGCCGCCGCCTTCGCGAGCGGCTCCTTCGGGAACGGGTAGAGCGTGATCGGACGGATCATGCCGACTTTGATGCCGCGCTTGCGGCACTCGACGATCGCGTTCTTCGAGACGCGGGCGGTGATGCCGACCGAGACGACGCAGATCTCCGCGTCGTCCATCAGGTACTCCTCCCAGCGGCACTCCTCCTCAAGCTTCGCATAGCGCTCAAAGCGCTCGATGTTCGTCTTCTCGAGCTCGTCGGGCTTCAGGTAAAGCGAGTTGATAATGTTGTGCTTGCGCTTCATCTCCGTACCGGTGACGGCCCACGCCTTACCCTTCATGACGTCGGCGGGATCGATCTCCGTCTCGGGGAGGACGACCGGCTCCATCATCTGGCCCATCGTGCCGTCCGCCAGCAGCATCGCCGGCATGCGGTACTTCTCGCCCAGCTCGAACGCGAGGCGCGTCATGTCCGCCATCTCCTGCACCGTCGCCGGTGCGAGGACGATGATGTGGAAGTCGCCATGGCCCGGTCCGCGCGTCATGAAGAAGTAGTCGGACTGCGACGGCTGGATGCCGCCGAGGCCCGGACCGCCGCGCTGGACGTTCACGATGAGGGCGGGAAGGTCCGCGCCCGCGAGGTACGAGATGCCCTCGGCCTTCAACGAGATGCCCGGCGAGCTGGAGCTCGTCATCGCCCGGCGACCCGTCGAGGCGCAGCCGTAGACCATGTTGATCGCGGCGATCTCGCTCTCCGCCTGAAGGAACGTGCCGCCGATCTTCGGCATGCGCTTGGCCATGTACGCCGCGATCTCGGTCTGCGGCGTAATCGGATAGCCGAAATAGTGCCTGCAACCACAGCGAATCGCCGCCTCGGCGATCGCCTCGTTGCCCTTCATTAGTACCTTTTCACTCATTCCTTGAACCTTCCAAACGTCTAAACCTCTAAACGTCTAAACCTCGTGTTATCACCGCTCGACGGTGATAACACAATCCGGGCACATCATCGCGCAGCTTGCGCACCCGACGCATGCGGCCTCATCGGTGCACTCGACCGGGGTGTGGCCCTTGTGGTTCAGTTTTGTCTTCGAAAGCGCAAGAATCTTCTTCGGACACGCGGTAATGCACAGTCCGCAACCCTTGCACAGGTCTTCCTTGAATGTCAGCTTAGCCATTCTTCGCTACTCCTTCGTTGAAGGGGCATATTATAGCACAAAATGGATGGCTTTTGCGCCCTGGCGTCGAGTTTCGACGCTCAGTTGTCGAGAAACCAGGTCGGGGGCAGCTGCTGGTTCATGTGGCCGCGAATCTCCGGCGGAAGGACTTCCGTCAGGTACATCTTCCGCTCCACGCCCATCAGCGCTTCGCCAGGCCGTTCAGGATGTCGATTGCGGCGACGGGGAAACGGCCGAGCTGGTCAGGGCCGACGTTGAGCATGTAATTCGAGCCGATCGAGGCGCACTTCGCCTTGATGCCGAGGATCTCCTTCACGCTCTTGTAGTGCGTGTCGGTCGGACGGTACCCCCAGCTGTCGTTCATCGTCCCCACCGTCTCGTAGAGCTTGCCGGTCTCGGTCTTGTCCGCGATCTGGTTGTCGTCCGGCGTGAAGTAGTCACCAAGGTCGTTGCCGATCCGCCCGTTGATGAGGCAGCCCGGCTGGTGTTTCCTCACGAGGTCGCGGAAGCGCCTCGACTGCTCTTTCGTCATCGTCACCGGCACGTCGAACCAGATGAGGCAGAGGTCGCCGTACTGCGTCAGGATCTCCTCCGTCTGCGGAATCGACTTCTCGGCGAGGTAGCGCTCGAAGTCATAGGCGGAGTCGTCGGTGAAGTCCCAGTCGTTCCCCCACTTGCGGTTCTCCTTGCGCCCGATCTCGCCGTAGCAGGGGTAGTACACCCGGCGCCCGCCGCCGTTCGGATCGCTCCAGTCGAGGTCCTGCGAGTAATAGAGCCCGAGCTTTACGCCCGTCGCGCGGCACGCCTCGGCGATCTCCTCGAGGGGATCGCGCCCGAACGGCGTCGCGTCCACGACGTTGTACTTCGACACCTTCGAGCGGTACATCGCGAAGCCGTCGTGGTGCTTCGAGGTGATGACGAAGTACTTCATCCCCGCGTCCCGCGCCCGCTTCATCCAGTCCATCGGATCGAACAGCATCGGGTTGAACGCCTTCGCGAGCGCCGCGTACTCCCTGTTCGGAATGCGGTTGCCGTGCATGATCCACTCGCCGTAGGGATGGAAGCCCGGCCTGCCCTTCCATTCGCCGCCGAGGAGCGTGTAGAGCCCCCAGTGCGCCATCATCCCGAACTGCGCCTCCCTGAACCACTTCTTCGAGGCCTCGAGCGCGGCGGCGTCCGCCGCGCCCTTCGCCGCCGGGTTCATGTCCACGCATCCCGCCGCCAGCGTCGCCGCGGCACCTCCGATGAATTCTCTTCTGTTCATGGCAAGATTATACCAAATCGCCGCACTTCACTTCACCATCCGCAGACCTCTCATTAGATCTCCGCGGAAGCCGACCTGTCGGGGGCGGACCAACGGAAGGCACGGCTTTCGTATGCCTCTCCTCAGTAGCCAAGGTCCTCGTCGACGAGAATCACCTTCGTCGGCGTGTGGCGCGGCGGCTGGTCGAAGAACGCCGTCACCTTGCAGATGCGGTCCGGAGAATCGCAATCCGCGCAGATCCCCGTCTCCGCGCACGGTGTCTTCTTGGCGAGACGCCGGCAGTTCGGCGGACACGCGCAGCGCTTCGCGCGCGCAATCGCCTCAAGAAGCCCACCGTTCACGACCTTGTTCCTGCCGATCACGTACACGACGCGTTTCGGACCGTAGATGGACGCCGCCACGCGGTTGCCCGTTCCGTCGATGTTGACGATGACGCCGTCCGACGTGATTGCGTTCGCACTCAGGAGGAAGAGGTCCATCTCCGTCTGATGGTCGCGGATCTCCTTTCCGCTCTTCGCAAGCGCATCGCGCGCGCCGATCTCCTTCAGCGACTCGCTGCCGCCCCAGCCGACGGACTGCGCCCCCTCGGCCTCGTTCATCACGATCTTCAGCGCCTCGGCCTTCGTCGCGACGCCCACGGCCTCGAAGCCCCTCCGCTTCAGCCCCTCGATTGTCCTTAAAATCAAATCATCCATCGTCCACCTCCACCTCATCTCTCCACCTTACGACTTCTTGATAATTGAAGTGCAAGCCTGGAGAATCCCTGCCACATTCGAGAGGTCGGCAGGGACGATCATCGAGTTGTTCTGCTTGGCGAGATTGCCGAACTGGGTGAGGTACTGCTGCGCGAGCTGCATGTTGACGGACTCGATGCCGCCCTTGCCGTTCAGCGCCTCCGCGACCTTGGTGATGCCCGCGGCCTGCGCCTCGGCGACGAGCAGGATCTCCTTCGCCTTGCCCTCCGCTTCGTTGATGCGGCGAGCGCGCTCGCCCTCCGAAAGCGCAATCGCCTGCTGGCGCTCGCCCTCGGCACGGTTGATCTTCGACTGGCGCTCGCCCTCGGACTCGGCAATCATCGCGCGCTTCTCGCGCTCGGCGCGCATCTGCTTCTCCATCGCGTCGCGGATGGACTGCGGCGGCGTGATGTTCTTGATCTCGTAGCGCGTCACCTTGATGCCCCACGGATCGCTTGCCTTGTCCACCGCCGCGACGATCGCGCCGTTGATGTTCGTCCGCTCCTCGAAACTGCGGTCGAGGTCAAGCTTGCCCATCTCCGAGCGCATCGTGGTCTGCGCGAGCTGCGTCGTCGCGAAGAGGTAGTTGCCGATGCCGTACGACGCCTTCGCCGGATCCATCACCTGCATGTAGAGGATACCGTCCACGTCGACGGCGATGTTGTCCTTCGTGATGCACTGCTGCGGCGGCACGTCGATCGCCTGCTCCTTCAGCGTGTGGCGGTAGGCGATGCGGTCGAGGAACGGAATGAGGATGTGGAAGCCCGCGTCCAGCGTGCAGCGGTACTTGCCGAGGCGTTCCACGATATACGCCGTCTTCTGCGGCACGATCACCGCCGTCTTCAAGATCGCCACGAGGACGATGAAAGCCACAATGCCGAAGAAAATGAGTCCGCCGTTCATAGATTACCTCCTTTGTGTTTTTCCGTAGTATAGCATAAAACCGCCTGCTGTGTTTCCGTCAGCAGCAGAACGCACGAGACGGCGGACGGCTCGAGTCCCGTCAGCGCGACGAGCGCCCGCCGGTAGGCGGACATCTGCCCCGCGTAGGTCTCGCGCATCCGCCGCGCGAAATCCGCCTCGCCCTCGCCACGCAGCCGCCGGTTCGTCTTGAAGTCGTAAACCGTCGCCCGGCGCGCCGCACCCGTCCCCGTGAAGACGACACGGTCGAAGCGCCCGGACGTCCACTCGCCCTCCGCCCACACCTCGAAGGACCGCTCCCGCCAGAGCGCCGTCAGCTCCGCCGGCTTCACAAGCGCGCGCGCGAGGTCGCTCGTCGCCTTCCCGGCGTCGACCCACTCGACCCGCTCGTATTCCGCATGCGCGGCGACGCCGCGCGCGAGCGCCTCCTGCCGCGCGCCTGCCGCGGCAAACAGGCTCCCCGCGCTTTCGCCCGTCTGGAACTTGAGCGACGGCAATCGCCGTTTGACAATCCTCCTCTTGTCTCTCGTCTCAAGTCTAAGGTCCTCGCCAGGGGCCGGAGAGGACTTTAGACCGGAGACGGAAGACGAGAGACCGGAGAACTCCCGATACCAGTCGGGCTTCCCGATCGGCTCGGGGATCGCCTCGCGGACGAACTGCGAGAAGCGCCGGCCGGTCGCCTTCTCCGGCTCGGGATGTAGCACAACCGTCATCGCCCGCTTCGCGCGCGTCATCGCCACGTAGTAGGCACAGAGCTCCTCCTGCTCGGACCTCGTCCGGCGGAGCTCCGCGGCGCTTTGCAGCGCCTTCACGGCGCGCGTCACCTTCGCGCCTGGATCCGGCAGGATCCAGCCGTCGCCGACAAGCGGTCCCTCCGGCTCGCGGTCGAGCGACTTGGGCTCGTAGAGCGGCAGGACGACGTAGTCGAAGCCGAGACCCTTCGAGCGGTGAATCGTCAGCACCTTGATCTTGCCCGGTTCGGCGACGTTGCGCGTCTCGCGTGACTTGAGAAACGCGATGAAGTCGCCGAGGCGCACGCCCGCCGCCATCGTCCGCTCGAATTCCGCCGCGGCCCGCAGCAAGTCCGTGAAGCGTCCCTCCGTGAACTCGCTCCACGCCGCCTTCGGATCTTCCGGCAGCGTCGCGCGGAGCGCGCGGAACGTGCGGACGATTCCGCGTGTCGCGAAGGAAAGCGCGAATTCGGACGACAGCTCGCTCGCCGGCGGAACCTCCTCGCCGTACTTCGCCCGCGCGAGCGGCGTCCGCCGGAAGTGCTCGTAGGCCTGTCCGTCGCCCGGATGGTCCGCGAGGCGCAGCGTGTCGAGGAAGCCGAGCAGCGCGGGCGTGTCGAGAATCGCGCTCTCACCCTCCCACACGACACCCGAGACCCCACCCTCCTTGAGCGCTGCCGCAAGCGTCCTGCCCATCGCGTTCGTCCGCACGAGCACGGCGGCGGAAATGCCGCGGCCGACCGGATCGACCGCCTGGAGCGCGTTGCGGACCGGCACGACGAAATCCTCCGGCTTCGGCCCCGGCGACTCGACCGCCTGGACGAATCCGCCGAGCTCCGGCTTCGCCGTCTCGTGCTCCGGCGCCTCCCAGCCCGGGAACTCGTCCGCGAGGCGTCCGCGGACGAAGACCGCGTTGACCGCCTCCGCGATCGGCGTGCCGTAGCGCCAGGACTTCCTCAGCTCGCCGACCTCGTACGCGCCGCTCTCCCGCTCCCGCGTGAAGATGCCGACGTCGCCGTTGCGCCAGCCGTAGATCGCCTGCTTGCGGTCGCCGACGACGAAGACGCTCTTCTCCCCGCCCGACTGCTTCGCCTCCTCGACGAGTCCGCCGAGCGCGGCCCACTGCTCGCGGCTCGTATCCTGGAACTCGTCCAGCGCCCACGCGCGGATCTTCGCGTCCATCCGGTACTCGAGCGCAAGCCGCGCGTCGTCCGGCAGCGCGAGGATGAGCCGCGGCACATCCGCGAACGTAAGCCGCCCCGCGTTCCTCACCTTCTTCGCGTATTCCGTCTCGAAGGAGTCCAGCAGCGTCCAGATGCCGTACGCCATCTCGACCTTCTGACGAAGCACGTAGCCGTAGACGGATGACATCGCCGCACGGATGGCCGCCGCCTGCTCGCCGCCGAACGCGTAATGCCGGCGGTTGAAGTCAATCTCCACCGTCGAACCGGCGAACACGCCGTCCCCCTCCTCGACGAACTTCTTCGCAAAACCCTTCAGCCCCGAGAACATTCCGCGGAATGTCCTCACCCAGAGGACGAACTCCCGCCACGCATCGGAATCGACGATGCCCTCGAGCGCGTCGGCGGAGGACTTTAGACCCGAGACGGAAGACTCAAAATCCGAGACCGGAAGTCCCAAAGCCGATATTCGAGACCGGAAATCCGCGGGACCTTGCCCCATGGAGAGATACCGCTCGTGCCAGCCGGCGATGAACGTGCGGTACGTCTCGACGAAGCTCCTCACGTTCTCCCGGTTCATCGCAAGCGCAAACGCCTCGCCGAACGCGCGCTTCGCCGCGGCGTCCGTCCGCCGCAGGATGCCGAACGACACGCGCGCGCGTTCCGCGTCCGTCTCGTATTCGTCCATCATCCGAAGCTCGCCCCGGAGCCCGAGCTCGAGCGGGAAGCTGCGGACAATCCGCATGAGGAAGCTGTCCAGGGTCCCGATCTGCGAAAGGTGCTGCGTCGCGATCACCTCGCGGAGGAGTGCCGCGTCAGCCTCTCCCTTCTCAATCCTTTCCGCGAGAAGCGTCACAAACCGCTCGAAGATCTCGCCCGCGGCAGCCCGCGAGAACGTGAGCGCGACGATCTCCTGCGGCTTCACCCCGCCGCGCAGGAGCTCAATGAGCCGCTCCGCGAGCGCCTGCGTCTTGCCGGTCCCCGCCGACGCCTCGATTAGCACGTTCGCGTTCATGCGCCCGCCTCCTTCGCAAGCTCCGCGACACGCCGCTCCTGGTCGGCGAGCCAGGCGGGATCGACGCTCTCCTCCGGCGCGTTGAAAATCCAGTCGCCGAAGTCCCACTGCCAGACGTTCGCGGACGACGGCGGCCAGAAGACGCCGCGCTCGATCCTGTCGACGAGCTCGCGGACCTTCGCCTCCGCCTCGGCGACAAAGGCGCCGTTCATCGGTCCCGTGAAGAGCGTCGTCTCCTCCGTCTTGCCGAGCACGCAGTAGGCGGACGAGATCTTCGCGAGCTTCGCCCCGGGAAACTCCGGATCGGCGTCGAGCATTGCGCAGTAGAGCGGCAGCTGCAGACTCTTCCACTCGTTCTTCTTCCGGTCGAGCCAGACCGCGCGGTCCGGATTGTCGAACGTCTTGTAGTCGACGACACACCACTCGTCCGTCTGCGCATTATAGTCGATGCGGTCGCAGCGCCCCTTCACCGTCGTGTGCCCGTAGACGATTTGGAGCTTGCGCTCCGCGGCAACCGTCCGCCAGCCCTCCGCATGACGCGCCGCCTGGATCTTCGCGAAACAGGCGAGGCGGCGCTTGACGGACTCGCCTTGCAGCGCGACGAGGACGGGAACGGACGTGCCGAAGCGCTCGCCGAGGAGCGCGTCCACCGCGCCGGCGAGTTCCGCCGCGATCGCGTCCGGATCCTCCGAGTCCTTCAGCGCGCCGGCGCCCCAGCGCTCGAGCGCGTCATGCGCGAGGTTGCCGAATTCGGACGGATCCAGCTCCTCCGCGCGGTCGTCCTTCTGCTCGCCGAAGGTCTTGCGGAGACAGTAGGTGAAGGGACACTTCAGGTAAAGGTCGAGCGAGGACGGCGAGGTGAACGTGAGCGCCTTCCGCGCCGGCGGAATCTCCAGCTTGAGCCGCCAGGCCGCCGGCAGGTCCGTCGCGCACCGCTCCTCCGTGCCGGCCCTCACCCCGTAGAACGCCCTGACCCGGCGGACAAGCTCTCGGTCGTCCGCTCCCTCGAAGAGCAGCCGGGACGGCTTCAGCACGTCGCCCTGCGCGTCAATCGCGCGGAAGAAGACGCGGACCGCGCCCGGCGCGCGGCAGGCGCACGCCAGACGCAGGATCTCCCGGTCGCGCGCGGCGCGCGACTCGTTGTCGGGAAGCCCGAGACCGCGGCGAAGGCGATCCGGCAGAAACGCATGGCCGACGACGGACTCCGGCACGCGCCCCTCATTAAAGCCCGTGACGACGAGCTCGTCCGCGTCCAGATAGGGAAGCTCCAGCCAGCCGTCCGTCAGAATCGTCTCGCCCTCGTCCGGCTCCAGCGAATACGACGCCTCCTTCAGCCGGAAAGCGAAGAGGTCAAGAGAAGCGGGGGAGTTCGAAAGTTTGAGAGTTTGAGAGTCGGGGAGACATTCGTCGATCAGCGCGTTCACCGTCTCCGCGGCCGCGGCGAATTCGCGCGCGTCCGGATCGCGCGCGTCGAGGAGATGCTCTTTGAAGACGGCCTGCAGGATCTGCCGCAGGCCCTTCTTCCGGAGACACGCGTCGACGTGCTCGAAGATGGCGCGGAGCTTGCCCTGCGTCTTCGGACCGATGTCGTCAAGCTTCTCCGGCAGCAGCTTCGCCTGCTTGTTGTCCAGGAGGTTCAGCGCCTCAACGTATTCCTCCGGCGCAATCTTGAGCTCCGTCTGCAGCCAGCGGCGGACGTCGCCCGAGCGGATGAACGCCGAGAAGACGTTGTAGGACCGCGTGCGCATCAGCGCGGCGACCTGCTCGACGAGATGCCCGAGCGACGACATGACAAGCGGCGTGCGCGCAGGATTGTGCACCTTCAGACCCTTCGCCTGCAGCGCGCCCTGGATCTCCGGGAACTCCTCCGCGTCCGCGACGCACAGCGCCGGCAGCGCCTCGTCCGCCTTCACGCCGGCGAAGATCTCCGCCACCTTCTCCGCCTCGCTCGCCGCCGTCGCGCAGGGGAAGACAGGGGTCGTCTGCAACCCCGCCTCGCCACTTCCGTCTCGCGTCTCCTGTCTGAGGTCTAAAGTCCCTATCTCCACCACTTCAATCTTATCCCTCGACCTGAGATTCGCCAGAACCTTCCTCATCGCGGGGAGCGGATCGAGCAGATACGCGAGCACAATGCGCTCGATCCCCTTGAGTCGCGGCGGATCTTCAATCGCCTTCTTCATCGCGACGATGCGGTCCGTCTTGCCGCGTTTTTCGAGCGCGGCGAAATAGCGCTTTTCCAGTTCGGCGAACTCGTGCCAGCGGGCGACCTCGAAGTCGGCCGTCTCGTCCGTCAGGACGGTTCCGACCTTCTCGGCGACATCTGCAAACGTGAGGGCGTTGGCGCCGAGAATGCCGCGGATGTCGGAGAACTGCGCGGCGAGCTCGAGCGTCCCCTTCTCGCCCAGCGCCTCGCAGAAGGCGAGGATCTCGTCCGTCCGCCCCGCAATCTCCGCCCTCCCGTCTAAAGTCTCCCGTCTAAAGTCCTGCTCCGACAAAAGCTGCGGCGGCAGGCGGATCTCCGGCGGCACGAACGCGCCGAGCCGTTCGGCCAGCTTGAACCGCAGGCGTCGCCCCGACTGCGCGGTCGGCACGACCACGAGAAGATGCGCGAGCGACTTCGCGCCCGACGGATCCTCCCGGACTTCGGCCGACAGACGATCGGCAATCTCGTCGACCGGCTTCTTCACGGCTGAAGCAGCTTGGAACTGCGTCTGGCGACGGACTCAGTGAGGCGGATCAGGTCCTTCGCCGGCGTCACGACGTTCTGCGCGCCCGGCTCCATGCCGAGCTTGCCGAGGGCCTCGTGGTATTTCGCCGTCGCGTCCTCCAGTGCCTTGCCGACCTTGTCAAGCGCGGTGAACGCCGCGTCCATGCGGTCCAGGATCTGCTGTGCGCGCTTGCCGATCTCCAGGTTGTTCTTCTCCACCTGCTGGCGGACGATTCCGAGGCGGAAGAGCATCAGGAAGCTGAGCAGCATCTGCGGCGTCGCCAGCGCGACCTTCTGCGCGTTGGCGAAGGCGACGAGCTCCGGATCCGCCTGCACGGCCGCCGCATACGTCGCCTCGCTCGGCATAAACATGATGACGATCTCCTCGCCCTCCAGGGCCTTCGGATAGTTCTTGCCAGCGAGGTTCTTCACCTGTGCGCGGACGGACGCGGCATGGCGCCGCATCCCCGCGGCCGCCTCCTCGGCGCGCCCCTCGTTCGCCGCGTTCGCCGCGCTGACGAAGTCCGTGAGGTTGACCTTCGCGTCGATGAAGATCTTGTGCCCGTTCCCGTCGAAGACGGTGACGTCGGGACGGTCCTCGCGCGTGCCCTCCTGCTCGACGTAGTTGACGCCCCTGACGAGACCCGAGTCCTCCAGCGTCTTCGAGAGAATGCCCTCGCCCCAGTTGCCCTGGATCTTGTTGCCGCCCCGAAGCGCCGTCACGAACTCGTCCGCCTGCTGGCCGAGACTCGCCGCCCGGCGGCCGACCTCCTCGAGCTTGACCTTCAGCTCGCGGCCGAGACCGGAATTCTCCTTCTGCGACGCCTCCGCCGCGCGGCGGAAGTCGACGAGACTCGCGCGCAGCTGCTCGAAGAGGATTCCGACCTCCTTCGCGGAGAACTTCGCCTCCTGCGTCGCCAGGAACACCTTGAAGACCACAGCGCCCGCCGCGGCCACAACCGCAGCCGCCAGGACAACGACAATCAGGACAGATATGCTCATGTCCCAATTATATCAAAAACGGGGGTGGTGGGCGATACTGGACTCGAACCAGTGACCCCTACCGTGTGAAGGTAATGCTCTAACCAACTGAGCTAATCGCCCGAAATAGAAGTCGCCGCATAGTATAGCATAACCATGCGGCGACTTTCAAGCACGAATCGCAGGATTCGCTCAGAACTCCAGCGCCTCGTACATCATCGCGAGGAACTCGGGATACGTCATGCGCTTCTGCTCCATGGAGTCACGCTCACGGACCGTGAACGTGCCGTCCTCAATGCTCTGCGCGTCGACGGTGATGCACCACGGCGTCCCCGCCTCATCCTGACGACGATAGCGACGGCCGATGGCGCCGGAGACATCCCACATGCAATTGACCTTCTTCTGCAACTTCGTGAAGATCTCGCGCGCCAGCTTGTCCTGCGCCTCGTCCTTCTTGATGAGCGGGAAAATCGCGACCTTGATTGGCGCCACCTTCGGGCTGAAGTGCAGCACCGTGCGGATGTCCTCCTTGCCCTTGTCGTCCGTGAGCTTCTGCTCCTCGTACGCCTCGCAAAGAAGCGCGAGCATCAGGCGGTCCACACCGGCCGAGGGCTCAATGACGTGCGGAATGTACTTGCCGTCGAAGAGGTTCTCGCAGAACGCCTTCGCGTTCGCGGCGATCGCCTGCTTCTCATCGTCGGTGAAGACGATCTCCTTCCCGGCCTTGGCGGACGCCGCCTTCTGCTTCCGGTCAAGCCACTCGGCCTGCGTCTTCGCGATGAAGGCCGCCTTCTCAGCGTCCGTCATCTTCTTGCACGCCTGCTTGAGCGGATCGTCAAAGACCGTCTGCGGCACTTTCGAGTGAATCTGGTGCTGCGTGAGGTCAAAGTCGCTGCGCGCCGCGATGCCCTCGAGCTCCTGCACGCCGAACGGGAACGAGTACTCGATGTCCACGGTCGCGCGCGCATAGTGCGCAAGCTCGTCCGGCTTCTGCCAGTACTCGACGAAATGCTCCGTCGGAAGCCCCACCGCATTCAAGAACGTCTTGCGCTGCTCGACCCAGTACTTGTGCCAGACCTCCCAGCCCCAGTCGTCCTGTACCGGACCCGTGATGTCGGGGTTGTCCTTCAGGGTGACGACATGGCCGTACTGCAGCTCGATCGCCTCGTCCGGACGGATAAAGAACTCGAGCTCCATCTGCTCAAACTCGCGGCTACGGAACGTGTAGTTGCGGGGCGTCACCTCGTTGCGGAAGCTCTTGCCCATCTGCGCGATGCCATAGGGAACGGTCATACGCGAAGTCGCCGTCACGTTCTCGAACTGCGCGAAGATCGCCTGCGCCGTCTCGGGACGGAGGTACGCGACGTTCGAGGGATCGTCAATCGGGCCCACGACCGTCTTGAACATGAGGTTGAACGGCTTCGGCTCCGTGAGCTCACCGCCGCAATACGGACAAAACGTTCCCACCGCATCCTCTAGCCCTAGACCTTCGACCTTGACCTTCGGAACCGGCTTTTTCTTCTGCTCGGCGTAGATGTCCTTCACCTGGTCGGCACGCATCAGCTTCTTGCAGTCCTTGCACATCGTCATCGGATCGGCGAACGTGTCGAGATGACCCGACGCCTTCCAGATCTTCGGATGCATGATGATCGTCGCATCCAGGCCCGCCACGTCCTCGCGTCCGCGCACGGTGAACTGCCACCACGCCTGCTTGACGTTGTTCTTCAGCTCGCAGCCGAGGGGACCGTAATCCCAGAACCCCGGCATGCCCCCGTAGATCTCGGAGGAGTGGTAAATAAACCCGCGGCGCTTGCAAAGCGCGGTCAGCGCATCTAACGACGACTTATTATCTTCTGCCATAATGTGCGTATTATATCATTTTCTAATCAGCCTCGCGGCGAAAGCTCCGTCGTGGCCGGACTCGAAGGGAACCGACTCGCGGGTCACGTCGAGCGTGAAATCAGGGTGCCGCGAGAGAAACGCATTCACCTGATCGACGTTTTCCTCCGGCTCGTTGGAGCAGGTCGAGTAAACGAGCGTCCCGCCCGGCGCGACAAGCGGCGTGACCTGATCAAGGATCTCCGCCTGCAGCTTTACGAGCGCCTCAAGCTTTTCAACCGACCAATTCCACCGCGCATCCGGCCGACGTCTCAGCACGCCCGTGTTGGAACACGGCGCATCGACCAGGACCTTGGGGAATTGTTCGATTGTTTGATTGTTTGATTGTTTGATTGCCGACCCGTCTTCCGTCCCCCGTCTAAAGTCCTCGCCCGTCAGCGCACCTATGACCTCGACCTCCGACCTCGACCTTATAATGTTCTCCTCGAGCTTGCGGCGGCGCTTCGGATTCACCTCGCAGGCCGTCACCTTCGCCCCGCGCCACGCGAGCTGGATCGTTTTGCCGCCCGGCGCCGCGCAGGCGTCGAGAATCGCCTCGCCCGGCTGCGCGTCCACGAGCTCCACCGCGAGCGCCGTGCCCGGATCCTGCACGATGAACTCGCCCGCGGCGAATCCCGGAACCTCCGCCACCTTCTTGCCGCGCTCGAGCTCGACAAACGAACCGTCCTTTCGTGCAAGGAACGTCTCCGCCGGCGTGTTGTGCCACGCGCAGAGCTTCGCCGCATTCTCCTCGCCGAACCGCGCGATCCAGCGCTTCACCAGCGCCGTCGGAAAGCTCTCGCGCTCCTCCAGCGGTGCCGCGGCGATCAGCTTCTCGAACTGTTCGCGGCGACGAATGAGATTGCGAAGAACGCCGTTCACCACCTTGGCAATCGACTTGTTGTCGCAGCACTTCGCCGCCTCCACGGTTTCGTTGACCGCGGCAAAGTCCGGCACATCGTCCATATAGAGGACTTGTGCCGCGCCGACATAGAGGAGCGCCTCCAGCTCGCCCTTCGGCCATTTCGTCGTCAGCTCGCCCAGCACCTTGCGGAGCGGTCTCAGCCGCCGAATGACCGTATAGACGAGATCCTGAACAAACGCGCGGTCCGGCCCCTCCGGCAACAGCGTCGCCGGAAAGTCCTTCGTTGCAAGCCAACGCACAACGGCAAACGCCGCGATCCTGCGGGAGTTCGCCATTCAGTCCGCCGCGAGCCAGAGGCCGAGGGAACGGAGATCGGACGCGTCGAGCGCGTAGACCGGATCGAGCTCCAAGGGCAGGTTGCGCGGGATCTTCACGCCGAGCTCGGCGAACCAGCGCGTCCACTTCGCCTGCATGTCTGCCTTGCAGGTTTCCGGCGAGTCGCTGCCTTCCGCGTTCTTCACCGGCGAGAACTCATCCTTCTGCTCGAAGGCGAGGAACGCCGCGCGCTTCGCGTTCGGCAGGATGTCGAAGATGAACTTCTCGAACTTGTAGCCGTTCGGCTCGGTGGGCTTCACGACCTTTCCGTTCACCACCGTCGGGATCTTCTTGAATGCGAGATGGAGCGGCATCGCCTTCGACGCCTCGCGGTCGAGGAACGCACGGTCGAAGACGTGGATCGCCGGCGAGCCGTAGAGGAAGTAGAGCTTGCCGTTCTTCTTGCGGAGGCACTGCTCCTTCGTCATCTCCGTGTACTCGACCATGCGGAAGGTCTTGCCGAACTGCATCGGCATCCCGACCTTCTCGAACGGATCGCGCTTCGCACAGAGCTTGAGCGAGTACTCCGATTTCTCAAGAACGTGATAGCCGATGAACGCGGGGTCCGCGATCTCGACGAGCGGATTGTCCACCTGGAAGAAGAACACCGACTTGATGCCGCGCTTCTTCATGTCCGCGAGCGCGCCGGACTTCTTCAGCGCCGCGAGAAGTCCGCCGTGTCCGTCCGGAGACATGAAGACGTGTCCCGGCTTGTCGAGGATGACCTTCCCGTCCTTCGTCATTCCGGGCCACATGCCCTGAGTGAAGAAGAAGACGTCGTCGGGGTTGAGCCCGAAATACTCGTTCTCCTCGAAGCACTTCACGGTCGCCTCGTTGTTCGCCTCGCTCGTCATCACGTAGAACGGGATTGAAGCTCCGTAGCGGATCGACCGCGCGAGAATCTTGCGCGCATGGAAGTAGAAGAGCGGCGCGCCGGTGATCGGCCCGATCGAGTAGCAGCCCTTCGGTCCGTCGTACCCGAGGCGCGAACCCTGTCCGCCCGCCACGAGGAGCGCTGCGACGCGGCCGGCGCGGAGCTCCTTCTCGCCCGCGGCAATCGCGGTCTTGAGCGCGGTGCCCTTCAGTTCCGCCACCTTCGGCGCCTTGCCCTTCGAGCTGTCCGCAACCGCCCCGCCTTGCTTCAGCGCCGACTGGCAGTACTTCACGTTCTTCGGCTCGATGGTGGCGACCTGCGCCAGAAGTTCGCCCTGCTCCTTCTTCGAAAGCTTCTTCCAATACGCGAGCACGTGCTCCTGCCCGCAGGACTTCAGCATTTTCTCAGCTTGTGTGTAGTTCATTTCGCAATCTCCTTGACGGTGATGATGGTTTCAAACGTGTGCGACTCGCCCTGGGCGAGCGTGATTTCCGACTCAGGATAGTAATTGGACGGCTCGATGCAGAAGTACTCGTAGCTCTCGTCCTTGTAGATGTTCATCGTCGTGCCGTCACCCTTGCCCTTCATGTCCTGGCACCAGGTGACGACATCGCGGCCGCCCGTCGTCGTGAGGACGATGGCGCGCTTCCACGCGGGGTCCTCCAGGGTGATGACGCTCTTCTCCTCCTTGAACTTGAAGATGTCGCAGCCCGGCCACTCGGGGACCTTGCCGTGCCAGACGTGCTTCAGGTCGTAGGGCAGGTCGCGCGAGCTCTCGTAGACGCAGCCGTCGACGCCGTCCAGCATGACTCCGAAGCAGTTGGAGACGCAGAAGTACGGATGATAGCCCTCGCGGTAGCGGAAGACCTCCTCGCCGACGTTCTTCGTCGTCAGCCGCAGCCCGAGCTTGTGCGCGCCGAGGGTGATGCGGTACTCGAGCTCGAAGTCGGCGGACGTGTATTCGGCCACTTCCGGACAGGGACGCAGCAGAAGCGTCACGGACGTCTCGGACCCCGCGGCCGAGACCTCCTTCACCTCGAAGAGCGAGTAGCGCGCCGTCGCATGGAACGGGCCCTCGAGCTCAAAGGAGCAACCGAGCGCGTTCAGGCTGCGGCGCCACCACGACTTGAACTGCGGCGCGCCGGAGCCGCCGAACCACGGCCAGAGGAGCGGCACGCCGCCATGGATGAAGGAACGGTCGTTCGGACGCCCCACGTAGCCCATGCGCGGCACGTAGAGCAGCGGATGCTCGTCGCCCGCAAAGGAGCAGGACTGGACCTGCGCGCCGCGAAGTGCCACCGTGCAGCTGCCGTTCGCGTCCCGCAGGACGGCGATCGGCTCGCCCTTCGCGTCCGCCGTGAAGCTCACGCGCCCCTTCACCCCGAACTTCGCGTTCAGCTCCTCCGCCGTCGGCCCCGCCGCATACGCGGCAAACGCCACCGAGATCGTCACCAATCCGAATACCATCTTGTTCATTTTTCTTCCTTTCTTTCCAGCGGCTCAAGAATCCACCGCTTGTTAAACCAGTACCAGTCGCCTGGACTCTTCATGATCTCATCGGACAGGAGCTTCAGCGCTTCGCGCGTGAGACGACGCGCCTCCTCTTTCCTGTCCGCGGCATTTGGATCGGGGCGAAGGGTCGCGATGTGGTTGAAGACATGGCGTCCGCCCTGCCGTGTCATGGCCGCGACCACGATGGGGCATCCGCTCTTCACCGCAAACGCCGCACCGGACCGCGAGACATTGGCCTTGCCGCCGAAGAACTCCGCCTCGACGTCCTTTTTCCGCACCCGCAGGTCGGGCAGGATCGCGAAGGCGCGGCCGGCGGACAGCTTCTCGCAAATCTGCGAGAGCGTATCTCGGCAATCGCGATACAGCACCTCGATGTCTCCGTACTGGCGGCTCATCCAGGCATTGAGCTTCGGGTTCCTCTGCCGCGCGGCAATCGCGAAAAGCGGCAAGCCGTACTTCGCCATCGACCATGCCGCCATGTACCAGTTGCCCGAATGCGGCACCATGATGACGACGCCCTTGCCCTCGTCCACGTAGGCCTGAAGCTTGTCCTTGTAGAACTGTCCGTCTTTCACGTAGCGGTCCATCCACTTGCGGTCGAGCTGCGGCGCCCGCATCATCTCGACACCCGTCTGCAGGATGTTCTGAAGCGAACGAACGGCAATCGCCTTCGCCTCCTTTTCGGACTTCTCGGGAAAGACACCGCGAATGCGCTCAAGAGTTCTTTTCCGCTTGAATCCAAACACCGTGAAGACCATCCAACCGAGCCCACGCGCCACCGCCATTGCGAGCGGGTACGGAATCACGTTCACCAGTCCGCAGCAGAAGCGGAGGAGGAAGTATTCCGAATAAATCGCTAGCGGGCTCTTGGACACTTACTTCAGCTTCTTCTGGGCGTCGGCAATGGCCTTGCAGACCGCGCGGGATGTGATGGTCGCCGAGGTAATCGCCTCAATCTCATTTCCTTTCGGCGCTCCGGACTTGACCACCTTGAGCGAGGTGCCGTCCTTACCCTTGAACTGGTCGGCGAACTCAGGGGTCTTCAGCTTCATACCGAGGCCGGGCGTCTCGGCCGCCGCCAGCACCTTGTAGGAGATCACCGTCTTCTTGTCGGTCTTGAAGCCGACCATCAGCGTGATGTCGCCGCCGTATCCGTCCTTGCACGTCCCTTCGGCCGTGTAGCCCTCCTCGCCACAGAGGACGGCCTTCTTCGCCGCCTCACGGTTCTTCTCCGCCGTCGCCTTGATCGGCTCCTTCGTGATCGAATCGACGTACGCGAGCACCGCGGCACACACGCCGCTGATGACCGTCAGACTGAGCACCAAACCAAGAATCTTCTTCATACAAACCTCCAAACCTCCAAACCTCACCGCGCGCCGAAAGGCCGCGGTTGCGTCCAGCGGTTGATCAAGGGACAAACCGCGTTCATGATGAGAATCGCGAAGCTGCAGCCCTCGGGATAGCCACCGAACTGGCGGATCAGCATGCAGAGAAGCCCGCAGCCGAAGCCGAAGATGAGCTTGCCCTTCGCCGTCGTCGGCGAGGTGACGTAATCGGTCGCCATGAAGCATGCGCCGATCATCACGCCGCCGGTGAGGACCTGCGCCATCGCCGGCGCACCGCCGGAAATGAGCGAGTAGGCAAAGACCGTCGCGAGGAATATCACGGGAATGTGCCAGGTGATGACCTTGCGCCAGAGAAGGTAGATCGCGCCGAGCGCAAGGGCAATCGCCGAGACTTCGCCAATGCAACCCGGCATCTCGCCAATCGCCATCTGCCAAAGCGAGGGAAAGCCCGTGCAGGCGTGATTGCAGAGCCCGGGCGGCGTCGCGGACGCCGTCGCTTCCGCGACAAACCACGTCTTCATCGTCGCAAGCGGCGTCGCCGTCGTCACCGCCTCGGGCGTGCGCCACCAGTACGGCTTGAGCCACGTCGTCATCGGACCCGTGAAGCTGATCAGCATGAACGCGCGCGCGGCGAGGGCGGGGTTGAACGGATTCATTCCAAGGCCTCCGAAGACCTGCTTCGCGATGAAGATCGCGAACACCGAGCCGACGACCGCCATCCAGAGCGGAATGCCCGCCGGCAGGTTGAGGGCGAGGAGGAGTCCCGTCACGACGGCCGAGAGGTCGCCGATCGTATTGTCGCGCTTCATCGCGAGTCGACAGACCGCCTCGGTAACGAGACAGGTCGAGACGCACGTCGCGATCGTCCACACGGCCGGCATTCCGAAGAACCAGATGCCCGCCGCCGTGGTCGGCAAGAGCGCGACGATAACGTCGAGCATAATGCGCGAGACGCTCGCATGCGAATGCGTATGCGGCGAGCTCGACAGGATGTAGTGTTCAGCTGTATCTTTCGGTTTCATGTGAGAAGTTGTTAGTTGTTAGCTGTTGGTTGTTCGTTCAGCGGACATTCCTCACTTCTTCGCGGCCGCGGCCGCCTTGGCTTTCTCGGCTCGGCGGACTTGATGTCGTTCGCCTCGACAGCCTTCGAGATCTCGGCGGGGTTAAGCAGCATCGGACACGCCCTGAGGCAACGTCCGCAGTTAATGCACGCCTGCGAAGTGTACTGGACGACGCGTTTCTTCGAGAGCAAGAGGAGCCCCGATGTCGTCTTCGTCGTCCCAATCTCCAGCGTGGAAACCGCAAAACCCATCATCGTGCCGCCCGAGAGCACCTTCGCCGGCGGCTCCTTCGCGCCGCCGCAGAACGCGACGAGATCGGCGTACTTGGTGCCGAGCGGAGCCTCGATGTTCTTGGGCTCCACGACCGCATCGCCCGAAACCGTCGTCACGCGCGAAAGGAGGATCTTCCCCTTCTCGACCGCATCCGCAATCGCGGCGACCGTCCCCACGTTCTCGACGACGCACGGCAGGGCCGGCGGCTCGGGGACGATCCGTCCGACCGTCGCGTAGATCTGATGCTTCTCGCTGCCCTGCGGATAAAGGACCGGCAGCACGACGATCTCGACGTTGCCCTCGATGTCCGCGAACGCCTTCTCCATCGCCGCGATCGCCTCGGGCTTGTTGGCCTCGATCGCAATGCGGACCGCCGGGCCGCCCAGCACCTTGCGCATGATCTCGACACCGACGCGGATGCGGTCCGCCCGCTCTATCATGAGCCGGCAGTCGGCCGTCAGGTACGGCTCGCACTCCGCACCGTTCAAGATAAGGTACTCGCAGCGCTTCTGGGGCGGTGGATTCAGCTTCACGGAAGTCGGGAACCCCGCGCCGCCCATGCCGCAGATGCCGGCTTCCTCCACACGCTTCAAAAGCTCTTCCTTCGTCGCCGTCTTCCAGTCAAGGGGTTTTAAGGTTATTTCCCTTTTCTCACCTGACTCACCTGATTCACTGATTGACTGGCCGTCGTTCACGGAGTTCGGAGCGGCCGTAGTATCCAATATCACCGCGGGCGCCTTGCCGCCCGCCGCGCCGAGCCGCGGCTCGACCGCCTTCACGAGGCCGCTCGCCGAGGCATAGACTGGAACGGAGATGAAGCCGTTCTTCTCGCCAATCAACTGACCGAGGCCGCTCGCCGAGGCATAGACTGGAACGGAGATGAAGCCGTTCTTCTCGCCAATCAACTGACCGCGGACAACATAGTCGCCCGGCTTGACGATGCACTTCGCCGGCGCGCCCAGATGCTGGCTCATCGAGATGACGAGCTCCGCCGGCACGGGCATCCGCTCGATCGCCTTGTCCCGCGCGAGTTCCTTGTTGTAGTCGGGATGCACCCCGCCCTTGAACTTAAAAGCGCTTTTAACCGTCTTCATCTTCTTACCCTTTCAGCCCGCAAGCTTCGCTTCGTTTTTCGCGGCGGCATCGGCCTCCCCGCATTTCTTCAGTTCGTCGTTGAGCTCCTTCATGTCGGCCGCATTGAAATTGAACGGCTGGTTGTCACGCCAGAAGAGCCGTCCCGCGTCCTTGCCGCGGCTGTAGAGCGTCGCGTTCGGCGAGTTCTTCGAGAACCGCGCGCCGGTCACGATCAGCGAGCCGCGCTCGTGGCGGATCACCGTCGGATTGTCCATCTTGAAGTTCCAGTTGTTGAAGTAGGCGCAGTTGAACAGCCGCGAACTGGCGCCGACGTTGTAGCCGATCATCGCCGTGTCGGCGTAACAGTCGTCGAGCACAGCGTCCTCGCCCTGCAGGTCGAACGCGATCGAGTTCGGCAGGTACTCGGGCTCGTTCGTGCCCGCCTTCTTCACCGGCCCGCCCCAGACGTGACAGCGCGTGTAGCGGTTCGACCAGCGCGCGTCGCGGATGCCGACCGTATAGTCGACGACGATCATGTCGGTGAAGTGCGAGTCGCCGATGTACGTCAGGAAGCCGACATTGCCCGCCATCCCCGGACGGTCGCAGATGCAGTAGATGTTGTTGACGATCATCTCGCAGCCGGAGGTCTGCCCCTCATCGCCGAACTGCAGGCCAACCTTGAGCCCGTTGCGGAACGTCGCGTCCGACAGCGTGAAGTGATGACGCCACTTGACATGCACGCAGCTCGCCAGCCCCGCGCCGTCGAAGTCACCGCCCCGGATGAAGAGGTTGAGCGTGCCCGGCCGCGAGATCCCCTTCTCGCGCGAGTTGTAGGTGAGCACGAACGGCAGGGGTTTGACCGCCTTCAGGTGCGCGAACGGATGCAACTGCAGCGATGCGAAGTTCGTGACGCTCAGCATCGCGTCGATCGCGTACTCCCCGCGCGGGAACCACACGACGCCGCCCCTCCCCGCCGCCTCAACCGCCCGCATGATGCGCGCCGAATCGCCGGTCTCCCCGGACTGCCGCGGAAAATCAGCGACGTTCACGTCCCAGACGCCGTGCGCCAGGACACCGGCCGAGGGCAGCAGGAAAACCGCGAGGGCAATGCGTTTCATCATCATGATCAGTGTCCCGTTTCGAAATGGGGATCGACGCTCATGCACTT
>CADAKF010000022.1 GCA_902788415.1 uncultured bacterium
GAAATTCCGTGGCCCGGACGAACGGCTCAGAAGCCCGTAAAATAAGGGCCAAGCGAACTTATGCAGCGGAAATCCACCCACAGTCATGCACGAAGAGCCGGTTTATTTGTTGCCATTGCTCCTGGGCTAATCATGAAAAGCTGGAAGAAGCTTGGACTTGGTCTTGCGGGCGGTGCGATCGGCGGACTTCTTGGCGGAGTTCTTTTTGATTTGATTTGCAGTTTGACCGGTAGTGGTGTTCCCGCACGATGCTTTAACATCATCGGCCTTGGTCTTGGCGCGGCGGTGGCGACGGCTCTACTGGAGAATCTGGCGAAACAGGGATGGCTGCGTGTCGCAACGGGTGTCATTACCGGTAAACAGTTCATTCTCTATCGAAATCCGACGATTATCGGAAGCTCTCCAAAGAGTGAAATCTATCTTTTCAAGGATCCGACGGTTGCGGCGAGACATGCGGCAATCAATGGCGTTGGTGGTAATTTTCTCGTAACCGCCCTCGGCGGGGCGACAGTGCTTCTCAATGGACGGCCGATCAAGCAGCAGGTGCTTAAAAATGGTGATCAGCTGAGGATTGGAAATACAATTTTCCTCTTTGAGGCGCGAATAATTAAGAAGGTGGCGAAATGATTCTACAATGTCCAAAGTGCAAGCAGGCAATCGACATTCCCGGCCTGCAGCAACACATGGTTCAATGCACTAACTGCAATGAGGAAGTCGACCTTTCCCGATTGCGCGAACAGACCTGCCCTATTTGTTGCAGTGAATTTGGCGCAGATGATTCGATTGTCATCTGTCCGGATTGCAAAACTGTTTATCATTCCGAATGTTGGGAGGAGAATCACGGATGTTCGACATATGGGTGTAACTCGGCGAAACATCTTGAGACGCATACAGCATCCGGGGATGGTGCGGATGCGGGAATGATTAAGTGTCCTTTTTGCGGAGCATCCCATGCCAGTACAGATCAGGTCTGTCCTTCTTGCGGACATCTTTTGCTGGACAATGCCAATAATGGCGATGATATACTGGGGACGGTGAAAAATGGACTTGGAACGGTGAAGGATAGGGCGCAAAAGTCTTTGCCTGGGCTTAAGCGAAATTTCATCTTGCTCTTCATTGATGTCAAGATTGTCCTGGCGATGGCATGGAAGGCGATTGTCCAATATTTTGATTTCAAGGGGAAAACATCAAGAGGCGAGTACTGGGCGTTTGTTCTCGTTTATTATTTGATTACGAAGTTGCTGTGCCTTTTACAGGCAGAACTAGTGGCCCAGATTGTTGCCATTGGATGTATTATTCCAGGATTAGCTATTACGGTTCGGAGGATTCGTGATACAGGACTGTCCCCGTGGATGATTTTCGCGATTCCCATCCTTCCGTTGCTTGTGCTGGTTCCAACTGTTCAAGAAGAAGTTAGTTCCAAGGAGGCAACATGATTCGGTTCTCATGTCCAAAATGCGGTGCTCAATACGATATTGAAGATGAATTCGTGGGCGTTCATGCCGTGTGCGAGGTGTGCAATACAAAAATGGTGATTCCCGGGGCAGGGGGTGTCGAACACGTCGTTGCTGGATTTGCAGACGTTCAGAGCGCCCAAGAAGCGACACGAGAATCGGACGTGGTTTCGTCGTCTGAAAATTTTGGAATCTCATTCGATGCGCCAGTAAATCCTCCTCGCCAAGGAGTCCCATCTGTAACAGCACCTGTGGCGACATACAAAACTTCTCCGCGGCAAAGACGCCTACTGGCTGATTTGAAAAGCATGACGGAGCGTTTTTCTTCTTTTCCTCTCATTCGGGTAAAATCCAGTTTCGGTAGCCCGCCGGAAAAATATGTGATTGCGTATAATGTCAAGGGCGTTGAACGCATAGACGGTGAGCGGATTGTGTATCGTAACTATCACGAAGTGGAAATCAAGTTGCCAGGGACATATCCTAGGACGCCTCCTCTTTGCCGCATGTTAACTCCTGTTTTTCATCCTAACATCGAGCCCGCAGTTATATGTATAGGTGATCATTGGACGGCGGCTGAACGGCTGTGCGACCTCGTCGTTCGGATTGGCGAAATGATTGCCTATCAGGCGCACAATGTAAAAAGTCCGCTTGATGGCGAAGCCGCTATGTGGACGGACTTGCATCTAGATATGCTCCCCATAGACAGTTCTGACCTTACGCCTCCGGATCTTTGAGCCGCAGTAAAAGAATGGTTTGGGACGTATCCCTTGCAGTATAAAAGGAACTATAGTCATGATGGCAAAGAACAAAAACCAAAGGGATTGCTTAATTGTCGGACTCTTTAAGACTGGAGAGATGTGGATGGGCTTGTCCCTGATAACAATTTGCTTGTCTCTCGGGCGTGGTTGTATGAGACATTGGGATGGGGGCGATCTTAGTGAGGGTTGTCCTGCCGAAAAAGAGACGGATGGTAGCATTAAGGAAAGTGAGGATTTGACTTATGTCGTCTGTGATAATACGGCAAGAGTGATGTGTGCAAGTTCTGTGACTGCGATTGGGGATTATGTGATACCATCCAGCTTGGGCGGGTGTCCCGTGGTGGAAATTGGGGCGTTTGCATTCCACAGTTGCACGGGGCTGACGAGCGTAACGATTCCAAAGGAAGTGATGCGTTTCGGTTATGGGGCGTTTGTAGGATGTAATGGATTGACGAATTTCTGTGTAGATACTGCCAATTCGAATTGCAGTGCCGTAGGCGGAATGTTGATTTCAAAAGACGGTTGCCTTGTCGCTGTGGGAGGTGGGATGTCGAGCGTGACGATTCCCGAAAAGGTGACGAGCATTGGGGATGGCGCGTTTGGATGTTGCGGAAAGTTGTCGAGCGTGGCGATCCCCGATGGCGTAATGTCAGTTGGTGGAGCAGCGTTTCATGACTGCGGCAAGTTGATGAGGGTGGAGTTTCCAGATAGCGTCATTGCGATAGGCGCGTCTGTGTTTTCGGGATGTCCGGGACTTAATGAGGTGTGTGTTAGTGTCAAAAGTAAGAAGCGAATCTCTATGTTGCTGAAAAAGTCTGGCGCTGAGGTTCGCAATCTTAAGTTTGTCGAGAAATAAGGAGCAAAGATGGGCGTACTGTATCGTGAGAAGAAGGTGGCAACGGTAATAATCGTTGTAAGTGTGATTTGCTCGATTCCGCTCTTTGCGCAGTCCGTAAATGCAACCTACTATAATCCGAACGGGAGTTATGGCGGATCGTCGCGGACGACTCAATTCGGGAACTCTACGCAGACAACATTCTACAATCAAAACGGTTCGTATGGCGGAAACGCCAAGACCTTTAGCAACGGGAACGGGACGCGAACGACGTTCTATAATTCCAACGGATCGTCGGGTGGGTCGGCTCAAACATTTAGGAGCGGCAACACGGCCAATACGACCTACTACAATTCAAATGGTTCGTTTGGCGGAAGTTCGCGAAGCACGACATTTGGGAATCGAACGACAACTACGCACTATAATGCGAACGGCACCCCTGCGGGGACCTCGACGACGACCACGTTCGGAAACCAGACTACGACAACGCATTACAATCAATACGGCCAACCGGCGGGGACGACGACGCGGTACAACTTTGGTAGATGATGACGCGAAGTCTGTCTTATGTGTCAGATTTTCACTTGGCCGACGTATAATCAGTAGAGAAAGAGGAGTGACTATGTTTTCAAAGTTTAAAAATCATATGTTAACCGACATCGGTATCGATCTCGGGGCGATGAACTCGCGCGTGTTCATGAAGGGAAAGGGCGTCGTGCTGGAGGTGCCGACGGTGGTGGCGATCCAGCCAGATTCCAAGCGCGTGCTTGCCGTTGGCGACGAAGCAAGGGATATGCTGGGGCGCACACCGGGCAACATTGTGGCCGTGCGTCCTCTGACGGGCGGTGTGATTGCGGACTATGACCTCACGGAGGCGTTCTTTCGGTATGTCTTCGGGAAGTTGTTCACGCGGCCGTGGTGGGCGAGATGCTTCAAGCCGCGGGCGGTGATTGCCGTATCGTCGGGAATCACCGAGGTTGAGAAGTGTGCGGTGGAGACGGCGGCTCACGCGGCAGGTGTGGGCGAGGTGTTTCTGATTGAGCGCCCGATAGCCGCGGCAATCGGGGCGGGGTTGCCGGTTTCCGAGCCGAAGGGGAGCATGATTGTGGATATCGGTGCGAGCACGTGCGATGTCGCGATCATCTCACTCGCCGGAATCGTCCATTCGTGCTGCCTGCCTGCGGCAGGTGATGCAATGACATCCAGCATTGTGGATTATTTCCACGGACAGAATCTGGACATTGGCGAGTGTGACGCGGAAGCGGTTAAGATATCCATCGGGTCGGCGTGTCCGATGGAATCGGAACAGAGCATGGAGGTGAGTGGGCGCGACAGCGAAACGGGAGAACCGAAAACGTTGAAGGTGACGTCCGAGGAAGTTCGCGAAGCGCTCAAGAAACCTGTATCTGAAATTGTAGATGCCGTGCGGAAGACCCTTAAGCGATGCGGGCCGCAACTTTTTTCGGATCTGAAGGGTGGCGTCGGCATTGTTCTTTCTGGCGGCGGATCCCAGCTGCGCGGACTGGACAAGCTTCTTTCGAAGGAGGTCGGGATTCCGGTTCGTCTTGCCGACAATCCGGTGGTCGCAACCATCGAGGGCGTCGGCGTGGTATTGGGGGAGATCGACTTTCTTGCGAAGAACAGGAAGAAGTGCAGGGGTAAATCAGATGAAATGTGAAAAGTGCAATGCTGAGTTTACTGTTAAGGAACAGGCAAAGGCGAAGGGATGCTGTCCGTCGTGCGGGGAGAAGCTGCCGGCTTCTGCCTACTGCACCGATGCTAAGGCGAGGAAGTGGTATCGGTATCATTCGCCGATGCCGCTGGGCATGATACTCGCGTATCTCTATCTTTTTGGTGGCGGCGGGCTGGCGTTGCTGATTGCATTGGAATCGGTCGATTTGAGGCTGTGGACGGTGACAAATCTGGCTGTATGGCCTTCTGTCATTATGGTAGCTCTGATTTTCCTGTTGCCGTTCTTTGTGTTGTTCTTCACTCCGTCGGCGCGGCGATGGCGGGCAATGCTCCGAGGGGATATGCTTGCGTATGAGGCAGCTGTCAAGAGCAACAGGCCGACTCTTCTTAAATGCAAAGCCTGTAATTCAGAGTTTACGCTTTGGAAGTTGGCCTGGAAGAAGGGCAGCTGTCCGTCATGCGGGGAGAAGATTCCCGTGTCGGAATATTGTCCTGTCGTTCCTGACCGCAGGTGGTGGCGGCTGTTCCGAGATGCGCCACTCAGCTTGAAGCTTGCGGCAATTTTCCTTGTCTTGCTCGGTTGCTGGGCCGTGTTGAATTTGCCTTTGACAGGTTTTCACATGTTGATGGTCGAATTTCTTTGCGTATTCATTCAGGGGATTGCAATGTATGTCGTTCTTCTGCTGACGTTTTCTCGTATGTTGCAGGTTCTTGTGAGAGGGCGCATCCCCTATGTCTGCATCATGCTAATGGCGGCGCTTGGATGCTGGGAGGCGGATTCATTTCAGGAATTTCTTGTTGTATTACTTGCGGCTGAGTTCTTCGCCCTTTCATTCTTCCTGCCTGCGTCGAGACGGTGGGCACGGAAGATCAGAGAGGAGAATCTTGCCTACTTGATCGCGGCGAGGAGCGGTGCGTTTCCGTTTCGACGCATGGTGACCAAGTTCATCCTTAAAAAGGTGGCAATCGGGGCGCTTTTATTAGTATGCCTTGGAACGTGTGCGTGCAGCCCCGAGTCAATCGAGAGAATGTGCGACTGGGTGAAGTACCGTTCCGAAGAGGTTGTGTCGTTTTTGCGTTCGGGTGGGTCGCAAAGGTGTTCAAGCTGTAAGGACGGTTGTGGTATAATTGCTTCGGAACGATGAACTGAAGAAACGGATGTTAGGTTTGTAAATGAGCACAATCAAATGCAAAGAGTGTGAGCGTCAGTTCAAGACAAAGAAGCTGCCTGGGACAAAGGGCAAGTGCCCGTCTTGCGGGGCGCTCGTGCCTGTTTCGGATTACTGTACCTACATTCCTGAAAGACGGTGGTGGCATTTGTTTTCGGCTGCGCCGATTGGCATGAAGTGCGTGGCTCTTTTTTGCAGCGTCGTCTGTGCATTCTTCTTGCCGTGTCAGGTGTTATTGGCTGTCTACAAGCTATTCGAAGGGTGTTTTCATCATGAGGGACTTCACATGGTGTTTGGCCCGGGGTTTCACCTGACGTTTGGTTGTTTTGGGTTTTTCATTTCTCCGGTTCTGGTGCCGATGATTTGGGGTGTTGTTCAAGCTCGGATCCCTTATGTGAGCTTTGCGATACTTGCGGTCTTTTGGGGGTGTTGGTATTTGGTTGAGAGTGCAGGGCCAGATACGGCGTTATGGATTTTTTATCTAAGTTGCTTGGCGGTTCTTTTGCTGGTACCTTATTTCACGCTTGCGGCAATCCGTTGGCGAACTCGCTGTCGCGAGGAAAGACGCGCTTTTTCGGTTGCGGTCAGGAGCGGTGCGGATTTGACAATCATAGTATGAATGAAGGGCGCTGAAAATGACTAAGAAAATCCTTGTTGCAATAGTCTGTTTGATTGTGCTGGCGGCCATTGGCTTTTATGTCTGGCGGATGTGGGCGCAGAATGATGAGATGTATCATTCCGACTACCCAGGTTATATTTCAGACGACGAAACAGTTCTTGTGTATGGGCCTGATTGGAATCGGGAAGGAGGGAAATGTCCACCAAACTTCTATCCAGTATGGATCGCACGAAAGAAGTTCGGTCTGGTCGTCAGTTTTGAGAAGATGTTGTGCAAGATGGTCTATTCCGGGTCGAGCGGCAACTTTACTCTTGAGACGGCCGATCAAAGCTTTAGGTTCGATAATGACGCTTTCTGCTATTCAGATGAAGAGGGCGGCGGCGTGATACCGATTTACTGTGAGATAAAAGAGGACGGCAAGATGGTTCGACGACATCTTAATTGTTATGGGTGGACACCTCAACCAGAATGATTGGCAGTGCGTATCGTATTCGCTTCGTAATGTAGCGCGGCCGAGAAGGCCCCCGCCTCGGTGGAATGGCAGGCGTGGTCTCGCAACAAGCGAAGGCGAAGGTTATTGAGCATAGTCGGCTGAGCCGTTGAAGTGAGTCAGTATTGGGGGAATTATGACACAGTACTGGGGGATTTTTGACACAGTATCGAGGGAATTATGACACAGTATCAGGGGATTTATGACACAGTATGGAGGGAGTTATGAGACGGTATGAGGGGATTTATGAGGCGGTTGGGCTTTGGGGATGGGGCTTTGTGTGGTTTGTAGAAGGGCTGGTGGACCATCGTGATTAGGTAGTCGTCCATTTTGATTGCGGGGGCGAGACGCCCCCGCCCCGAGGTGTGGGCTGCGAACGTCTACAGATGCGAATATTTGCTATAATTCCACTCATCGGTGAAAAACAGCAAGGAGGAGTGGTGAATGGGAGGAGCACATCGAGCGACGGGGAATCCGAGGGGGCGTCCGCCGAAGGTTCCGTTTGACTTTGGTGAGCGCATAATGGAGAATCTTCGGCGGCGCGTCGATCCAAAGACGGGTCTCGTCAGGCCGCTTACGGCACGCATGGCCCGTGAACTCGGAGTCAGCCGTTCGACCGTTTCGCGGGAGTTGCGGAGCTTGCGCCAATGCGGTGCCTATGAAATCGTTGATGTTCGCGTCAACCCCAAGAAGCTTGTCATCCATTATCGACTGAAGGACTAGTTTGTGGTCGTATGCGAAATGTTGTGTCCGGGATTGTACTCGGGCACAACATTTTGTATAATACGGACATGAAACGGTTTGTACGCGCTGTGCTTCCGGCGTTCTTGCTCGCGGTTTCTGTCGGGCAGTCGGGATGGGCGCGGCGTTCTTCGGGAAGATCGTCGAGAAGAACATCCGGCTGTCGACGCTGATCGGGACGACGCTCTTCATCTCGGGACTGGTCGTCACCGAGATCGGCATTACCGTCAAGAACCTGCATCTCATCTATCTTGGGTACGGGTTTCTCGTCGGGACGGGGACGGGCATCATCTACATCTCGCCGGTGAAGACGATGATGCTCTGGTTCTACGAGCACAAGGCGATCGCGGCGGCCTTGCCCATCATCTCGTTCGGACTCGGCTCGACGCTGTCGACGATTCTCTTCAAGGGCATTCACTGGGGCTGCGAGACCTCGTTCGCGCAGTTCCACTTGCGCGGGTTCGAGACGTACGGCATCACGCGCGTCTTCATCGTCTTCGCGGTCTTCTACGCTGTGCCGATGTTCGTCGCGTCGTTCCTCCTCAAGAAGCCGAAGCTGGAGCAGCAGAGCTTCGGGCACGGCATCCCGGCGCTGGAGTTCCACTACCGGACGCTCTTCAAGGACAGCTTCTTCCTGCGGGCGTGGCTCTTCATGTTCCTTAACATCAGCTGCGGACTCTGCCTCATTCCGCTCGCGAAGCAGATGATGGCCTCGCCGGTCGTCGCGTATCCAGAGAAGCTCATCACCTGGGTGATCGCGCTCTCCGGGCTCATGAACGGCGGCGGACGCTTTCTCTTCGCGTGGTGGTCGGACCGGCTCGCGAAGCGCATCAACATCCTGCTCATCATCCTCGCGATCTCGGTCGGCATCATGTCGCTTTCGTTCTGTCCGCTGATGATCGGACTGGCGCTGCTCGTCATCAACGCGTGCTATGGCGCGGGCTTTTCGGTCATCCCGGCGATTCTCGCGGACAACTACGGGATGACGAACATCTCGAAGATCCACGGTGCGGTGCTCTCGGCCTGGGGCTTCGCGGGGCTCGCGGGCAACCAGGCGGCGATTCTCGTCTCGGACCGGCTCGGCTTCGGCTACCTGGGCGTCGTGACGATGCTGGTCGTCTTCTATTCGCTCAACTTCCTCAACGTCGTGACGCTCAAGCGGACGCTGGCGCGAATGGCCTGATTGTGCTATAATCTTCCGCAACGATGAGGTTGCGGGAGTTACAGGTTCGCTTTGGACTTTTCGCGGCGTCGCTACTGGCGATGCTGTGGGGTTATCAGCTTATGCTCCTCGACCATCTTCCCGACGTCTTTGCGGATCCCAAGGAGGACATGAGCTACGGCTGGTACATTCCGCTCTTTTCGCTTTACGTGCTGTGGACAGAGCGGACGAAGATCCGGGAGACGGTCGAACGCGACGACTCCGCGACGCGAAGTATCCTGGGTGTGGCGCTGGGGCTTTTTGTGCTGTTCGTTTCGATATTCGTCGGTTTTCTGGGGGTGCGCGGTCTGCAGGTACGGCTGGAGATCGTCGGATTCGTGGGGATGCTTTACGGGCTTGTCTGGACGTTTTACGGGCTGCGCACCGTTCGTCAGGTCCTCTTTCCGGTCGGATTTCTCCTTTTTTGCATCCCGCTTCACACCTACCTTGACCTTGTCACGATTCACCTGCGGATGCTGGCGGTGACGATTTCAACGGCTCTTCTGCAGGGGTGCGGCGTCGAGATCGTTCGAGAGGGGACGATGCTCGCCTCGCCGACGGGCGCGTTCTCGATCGACGTCGCCGAACCGTGCAGCGGCATGCGTTCGCTCTTCGCGATGATGGCCCTCACGGCGGGCTATTCCTACTTCACGCAGCCGACGTGGTTTCGGCGCGGGCTCCTGTTCGCGCTGTCGATACCGATCGCCATCTTCGGCAACGTCATGCGCATCCTGACCATTGCGGCGGTTGCGTCCGCCTGTTCGGCGGACTTTGCGATGGGCTTTTACCATGACTACTCGGGCTATGTCGTCTTCCTGACGGCGGTGCTGCTGATGGTCGCGGCGGGCGGACTCATCACGAAAGGAGCGTCGAAATGCGCAAACTCGTGATTCCGGCCGTGACGGCGGCATTGGTCATCGCGGCGATGGTCTACCAGGCGATGACACCGGAGGCTGTTCTCTGTGAGCCGCCGAACGTCCGTCTCGGCGAGATCGCCGGGTGTGTGTCCGAGCCGGTCGGGATCAGCGAGGCGGAGCGGACGATCCTTCCCGCCGACACGAGGATCGACAAGCGCATCTATCGGGACGGGGAAGGCCGTTCGTTTGCCGTCACGGTCGTTGTCGGCGGCAAGTCGAAGAGCTCGGTGCACCGTCCGGAGCTCTGTCTGCCGGCGCAGGGCTATCAGATGACCGATCCGCGAAATGTCACGGCGGGCGGCGCGGACTGGCATTTCGTCACGCTGGCGCGGCATGAGCTGTCGGAGATGACCTTTTCCTACACGTTCTTCAATCAGGCCGGGTTCCGGACCTCGTCCCATATGAGCCGTGTCTTTCGCGACGTGTGGGACCGCAGCGTGCTCGGGCGTATCGACCGCTGGGTCATGGTGACGGTCCTGGCGACGGGGGCCGACGAGGGGGCTGTTTGCGCGTTTCTCGCCAAGTTGAAGGGGGTGCTTGAGTGATCGGGAAGCTTTTGCCGTATTTTTCAGTCTTCTTCGGCGCGCTTCTGGCGACGATTCTCCTGACGCCGATTGTGCGCGAATTGAGCCGGGCGCTCGGCATGGTCGACAAGCCTGATCCGCGGCGGATCAACACGGTGCCGATTCCGCGCGGCGGCGGACTGGCGATCGTGATCGGGCTGGCGCTTTCGTATGGCGTCTTTCTCGCCGTGACGGGACGGCCGGGTATTTACGGCGTGCCGGACGCGGTTTTCCTGAAGATGTCGGTCCTGGCGGCGACGGTTGCGCTTCTTGGCTTTGTGGACGACAAGTTCTCGCTGCCGCCCAAGCTGAAGCTTTTCGGGCAGCTTGTCATCGCGTTTCTCGTCTGGTTCTGGGCGGGGCTCGGCTTTGCGGATCTCTGGCCGTCGATTCCCCAGTGGGCGGACTGCGCGCTTACGGTCTTCTGGATTACGGGCGCGATCAATGCCTTCAATTTGATCGACGGGCTGGACGGTCTGGCGAGCGGACTTTCGTTCATCGCCGTCCTTGGCATGGCGGGTGGCGTCTTTTTCGTCGGCCATCCGGCGCATACGCTTTTCTACTTCGCTGTCGCGGGGGCGGTTCTCGGCTTTCTCCGCTACAATTACCATCCCGCGTCTGTTTTTCTTGGTGACTGCGGCTCGATGTTCCTCGGCTTCGTCGTCTCGGCGTTGCCGCTCGTCTCGCATGTGCCGAACTCGTTTCTTGTTTCCATCGGCGTGCCGCTCCTGGCGATGGGTGTGCCGATCTTCGACACGTCGCTTGCGATCCTGCGCCGTCTCATCCGTCGGCTGATCGCCGGCTCGCCGGCTGCCGGAGAAGGGCGCGTGATGACGCCCGACCGGGATCATCTCCATCACCGCATCCTTCGTGCGGCGGGTCTCAGCCAGCGGCGCGCGGCGTGGATTCTCTATGCGCTTGCGGCGGCGGGCGTCTGCTTCGGGCTGGTGGCGATGTCGCTCGAGTCGCGTGCGGGCGGACTGTGGCTCGCAGCGGTTGCGGTCGCTTCGGTCGTCATTTTCAAGGACGCGACGATTGAGATTTTCGATGCGGGGCGTCTCCTGAACCGCGTGGCTCATGCGAACGATGTGATCTCCCGTCGCCGGCAGGCCGTCTGGTCTGTGCCTTTCTACGTGTTTCTCGACCTTGCGGTTTTGATTGCCGCCTACTTCTTCTGTGCGGTGGCGCTTGGGCTCCGGCAGGACGAGCATACGATCCGCTCCTTCCTGCCGGTTCGCGTCATCGCCACATTCGTCTTTCTTGTCCTTTTCCAGACGTACCGCACGGTCTGGTCGCGGGCGGTCACCTCGAATTACATCCGGCTGCTCCTCGCGTGCGTGTTCGGGTCGGTCGCCGGGTCTGTCTTCATCTACTACTGGCCGTCGACGGTTTCGCCGCGCCTGACGACCGTGACGTTCGTCTGGGCGGTCCTCACGTTTGCCGCCCTGCTGGCCCTGCGCGTCTTCCGCGGCGTCTTCCGCGACCTTTTCTATGCGCTTGACTGCGCGCGGCTGAAGGGCCGCAAGGACGTCTCGCGCATTCTCGTCTACGGTGCGGGGCTCCGCTACCGCACGTTCCGCCGCGAGCTCGTCCGCACGACGTCGGCGAACGACCGCATGATCGTCGGTCTTCTCGATGACAACGCCTTCCTGAAGGGCAAGTACATCGGTGGGCTCCGCATCTGCGGGACGATCAACGACGCGCCGGCGGTCATCAACGCCCTGAACGTCGATGCGGTCGTGATCGCCTGCGTCGTTACGGACGAGTGGCTGAAGGTCGTGAAGCGGATCCTCGCCCCGACGGGGGTCAAGGTGACGCACTTCACCTTTGCGGAGACGGCGGTCTGAATTTGATATAATACGGAACAATGAACGGAAACGACTCCCTTTCGACGATGATCCTCCGCTCCGCCGGAATCTACTCTGACGAACAGATCGACAAGATTACGACTCAGCGCGCGGCGAATCCTGGCATGGGGCTTGCCGAGGCGGCGGTCAAGTTCGGCGGTGCGAGGGAGAAGGATTTCCTTTCCGCCGTCGGCAAGGTGCTCGGGCTCGAGTGCGTTGATCTCGAGAGCCAGAACCCGAACCCCGACGCGCTACAGAAGCTGCCGGCCTCTGCCGTCACCCAGTTCGACGTCCTGCCGTTCCGCGTGGACGCCGATTCGCTCACGATCGTCTCATCCGATCCCTTCGACACGTCGGCGACGGACGGGCTCCGCCTCGTCGCGGGCTGCCGCATCCGGACGGTCCTTGCGCCGAAGGAGGACGTCGAGAAGGCCGTGAAGAAGTTCTACGGCGTCGGCGCCGAGGCGATCGAGAAGATGCTCGAGGACGGCCGCTACGACGTCGGCGACGAGTTCGGCGCGATGACGAAGATCGACGTGAACGAGATGGGCGAGGAGGCCTCGATCGTCCGCTTCGTGAACCAGATCATCGCCGAGGCGGACCGCCAGGGCGCGACGGACATCCACATCGAGCCGCAGGAGACGGAGCTCCGCATCCGCTACCGCATCGACGGCATGCTCCACAAGGTCGACGTCCCGCCGCAGCTGAACCGGCTGAAGAGCGCCATCATCTCGCGCATCAAGGTCATGGCGAACCTCGACATCGCCGAGAAGCGTCTGCCGATGGACGGCCGAATCGGCATCCGCATCCAGGGGCAGGACATCGACATCCGCGTCTCGACGATGCCCGCGGCGTACGGCGAGTCGATCTCGCTCCGCTTGCTCGCGAAGAGCGGCAGCTTCGTGAAGATGCAGGACCTCGGGTTCAACGACCGCGACTTCGCTGTCGTCGACAAGATCATCCACCGTCCGAACGGCATCTTCCTGGTGACGGGTCCGACGGGGTCCGGCAAGTCGACGTCGCTCTACTCCTTCCTCTCCGAAGTGAACAAGATCGATGTCCGCATCATGACGGCCGAGGACCCGATTGAATACCACATGGCGGGCATCAACCAGGTGCAGATGCAGGCCGAGATCGGCATGAACTTCGCGCGGGCCCTCAGAGCGTTCCTGCGTCAGGATCCGGACATCATCATGGTCGGCGAAATCCGCGACCGCGAGACGGCCGAAATCGCCATCAACGCATCCCTGACGGGTCATATGGTGTTTTCGACCCTGCACACGAATGACGCGGCGGGCGCGTTTCCGCGCCTCATCGACATGGGCGTCGAGCCGTTCCTGATCGCGTCCGCCGTCGCGGGCGTGATGGGTCAGCGTCTTTGCCGCCGGCTCTGCCCCGACTGCAAGAAGGAGGCGCCGCTCGACATGAAGTACTACAACCTCGCGTATCCGCCGGAGAGCCAGGTCGTGTTCGAGCCGAATGGCTGTGACAAGTGTTCGCGGACGGGCTACAAGGGCCGCCGTGCGCTCTTCGAGGTGCTGGACGTCGACGAGGACATCGAGGGCGCGATCGTCCGCCGCGAGAACGCGACGCAGATTCGGAACCTCTCGCTTTCGAAGGGCATGAAGACCCTGCGCGAAGACGGCTGGGCCAAGGTCTTCAGGGGTGTCACGTCCGTGAAGGAGATCATCCGTGTCACGGAAGAACAGTAAGAGTGGAGAAGCGGAATCCTTTCCGCTTCAACAGGAAATGAACATCTCCTCTTTCATTGATCACACGTTCCTGAAGCCGGCCGGTGACAAGGGTGCGCTGAAAAAGCTCTGTGCGGAGGCGAAGGAGGCGAAGTTCGCGTCCGTCTGTGTGAATCCCTGCGAGGTCGCGGCCTGCGCGCGGATCCTGCGGACGAGTCCCGTCAAGGTCTGCACGGTCATCGACTTTCCGCTCGGGCAGGGCACGAACAGGGCGCGTTGCTTCGAGGCGCTCGATGCGATTCAGGCAGGGGCGGACGAGCTTGATCTTGTCGTCAATCAGCGGCTGCTCAAGTTCGCGCCGGCGCGCTGCGAGGCGGAGCTCCTGCAGTGGGTGCGGACCTGCCGCACGTGTCGGACGGACGTCATCCTCAAGTTGATTCTCGAGTGCTGCAACCTGACGAAGAGTGAGATCGCGCTCGGCTGCCGGATTGCGAAGAAGGTCGGCTTTGACTTCGTAAAGACGTCGACGGGCTTCGCCGCGGGCGGCGCGACCCTTGCGGACGTGAAGCTGATGCGCCGCACGGTCGGACCCGCGATGGGCGTCAAGGCCGCGGGCGGCATCCGTGACCGCGCGACGGCGCTTGCGATGCTCGCCGCCGGCGCGACGCGCCTCGGCTGCAGTGCCGGCGTGAAGCTGCTGTCGTGAATATGATATAATATCCGTACATCTCTCAAGGAGCGAACATGGGCGGATTTTGCGGAATTATTGCAGAAACGGATTGCGTCAGCGATCTCTTTTTCGGGACGGACTATCATTCTCATCTCGGGACGCATAGGGGCGGCATGGCCGTCAGGGGTCCGAAGGGCTTTCAGCGCTCGATCCACAACATTCAGAACTCGCCGTTCCGCTCCAAGTTCGAGCACGACGTCGGTCGCTTTGAGGGCTCCGTCGGCATCGGCGTCATCAGCGACACCGATCCGCAGCCGCTCATCATGAGCTCGCGCCTCGGGACGTTCGGCATCGTCACTGTCGGGCTTATCACGAACATCAAGGAGCTCATGACGGAGCTTTTCGAGACCAACTCCGCGCAGCTCCAATACTCGACGAATTCGGGCATGGTTGGGCCGACGGAAGTCGTGAGTGCCCTCATCGCGACGCAGCCGACGATTGTCGACGGCGTCAAGTACGTGCAGGAGAAGGTGAAGGGGTCCGTCTCGCTTCTCATCATGACCGATGACGGCCGCCTCTACGCCGCGCGCGACCGCTACGGCCGCACGCCGGTTGTCATCGGACGTAAGGAAGGGGCGACGATCGCACTGATGGAGTCGTGTGCGCTCCCGAACCTCGGCTACGACCACTTGCGCGACCTCGGCCCAGGAGAGATGGTTGAGATGGAGCCGGACGGCGTCACGACCGTGATCGAGCCTGGCAAGAAGATGGCGATTTGTGCGTTCATGTGGGTCTACTACGGCTATCCGGCGTCGTCCTACGAAGAGCGAAACGTCGAGATGGCGCGCTACCGCTGCGGCAGCGCGCTCGCGAAGCGCGACGCGGGGCTCGAGGTGGACGCGGCCTGCGGCATTCCCGACAGCGGCATCTCCCATGCGCTCGGCTATGCGCACGAGAAGACGATCAAGTACTGCCGTCCCTTCGTCAAGTACACGCCGACCTGGGCGCGGAGCTTTATGCCGTCCGACCAGCGCCAGCGCGAGCGGGTGGCGTCGATGAAGCTCATTCCGATTCCGGGGCTCATCAAGGACCGCCGGCTCGTCTTCTGCGACGATTCGATCGTCCGCGGCACGCAGCTCGGCAAGCAGGCCGACCGCCTCTACGGCGAGGGCTGCAAGGAGACGCATGTCCGGATCGCGTGTCCGCCGCTCCTCTATCCCTGCCGCTTCATCAACTTCTCGCGCTCGAAGAACGAGTACGACCTGATCTCCCGCCGCTACATCCGCGGCAAGGAGGGTGAGAACGCGGACATCGCGAAGTACATCGACCCGAACGGCGCGGACTACAAGGGGATGGTCGAGTACATCCGCGAGAAGCTGAATCTCACCTCGCTCGCATTCCAGACTGTTGACGACCTCGTTGCTGCGATTGGCCTGCCGCGCGACATGCTCTGCACCTACTGCTGGACGGGTGAGGACGTCTCGATGCCCGGCTCCTGCGCCCACGGCTGCCACGGCTGTCCGCACAAGTGTTCGTGTCGTTGATTTGTGGTATAATCCGTCCGGAATCAAGGAGGCGTTATGGCACATCTTCTGGACGACGGATATTTGAAGCCGTTTGAGGCGGTAATTCGCGGGCGTGCACAACGCGCGGCGGACCGGGCGGCGGAGCTGACCGGCGGGAAGCAGTCGATTTCCGACTGGGCGAACGCGCACAACTACTTCGGGCTTCGGAAGGTGAAGGTCGAAGGTGAAGGTGAACAGTGGTGTTTCCGCGAGTGGGCGCCGCATGCGACGTCGATGTGGCTCGTCGGTGACTTCAATGGCTGGAAGATCGATCCTGATTTCGAGGTGTTCCGCATCGAGGGGACGGACGTCTGGGAGCGGCGGATTCCGGCGGACCGGATCCGGCACGGCGACCACTACCATTTGGAGATGCGCTGGGAGGGCGGTCATGGCGAGCGGATTCCGGCGTATGCGCGGTATGTGACGCAGGACGAGCGGACGAAGCTCTTCAGCGCGTGCGTGTGGGCGCCGGAGAAGCCTTACGCCTGGCGGCATAAGGAGGTGAAGGTCGGAGGTGAAGGTAAAGACAGGAATTCCACTGTTCAACCCTCAACCTTCAACCTTCAACCTTTGATCTACGAGGCCCATGTCGGCATGGCCTCGGAGGATCCGCGCGTTGCGACTTACGCCGAGTTCCGCGACAACATGCTGCCGCGGATCAAGAAGGCGGGCTACAACACCGTGCAGCTGATGGCGGTCATGGAGCATCCGTACTACGGTAGCTTCGGGTATCACGTGTCCTCCTTCTTCGCGGCGTCCTCGCGGTTCGGAACGCCGGACGATTTGAAGTCGCTCGTCGACACGGCGCACGGGATGGGGCTTCGCGTCATTATGGACCTCGTTCATTCGCATGCGGTTGCGAACGAGCGGGACGGACTCAGCCGTTTCGACGGGACGGACTACCAGTACTTCCATGCGGGGCCAAAGGGCTGGCATTCGGCGTGGGGCAGTCGCTGCTTCGACTACGGCAAGACGGACGTCCTTCATTTCCTCCTCTCCAACTGCAAGTTTTGGCTGCAGGAGTATGGATTCGACGGCTACCGCTTCGACGGCGTCACCTCGATGCTCTTCTGGAACCACGGGCTCGGGGATGCGTTCACGAACTACGGGATGTACTTCAACGGATCGGTGGACGACGACGCGTGGGTTTACTTGAATCTCGCGAACCGCGTCATTCACGAGGTGAAGCCCGGGGCGATTACGATTGCGGAGGACGTCTCGGGAATTCCCGGGTGCGCTGCTCCGGTGGAGGACTGCGGCATCGGCTTCGACTACCGCATGGCGATGGGCGAGCCGGACTTCTGGTTTAGGCTCGCCGAGAAGGTGCGGGACGACGACTGGCCGATGGGCGGCATCTTCTACGAGCTCACGAACAAGCGCCCCGAGGAGAAGGTGGTGAGCTACGTCGAGTCGCACGACCAGGCGCTGGTGGGCGGCAAGACGTTCTTCTTTCAGTGCGTCGACAAGGAGATCTACTGGGGTATGCGCAAGGATCAGCAGAACCTCGTGATCGACCGCGGCGTCGCCCTCCACAAGATGGCGCGGCTCGCGACCTGCGCGCTCAATGGCGGCGCGTACCTCAACTTCATGGGCAACGAGTTTGGGCATCCAGAGTGGATCGACTTCCCGCGGGCGGAGAATGGCTGGGACTACAGCCACGCCCGCCGCCAGTGGTCGCTTAGGGAAAATCCCGAGCTTCGTTTCAAGGGGCTCGGCGACTTTGATGAGACGATGATAAGATCGTTAGGGGAGAGCGAGGACTTTAGACGGGCGACGGAAGACTCAAGACGGGATAAGGACGGAAGACGGAAGACTCAGGACGGGTCTAAGGTCTTCGGTCTAAAGTCCTCCAGCCCCATTCGTCTGGTCGCCAATGAGCCGGACAAGGTTTTGGCGTTCCTGTGCGGCGATTTTCTCTTTGTTTTCAATTTCAATCCGACGCGGTCGTTCACCGACTACGGCATTCTCGTGCCGCCGGCGACGAAGTGGCGGCATCTCTTCGATACGGACGAGCTGCGATTCGGCGGGCAGGGACGGATTGCGGCGGATGGGATGTACGAGCCGGAGCTGGTGCGGGACGCCGAGCGGAACGAGCTTGTGCAGCAGGTTCGGCTTTACCTGCCGGCTCGGACGGCGGTTGTTCTTCGTCGGGTGATTTGATATAATACGCCACAATTTGACCTCGGACTGTAGCTCAGCTGGTAGAGCACGACACTTTTAATGTTGGGGTCGCGGGTCCGAACCCCGCCAGTCCGACCACTCTTTGCGAGTTCGAAACTTTGGCCAGGCAGGCCACTTTCGCCGGTTTTTGTGATATAATATCACTTAACTTGAAGTACAAGTATCTCTATCAAGATCGGGAGAACAATAATCTCGAGGGTGAAATCGCCGCGCGCGATCGTGACGAGGCCTACAAGCTTCTGCGCAAGCAGGGGATTCGTCCGTATCGGGTGATTGGCGACGATCCGTGGAATTGGCGTCCGTGGGCGATTTCCGCCGGGTACGTCATCCTGTCCGCCGCGCTGGTGGTGGTCGGAATCATAGCGATCGTGCAGGCAAGGCAGCTTCGGGAGATCCAGATGGTGGAGACAGAGGAAAGGGAGATCTACTGATGAAAATTGACACATTGTGCGTGCAGGGTGGATATCAGCCGAAGTGCGGGGAGCCGCGCCAGGTTCCGATTTACCAGACGACGACGTTCAAATACGATACGACCCAGCACATGGGCGATCTCTTTGACTTGAAGGCGTCCGGTTACTTCTACACGCGGCTCGCGAATCCGACGAACGACCTCGTCGCGAAGAAGATCGCCGCGCTCGAAGGCGGCGTGGCGGCGATCCTCACCTCGTCGGGTCAGGCGGCGAACTTTTTCGCCGTCCACAACATCTGCAATGCGGGCGACCATGTCGTCTGTTCGGCTCAGATCTACGGCGGCACGTTCAACCTCTTCAACGTCTCGCTCCGGAACCTCGGCATCGAATACACCTTCGTGAATCCTGAGGCTGATGAGAAGGAGATCCAGGCGGCGTTTCGTCCGAACACGAAGTGCGTCTTCGGCGAGACGGTGGCGAATCCGTCGGGCGTGATCCTTGATATTGCGAAGTTCGCGAAGATCGCGCACCGGAACGGTGTGCCGCTTATCATTGACAACACGTTCCCGACGCCGGTCCTCTGCCGCCCGTTCCGATTCGGCTGCGACATTGTCACGCACGCGACAACGAAGTACATGGACGGTCATTCGTCGCAGGTCGGCGGCTGCATCGTTGACAGCGGCAATTTCGACTGGGCGAAGCACAGGGACAGGTTTCCGGGGCTGGTGGAGCCGGACGCGTCCTACCACGGGCTCTCGTACGTGAAGACCTTCGGCAAGCTCGCGTACATCACGAAGTGCACGACGCACTTGATGCGCGATTTCGGCGCCATCCCCTCGCCGTTCAACGCCTTCCTTGTGAATCTCGGGCTCGAGTCGCTGCACGTGCGGATCCGCCGCCATGCGGAGAGTGCACTCAAGATTGCGAAGTGGCTCAAGACGCAGAAGAAGGTCGCGTGGGTTAACTATGCGGGGCTTCCGGGGTCGAAGTACGCGAAGCTCCTCAAGAAGCAGTTCGATGGGCCGGCGCCGTGCGGCGTCATGACGTTCGGCATCAAGGGCGGACGGAAGGCATCCATCAGGTTCATGGACTCGCTGAAGGTAATCGGCATCGTGACGCATGTCGCCGACGCGTGGAGCTGCGTGTTGCACCCGGCGTCGCACACACACCGCCAGCTTTCCGACAAGCAGCTCAAGGATGCGGGCATTCCGCCGGACCTCATCCGCCTTTCCGTCGGGCTGGAGGATCCGGAGGACCTGATCGCCGACCTGAAGCAGGCATTGGGGAAGGTGAGAGCGTGAGAAGGTTGAGAAGTTATGAGGCGATTCTCGTCGCCGCGTGTCTTGCGGTGCTTGCCGTCGGGTGCGATCGGCGGCAGTCATCTGCGGTCGGGCCGACGGCCGTCACCGTGACGAATGTCGTTGAGGTGGTGCGTGAGGTCGTGGTCACGAATGTGGTGATGCGGATGGTTGCCATTACTAACGTCATCGAGGTGCGGCGCGAGCCGGTGCGGATCCTGTCCGCGCGCAAGACGGCGCCGTATCTTGTCGCGGCGAAGGCGTTTGACGCGGTGCAGCTGCGAAAGCTGGCGTCCGATTCGGCGGTGCGCGTCGTCGAGTGCCGGGACGGTGTGGTGGCGGTCGTGGAGGCGACGGACGCGGCGGCGAAGCTCCTGTCGGCGGCGACGACCGTGGTGCCGCTCGGAGTCGAAGCGAAGATTGCCGCGGAAGTCGGCGAGGACGTGCGCGTCGTCCCGCTGAGTTCGATCGATGTGGCGTCGGTGACGGAGGCTGTGCGCGCGCTCGGAGGCGAGATCGTGCAAGTTGTGACAGCGGGCGTGCCTGCCGTCCGGGCGAAGATGTCTTATCCTGCAATTCGTAAACTGGCCGAACGCGGTGACGTTCGGCGCGTAGAAAGGGACGGGAAATGAAGAAGAACTGGATTGTGGCCGGCGCGTTCGGCGTTCTCGCGGCGATTGTCTACTTTGCTTCGATGGCCGACTACGCCTTTCCGGGCGAAAGCGCGCGTCTGCTTGTCCTCTGGAACGGGCTGGAGACCGCGAAGGGCGTCAACTATCCGCTGATGTCCGCCTTTGCGCGTCTGCTCGGGTCTGGAAACCTGATTGCGCCGGTTTGCGGTGTCATCGCCGTCGTGACGATCTTCCATCTGGTTGCTGCGTTTGTCTTCTGGCGGACGGAGCCCGCGCTGCTGCCGCCGTCGGAGCGAAACGGGATTTCGCTCGTCGCGGCGTCTGTGACGGCGCTTATGTTTCTCTTTTCGCCGGCGGTGCGGTCGGCGGCTTCGCATGCCGAGCCGCGTTTGTTTGACTTTACGTGGGCGCTGCTCGCCTGTGCACTCGTCTTTCCCGCCCTCCGTCTGCCGCGCATCGGTCACTGGCTCTTTCCGCTCTGTCTGGGCGTGATGCTGGCGTTTGGCGTCTGTGACTCCGTCATCTTTCTCCTCCTGCTGCCGCTCTATATCGTGATGGTCGTGGTCGTCGCCGCGAAAAATGAGAGACGCCCCTATGAGCCGGTTTTTCTCCTTGTCGTCTCGTCTTTCGCGGCATTTCTCGGAGCCATGGCCTGCTTTGGCGTCGACATAGAGGCCGTCGCGACCCATGCGGGCGACGAGCTGCGCGGGTTTGTTGCTAGCGTCGGCTGGGCGTTTGTCGCGTTCTTCACGATTCTCCCGTTTCTTGCCGCGCTTCTGGCGAGCGGAAAGGCCTTCTCAGGACAGAACTTTGTCCTTTGGCTTTTCCACGGCACGCTGACATTCGTGTCGATCCTTTCGATTGCGACGCCACTTTCGCCGTCCGCGCTGATGGAGCCGTATGGCGTGACGCCGGTCCTGACGAGCGCGTTCGGGGCGGCCGTTGCCGGTTACCTCGTCTCCTACTGGTGGGCGAACCGTCGCCACTCGGCGGGTCTCGTCATTGGCATTGTCCTGGCGTTTGTCCTGGTGGTTACGTCCGGGTGGAGCCTCTTTTCGTTTGATGCTGGAGCCGGTGCGTTTGCGGACAAGGTTGCTGCCAAGATTCTGTCAGATCTCGGCTCGCGTCGCTGGTTTGTTTCCGACGGCGTCCTAGACAGCCACCTGAAGCTTCTCGCGGCGAAGACCGGGAAGGATGTGCACATCATCTCGCTCAACAAGGACCTGGACACGGATTACCTTGATGAGCTTTCGGAGGTCGTCAAGGAGGAGAATGTCGGAGGGCCCAAGAACGCGGTTCTCCGCTATTCCCTGGCGCTCGGCGTGCTGCCGTTCGTGCAGGACTGGTTTGCCGCGGATCCGTCCGTGACGAAGGAGGTCGCGATCTTTGGCGCGCCGGACCTCTGGTATTCGGCGGGGTTGAAGCCGGTTCCAGAGTTCTTCTTCTTCGGCGCCGACGACTCGGTGAAGCCCGACTGGTCCGTCTGGAAGGAGTTTGACTCCATTCTCAAGGCGCCGAAGGGTTGGGGTAGCTACCATGACCGCAAGGTGACGAACCCGATTGACAGGTTGCGCTTCTCCCTCCGCCGTCATCTCGGCTTTGTCGCCAACAACCGCGGCGTCTATCTGCAGGATCAGGGGCTTGACGACGAGGCCTTCAAGATGTACGAGCTCGTTCTCGGGGAGATTGATCACGACAACATCTGCACAATTTTCAACGAGGTTGCGATGGTTGGCCAGAAGCATCCTCTTGCCATTGCGAAGAAGCGCGAGCTCGAGCGCATGCTGAAGTCGGCGGTCGAGGACAAGAACCGGCGCTATCTCCTCTGGCGTCTTGGCACCTACTACGGGTACATCCGCAATCCCGACACGTTCATCCAGCTCGGTCACGCGTGGGCCCGTTCCGGACGTCCGGGCGACGCGCTCACCCAGGTCCGCCGCGCCATTGACTTCGTTCCGACCGACAAGCGCGTCCTCCTCCTCAACATGATGGCGTCCCTCTATGCGAGCGACAACGACCAGGCGAAGTCCCGGCGCATTTACAGCGCGGTGTTGGCGAAGAACCAGAACGACCATGACGCGCTCGTCGGCATGATGCGTCTCGAGCTACTGGACGGCAACAGCAAGTTGGCGCTCGAGTATCTCGAGCGCGCGTCGCGGAACTCAGGCGACGGCAAGCGCGCAAAGGTTGAGCTTGCGATGGTGTCGATGATGAAGGATGAGCTCGCGAAGGCGAAGGACCTCCTCAAGAAGGCCCTCGACTTCGACGGAAACGACCTGCAGACCTGGTCGCTCCTGGCGGCCGTGACGATGCAGCAGGTCGATGCCGCGAAAGATGAGAAGGTTAAGGCGGAGCTCCTGAAGGAGATCGAGTCGAACATCATTCCGGCGATGGAGAAGCGTGCGCAGAACCAGTTTGACTATTATCTTCAGGCGACCCGCGGCTTTCTCCTGCTCCGCCGCGGCGAAAACAGCCGCCGTCAGGCCCGCGACGCCTTCGTGACGGCGGCGAAGTCGCGTCCCGACATCTCCACCACGCAGGACCTGGTTCTTGGCCTCGACATCTCCCTCGACGACAAAGAGAATGCCGAAAAGCACGCGAAGGACGTGCTCCGGCGCAACCGCAAGGCGCCGCTTGCCAACTACGTGATGGGTTCGCTGGCGCTTGGCAAGGACAATTACGAGGAAGCCGAGATGTACCTTCGCAAGGCGGCGGACGCACCGCAGCCGGTCGTCCTCGCCCTGAACGACCTTGCCGAAACGCTCCGCCGTCAGAAAAAGTACGATGAGGCGCAGAAGTACGCCCGTAAGGCCACGGAGAAGGCGCCGAACCTCTATGTCGCATGGGAGACGCTCGGCTCCGTGCTGATGGACGGCGGGATGGACCTTGACGAGGCGGAGTCCTGCATTCGCAAGGCCTGCGAGCTTTCGAAGGACGAGCGCGGCAAGGAGGCCGATATTCGCATGCTGATCTCCCTCGCCCGCGTCCAGATCGTCCGCGGCGACAAGACGCGCGCCAAGCTGACGGTGCGCAAGGTCCGCGCGCGCCTGGACGAGCTTTCCGCCTTCGAGCGCCGCGAGTTCGAACGCGTTGCCCAGGGTCTCTAATGAGCGAGCGGCTCCGGGTCTGGTTGCGCGCGTTGCGCGTCGAGCAGTGGACGAAGAACGGCGTCGTCCTGATGGCCTGGTTCTTCTCCGTTGCGGACACGACGCAGCGCGAGATCGCCCGGGGCTGGGAGTCCTTTCTGATGGCCCTTGCCATGGCTGGCGCGTTTTCGCTCGTTTCCTCGGCATTCTATCTCCTGAACGACGTTTCCGACTATGAGGCGGATCGTCTCCATCCCGTGAAGCGCCTCCGTCCGATCGCCGCAGGCCTTGTCTCGCGCATCTCCGCCGTCCGCGCCGCGCTCGTCCTCTTCGCCATCGGCTTCGTCTATCCGGCGCTTGTCGTCATCTTCCTGCCGTCGCGCACGGTCGCCTTTGCGACCATGCTTGCCTACACAGTGATGCAGTGTCTCTACACGGGCTTCCTGAAACGTGTTCCGTACGTGGACGTCGCGACGCTCTCGGTGGGGTTCGTCCTCCGTGCGGTCGCGGGCGCGGCGATCATCTCCGCATACATCTCGCCGTGGCTCCTCGTCTGCACGTTCACGCTTTCAATGTTCCTCGCCCTCTGCAAGCGCCGGAACGAGATGGAGGTCGCGCGCGAGTCGCGTATGGCGCTGAAGGGATATCATCCGCGGGTTCTCTCGGCGCTCATCCTCCTTGCGGGGTTCGCCTCCTTCGGCGAATATCTCGCTTACACGCTCACGTCGAAGATGGGTTTGCGGTTTCCGTATCTCTGGGCGACGTCCGTCTTCGTCCTTCTCGGCATTCTCCGCTATGCGGTGCTCGCCTGGCGCAAGGGCGACGTCGGCCGTCCGGAGCGTGTTCTCCTGACGGACCGTCCGCTCTGGGCCGTCCTCGCGGGATATGCGGCTTCTGGCGTCGCGGCCGTCTGGATTGCCCTATGACCTTTCTCGAGGAGCTTGCCGCCCGCCAGCGCTTCGGCATGAAACCGGGACTCGAGACGATCCGCGCGCTGTGCGCGGCGCTTGGCGATCCTCAGAAGACATTCAGGGCGATTCATGTCGCCGGCACGAACGGAAAGGGTGCGGTCTGTGCGATTCTTGACGCCACGCTTCGCGCGGCGTCAAGAAGGGATCAGG
>CADAKF010000023.1:0-4282 GCA_902788415.1 uncultured bacterium
AGTCCCTATAGCTCGAAGACAAGGAAAGTATATCATGAATCCGGTCAGAATTCACATCGGCGTCGATGTCGGCAAAGATTCGCTCGACATCTGCTACCCAGACGGAACCAAGGAGAAAGTCAGGAACATCAAGTCCTGCAGAACCAAACTGATCAAGAAGGCACTCAAGCTCGGAGCCATCATCAGCTTCGAGGCCACCGGCCCATACGAGGAGCCGCTTGCCGAAGAATGCCTCGCCAGAGGCGTCAGGGCCGTGCGCCTGGACGCCTGGGGAACGAGGAAGTACGCGGAATCGCAGGGGCGCATCGAGAAGACCGACGCCTTCGACTGCGAGATGATCCGCGACTACGCGATGTCCCTCAAGGACGAGAAGCTTCACTTCATCAAACCGAGATCCCAAGCCCACAAGATGCTGAAACGGGCAGTATCCACGCGCAAGAACCTGATGAAGGCGAGAGCCATCATCTACAACCAGTACGAGAACCTTCCCGACGCCGAGATGCGCAAGTGCCTCGACCAGACCCTCGCCAAGCTCGACAAGGAGATTGCCCGAATCGAGGGAGAGTGCGACGCGGCGATTGCCTCGGACGACCGCATGCGCGAGCTTGCCTCGCGGTTCCAGGCGGCCAAGGGCGTCGGCCCGTGCCTCACGCGCGTCGTGCTCGCCTACTGCCCCGACATCGGAGAGTTCACGGACGGTGGCATAGCCAAGATGTGCGGTGACGCCCCGATCGACTACGAGAGCTGCACGATCAAGAAGAAGGCCAAGCCGAAGCGCGGCAGAACGGACCTTAGGAAGGCCATGTACATGGCGGCGGTCTCCGCAAGCCGGAACAACCACATCCTTCGCCCGATCTACCAGCGCCTTGTCGCCAAAGGCAAGCCACGCAAGGTCGCGCTCACGGCCATTGCGCGTCGCATCGCCATCCTGCTGAACAACATCGCGAAATACCCCGACTTCATCCCCGCCCAAGACCCGAAGGACATCGCCCGTGCGGCGCTTCCCAAGCGCGGTCGCGGACGGCCTCGCAAGACGGCGTAAGCGTTCTCGAACAAAACGAGCCCGATCAACACCACGTTTCCGCGGTGTCGTCTGGTCTTGCTCTCGAACGGTTTTCAGCATTCTTCTCGTTTGTTGGGGTATTCGCTATTTTGAGGTGGTTTCCTCCTCCCTCTCTCCTTTCCCCCGTACCCCTTTTTCTCTTTGCTACCTTCTCCCTGCGCTGACGCGCAGTGGAAATTCAAAATTTATGGTTGACTCCCCCCCCGCAACTACACGAAAGTATAGTTTTGAGGATCCCTTGTGATCCTCAGCCCGCGTCAGACACGAATGCCAACGCTGGAGTGGGGGAAGCGGAAGTCCTAGAACCCGAGGCGAAGGGTCGTCGGCGAGGACGGGAGCTCGCGCACTTCACCGCAGGGGAGCGAGGAGACCGCGCCGTCGGACGAATACCTCAAGTCATCCATCTTCCGAAGGCGGGCGAACGGACGCTTCGGCGCGGCGTCGAGGGCGGCGTCGCGCCTCAGGCCGTCGAACGTGACGTTCCGGCAGTTGGTCTCGAGGCAGAGGAGCGGCATGTCGGCGTCCGAGGTCGCGTGGAAGACGAAGTTGGACACCGTGACGTTCTCAATGAGGCCGACGCCCTTCGGACGGTCCCCGTCCTTGAAGAGCGGCGTGCGGCAGTAGCGCGCGGCGTCGGCGTTCACCGCATAGCACCGGCAGCCGACCGTGATGTTCTCGATGCGGACGTCCCTAATTGGCGAGACCACCGACAGGAAGCGGATCGCGGAATGGCAGTCCTCCGCGAAGATATTCCGGCAGAGGACGTTCGTAATCGGCCCGCACACCATGCCCAGGTTCTCGATGCGCGCCATCGAGTCGTCCGCGTTGAACGCCAGCAGGTCGTCCGCCGTCTGGCCGCGCGTCACGGCGCGGACGTCCGCGATCAGCCCGTTGAAGCAGAATCCGTTCATGTGCACGCCGTCCTGGTTCCATCCGCGCTCGCGGCTGGAGAAGCGGATGTTGGAGATCGCAAAGCCGTCGATTTCGCACATGCGGATGTTGTAGGTGACGGAGTTGGCGCACTCGAGGCCGTCGAGGACGAGCCCGTCCACGTTCCGGAAGTTGAGCAGCGCCCCGCTCCAGCCGCCCTTCTCGAAGATGTCCGCCGGCTTGACGTTCGTGCAGCGGCGGTTGTTGCCGTCCCAGATTCCGCCGCAGATCGCGATGTCGCGATCCCGCCCGCCCGTCCCGTCGCTCCCGGCGTTCGTCAGGAGGTGGTCGCCCGCGCGGTGAGGCGTCCGGTCGCACATGAAGAGCCTGGCCCTCGGATCCGCCAGGATCGTCGTCCCGCCGCGCACGCGCAGCGTCCGCGCGATGCGGTAGGCGCCCGCGGGAATGCGGACGATGAGCGGGCGCCGCTCATCGTCGAGCGCCCGCTGGATCGCAGCCGAGTCGTCGGTCTCGCCGTTCCCCGTCGCGCCGAACGCGCGCACGTCGGCCTCGCACAAGGTGGAGTAGTCGAGCTCCCTCTTGCCGATGCATCCGAGGCCGCGGTGCTCGACGACATTGCCCTTGACGGGGCCTTCCGCGATCCTGACGTTGGAGACGCAGCACCGCGGCAGGGTCTCCCCTGTCACCAGCGGAGCCGCCTGCGCCACATTCGCGGCGCCAAGCAGAAGACAGCAAGCGACAAGCGCATTTCCCAGACGAATTGACCTTTGCATTTCAGCAGTCCTCATCGCCAGGGTCTCCTGCAGTCCTAGCGGATCGCGTTCTCGCCAACGACAAGCGGAATACTCTGGCCACCGAAGACGAAGGTGCCGGGAACCGGCGTCTTCACCATGCCGGACGCCTTGCCACTGTCGAACTTCAGGTCGACTTCGATAAAGCCCTGCGGATGCGGATGCTTCGCCCTCAGCTCGGAGAGGTTGCCCGGACACGGCGCAACGCGCACCTTCACGAAGAACGGCGCCGCCGAGCGGATGCCCGCCAGGCCCGTCTGCATGAACCAGATCGGATGCGCGCCCCAGGCATGGCAGTCGCTGCGGGACTCGTGCTGCCCGCCCTTCTCGTCCGTCCAGTCCGGCGACTCCTGCGTCGTCGTGAGACCCTTCTTCACGTAGTCGCGCCAGAGGTCCAGCCGCTTCAAGAAGAGGTCACCGCGGCCGAACTTGAAATACGTCTCAAAGAGATAGTACGAGAAGTAGACCGTGCAACGCTTGAGGTCGTCGTCGGAGATGAGATGCCTGAAGCAGACCTCGGCCTTGTCCGCCGGCAGCACGTCCCCCAGAAGCGCGAGGCACTGCGCATGCTCGGAGAAGTCCCTCTTCTTCGGCGTGGAGGCGAAGAGTCCGCGCTCCGCGCACCAGAAGGTCTCGACGATCTTCGCCGCAAGCTTCTCGCGCTTTTCGTCCCAGTACCGCGCCTGTAGCTCGTGGCCGAGCGCGCGCTCGGTGAGCGCGGCGGATTTCATCGCCAGCACCCAGAGGAGGTTCGCCTCGGCGTTCACGCCCTCCCCGAAGCGCCCGCCCGGCGCCGTGCCGTCCCAGTCCCAGCCGACGACCCAGTCCATGAAGCTCCAGCCGGGGAGGTTCTCAAGGAGCCCGTCCGCGTTCTCGTAGAGCTCCATGCCAGACATCGACTTGCGAAGCCCCGGCAGGCGCGCGCGGAGCCAGGCGCGGTCCGCGTGGTTCATCGCGTAGTCGCCGTACATGAGGAGATAGCAGAGCGTGTAGGTCGCGCCCTCCTGCGCGCCGCGCGTCGGCCAGTTGAAGGGACACTGCCCGTCATCCCGCGTGCCGAGGTCGTAGAGCTCGATCGCCCTCTTGATCATCCGGTCGTCGCGCGACATCGCGGAGATGACGTTCAGCTGCACGCGCGTATCGCCCGGATACATCTGCTGCTCGTAGAAGGGGCAGTCGAAGAGCATCTCGTGGCAGCACATCTGCATCGCCCGCGCCGAAATGCGGCGGATGTCGGCGAGCGAGGCGTCGTCCTTCGACGCGAACGCGCTCTCCATCTCCAGCGGATAGCGGCTCTCCGTGAGCGAGATGTCGAGGATGTGAAGCGGCTCGTCGCCCGTCTCGATGTCAAGCCGGCACCACTTGCCGCAGCGGAACCACGGCGTCGTGAACGTGCCGCCCTTCGCCGCGTCGGGGATGAAGGTGTCGCCGAAACCGCCGAGGTAGCGGCCGATGATCGCATCGCGCGCGCCCGGCTCGCCGCCCTTCAGGTAATCCGTGCCACGGTGCGACGCCTCCGTCCAGTTCCAGGAGAACC
>CADAKF010000023.1:4384-25317 GCA_902788415.1 uncultured bacterium
CGCGCCATCCCGCTTCGTGCGTCGCCGCGACGACACGTCCTGGCGTCACCGAATTCTCGGTCTGATCGGGGATCTGCGAGGGAAAGAGCATCCAGCCCTTCGTGCGCGCGCCGTAGATGTGCGGACCCCTTTGCCCCGCGACAGCGCGCACGACCTCGGCGTCTGTCCAGGCAGACGGCTCGGCGACGACGATGCCGGAGCCCGTGATCTTCCACTGGGAGCCCGTGCCCCACGCACCATCGTCCGCCCCCGCCGGCTCGATGCCGGAGAGCTTTCCGACCTTCCACTTCGCGACACCGGTCGTGAGGCGCTCGTCATACGCCTCGTTCGCCTTGAGGATGAATCCGCCGCGCCAGGAGAGCTGGGCCAGGGGGCTCTTGTCGCCGATCCTCCACACCGTCGCCTCGAGGATGTGCCGGCCCGGCTTCAGTCCGTCGATCTCATAGGTGTTGTACTGCCAGTTTTCGACCGTGGAACGGTTCGGCCCGCGCGAAACGAACGTCCCGTCGCAGGTGAGAAAGTAGCGCTCGTCCGCCGAAACGTCAATCACCAGCTTGCCGTCCCCCTCCTTCACCTCGAACTCGTTGCGAAACTTGAGGAAGATCGGATTCATCAAACCGCCGTTGTTCGAATGCGACCCGAGCTTCCTCTCCCCGAGCTGCATCATGCCGCTGTCCCCGGGAAGCCACAGCCACGACGCGTCGTCAATCGGCTGCACCTTGAGGATATTCGTGTTGCCGCGCGTCACACGCGCCTCGCGGAATATCCGCTTCACCGTCGGACGATCCGGCGCGGCGGGACGAACGGCGTATGAGGTGAGAACGCTCGAGGCAAAGGCAATAGCGAGGGCATAACGAGTCATATTTGGTTTTCCTTTATGAGGTAATCAGATGAACGGCAGCAGAACCGCCGGGGCGAAAAGAAGAGAGTCGAACATGTCGAGGAAGCCGCCCATGCCGGCCGGCATGAAGGTCGAGGAGTCCTTCACCCCGACCCAGCGCTTGAACTTCGACTCGACGAGATCGCCGAACGTGCCGACCAATGCCGCGGTGACACCGAAGGCCAGCGCCTTCCACACGGCGAAGTGCATCATCGGAATGAAACAGCACGAGAGAATGCACGAGGCAAGCACCGAACCGCCAAGTCCCTCCCAGCTTTTGTTCGGCGAGATCGTCGGGCAGAGCTTGTGGTTGCCGCCGGTCATCAGCTTCGCGGACGAGACCCCGAATGCGAAGCCGCCCATGTCGCTGATCTTGACGATCGCGATCAGGTAGAGCATCGTCAGGTTGCCGAACGCAACTGCCGCGGACGGCAGGGCCGAGAGTCCGCCGGAGATGAGGACGAAGCCAACCAGCAGGCCGAAGAGTCCGCGCAGGGAGAAAAGCGGCAGCTTCTTCCTCAGCAACAGTGCGAACTCGAGGACCGCCAGCGCCGTCAGAACGGCGAATGCATACGGAATCCACGCCGTCGGGGCAGAGATGATCGCCAGCACGACCAGCGCGGCGGTCGTCAAAGCTGAAATCGTCCTCTTGGCAATCAGGTTCATGTGCCCATTATACCAAATCAGCGTTCGATGTGGTAGGTGCCGGCGTCATAGAGCTTCCCGGCCGTCTCGCCCGGCAACGTCACCACGGCCGTCGCGCCCTCGGGAATCGTGAAGTCCCAGATCCACGTGTCGCCCTCGTACTTCCATTCGCTCGTGATGAGACCCGCACGGCTGCGGTACGAAGCCTTCACGAACCCGAGCCGCTTGTCCGGCTTCGGCGCCATGACGATGTTCCGGAAGCCCGGCTGCGTCGGATCGGACGCAATGCCGGCGACCGTCTTGTAGATCCACGCGGCGACCACGCCGTAGGCGTAGTGGTTGAAGCTGTTCATGCCGACGCTGCCGAACCCGTCCTTCACCGTGTAGCTGTTCCAGCGCTCCCAGATCGTCGTCGCGCCCTGGTCGACCGAGTAGAGCCAGCTCGGGAAGTTGTGCTGCAGGAGGAGCGTATAGGCGAGGTCGGTCATCCCGTTCTCCGTGAGCGTATCCATCAGGATGGACGTCCCAAGGAAGCCGGTCTGCAGGCAGTCGCCGTGGGCCTTGAAGTTCTGCTTCAGCGCGGCGATCGTCTTCGCCTTCGCCTCGCCCTCGACGAGACCGAGCTTCAGCGCGAACAGGGCGGGGGTCTGCATGTCGCGGAAGATCTTGAGCAGGAGCCCGTCCTCCTTCTCGAAGAAGTTCGCCTTCAGGTAGGCGCGCGCGTCCGCCTTCATCTTGACGTACTTCGCAACGCTCTTGTCCGCCACCGCGGCCATCGTCTCCATCATCTGCGCGTCCATCAGCCAGTAGCAGGCGCCGAGGTAGTTCCAGTAGGCGCGCGCCTCGGGATAGACGAGAAGCTCGCCGTTCGGGCCCTCCTTCCACGCGTGGCCGTCGAAGGTGCCGTACTTCTCGAAGCTGACCCAGTCCGCCCATTCGTAGCCCCCGTTCTCGGCCTTCGTCGCCTCGAAGTCGTACTTCGTCTCGTTGACGTGGTCGACGTACTTCTCCATCATCGCCCAGTTCTCCTCGATGATCGCCGTGTCGCCGAAGTGACGCCAGACCGTGTAGGGGACGATGACGCCCGCGTCCGCCCAGCCGAAGCGCATCGGCTCGTTGCCGTACTGCGCGCGCGGCGCGACGCCGGGGAGCGCGCCGGACGGATACTGGCTGTCGCGGACGTCGCGCATCCACTTGTGGAAGAACGCCGCCGTGTCGGCGTTGAACGCGCCCGTCTCGGCGAAGACCTGCGTGTCGGCCATCCAGCCGAGGCGCTCGTTGCGCTGCGGACAGTCCGTCGGCACGGAGAGATAGTTGGAGAGCTGCCCCCAGCGGACGTTCGAGATGAGCTTGTTGACGTCCGCATCGCCCGTCTCAAGAGAACCCGTCTCCATCTCCTCCGCAATGGACGTCACCGGCACGCTTGCGACGCACTTCAGCTCCACCGTGTCCGTCGCCGTGATCGAAAGATAACGGTAGCCGAAGAACGTGTACATCGGGCAATACATGTCCTCGCCCTCGCCGAAGGTGTAGACGACGCGCATGCCGTCGTTCGCCATGCGGAGGTTCTCGCGGTAGACACTGCCCTTCGGACCGTCGCTGCCGCGCTGGCCCTTGTCCGCGTCGTTCAGCATCTCGCCCGGCAGCGCCGTGAGGACGGTGCCCGGCTTCGCGCTGAAGCAGAAGGCCGGAACGCCCGCGCAGTTCTGGCCGAAGTCGACGACGAGCGTCTCGCCCGGCTTCACGACGTAGGGTCCGCGCTTCATCGCGAGGTCCCCGCGGAGCACGATCTCCGCGCCCGCGCTCGGCAAGATGACGCCCTTGAACTCGTCGTTGCGCTCGCAGCCGGCGGACGCAAACTCGCCCGCGGCGTCGCGCGCGGCGTTCGTGAGGCGCGCGTCGTATTCCTCGCCGTCAAAGATGCCGGCGTGAAGGACGGGACCCGCCACCGCACCCTTCCACTCGGACGCCTTCGTGCCGACGAGCTCGGTCGTGCCGTCCTCGTAGGTGAACTCGATGACGCCGCGAAACGCACTCTTCTCGCCGGCATAGGCGACGATCTTGTCGCGCCACCAGCCCGAGCTCACCTCCGCGGCAAAGCGGTTGACGGCGCCCTCGGACGTCTTCAGCGCCGAGGTGATGTCGTAGGTAAAGGAATATTTCGTCTTCTCGAAATGCGTGAAGCCCGGACGGAGGATCTCCTTCCCGACCGGCACGCCGTTCAGGAACGGATACCCGACGCCGAGACTCGTCGTCATCCACTTCGCAGACTTCACCGCCTTCTTGTTGGCGATATCGCACCAAAAGACGCTCGTGCCGTCCGCCGCGCGCTTGCGCTCCTTCGCGGACGTGTCGGCGACGGGAGCGCCCTTCACGGAGATCCACTCGCTCGCCTCCCACGCCTTCGCGTCCAGCGCCTCGCAGCGCGGGGTCTTCCACGGTTCGCACCCGGCGAGCATCAGGCCCGCCGCCATCGCAATGATCAGGTTCTTCATAGGCCGCATTATATCAAATTACCGAGCGGAGTTCAGCCACGGACCGGCAGAGCTTGACGAGATGCCAGCGACGCTTCCACGCAGGCAGGTCCTTCCAGTAGGACAACAGCTCTTTCATCCGCCCGAGGACCGGGGCATCTCCGCACAGCTCCGTCTGCGACGCCGCAATGTACCTCTCCAGCAGCTCGCGTGCGTCCCCACGCGTTCCCAATTCACGAATAAAAGATCTTCCCACCATAACTGGTTGGATGCTTCGATACCCCGATGCTCCGATGCAAGCGAGATCCCCATTCCTCACCACAGGAACTTTCGCCGAATTCTCAATCGCTTCCGCTGCCTTCCAGTCGCACCTTCCCTCATACATCTGCCGCGCCGTCCGCGCATGGACCGTCAGGAACCTGAGCGGAAACTCGTTGATCATCGGCATCAGCTTCAGGAGCTCGTCCGTGCGGTCGACGCCGAGCCGCGTCTTCATCGAGAACTTTCCCGGGCCCATCGTCTCGCAACCGACTTCCAGCATCGCCCGCAGCACGTCCGGCGTGCGCAGGATTCCGCTACCGCGTCCCTTCCGGCGCACCATCGGAAACGGACACCCGCAATTGAGATCCGCCGTGTCGTACCCCGCCGCCTTCACCCGCTCCAGGCAGTCGCGCAGCGCCTCCGGGTCCTTCCCAATGAACTGCGGCGTCACCCTCATCCCTGATCCCTGATCCCTCAGTTCCCTGTCCTTGAGCGGATCATATCCCCTCATTGCCGGCACAAACGGCGTGATCGCCTCGGTGAACCCCGCCGCGCGAATCTGCTCCGCAAAGACCTCGCGGAAGCAACGGATCGTCACGCCTCGGAGCGGTGCCAGGATCATGAGAAGCGGCGGACGAGTCCGAGAATAAAGATCGTGAAGATGATGGCCGGCACCCCGTAGGCGCAGTAGAGGCGCACGCCGCAAGGAAGGCGCAGTCCCTTGCCCGCGTTCACCTCCGCCAGGAACTTCTCCCAGCCCCAGCCGAACCGATGGCAGCAGTAAAACGCAAAGCCGAGGGATCCGAGCGGCAGCAACAGGGTGCTGACGAAAAAGTCCTCGAGGTCCAGGACGTTCGTCCCCGCGCCAAACGGCGTGAATCCCGACCAGGCGTTGAAGCCGAGGATGCACGGCAGCGACAGAAGCGGCATCGCCACCGCCAGCACGATGCTCGTGCGGGTCCGGCTCCAGCCCGTGTAGTCGCGGATGCAGGCGATGATGGCCTCGAAGACCGTGAGGACCGTCGAAAGCGCGGCGAAGACCATGAACAGGAAGAAGACCGAACCCCAGAAGCGTCCGTGCGACATGTGGTTGAAGACGTTGGGCAGCGTTACGAAGATGAGACCCGGACCCTGTCCCGGCTCGACGCCGTAGGCGAAGCAGGCGGGAATGATGATGAGGCCTGCGCAAAACGCGACGAGCGTATCCAGCGCCGTGACATTGACCGCCTCGCCGAGCAGCGCGCGCTCGCACCCGATGTAGCTGCCGAAGATCGACATCGCCCCGATGCCGAGCGACAGGGTGAAGAATGCCTGGCCCATGGCGCTCACGACCACGTTCGAAAGCCCGACCTTCCGCATCTGCGCGAAGTCCGGCATGAGGTAGAACCGCAGACCGCGGCCAGACTCGTCCAGCAGGACGCTGTGGACCGCCAGCACCGCGATCAGCAGAAGCAGCGCAATCATCATCACCTTCGTCACGCGTTCAAGGCCCTTCTGCAGGCCGACGGCGCAAACTGCCGCGGAACCGACGCACACGCCGGTCATCGCAACCCCCTGCTGCCACGGATCGGCCAGCATCCCGGAGAATGACGCGCCAATCGCCTCCGGCGGCATCGCGGCAAACGTCCCGCTGGCCATCTTGAGGAAGTAGAGCACCATCCAGCCCGCGACCGTCGTGTAAAACATCATCAGACCAATGTTGCCCAACGTCCCGATGACGCCATAGACGAACCACGGTCGCTTCTCCGGCGTCAGCGCCGCATGCAGTTTCGCGATCGAACGCTGAGAGGCGCGCCCGGCCGCAAACTCCATCACCAGCACCGGAATGCCGAGAACCGCCAGGAAGAAGAGGTAGACGAGCACGAACCCGCCGCCGCCGGACTGTCCGACAACATACGGAAAACGCCACACGTTCCCCAACCCGATCGCGCATCCCGCCGACAACAGGATGAATCCCAACCGACTCGCCAGTTTTTCTCGCATGGTCGAATAGCTTTTAGCAGTTAGCTTTGAGCGGTTAGCCGGTCCGCAAGCGACGTCCGGCGCTCGCGGACCGTATTCGTCTTGATCGCCTGGTCAATCGCGTACGGAACGCCCATCAGGAGGACGAGCTTCCTGCCGCGCGTAATCGCCGTGTAGAGGAGGTTCCGCTGCAGCATCACGTAGTGTTGCGAATGCAGGATGACGATGACGGCCGGATACTCGCTGCCCTGCGACTTGTGGATCGTCGTCGCATAGGCGAGCACGAGCTCGTCGAGGTCGCCGCCGTCATACTTCACGGGACGCCCGTCGAAGTTGACGATCATCGCCCGGTCGTCGGAATTGACCGCCTTCACGAATCCGACGTCGCCGTTGTAGACGTCCTTGTCGTAGTTGTTCCTGAGCTGCATCACGCGGTCGCCGACCCGGAACATCGTTCCGCCGCGGATGATGGCGTCCCCTCGCGGATTCAGCGCCTTCTGAAGCTCGACGTTGAGGTTGTCCGTTCCCAGGATGTTCTTCCGCATCGGCACCAGGACCTGCACGTCGGCGAGGGGATCCATCCCAAACTTGCGCGGGATGCGCGTCGTCATGAACTCGATCGCGCGCTTCACGCACGTCTCCGGATCCTCGCAGCGCATGAAGTAGAAGTCCGTCTCGCCCTGCCGGACCTCCAGCGGCTCGCCCGCGTTCACATGGTGGGCATTCGTGACGATGAGGCCCGAGGTGTCCTGGCGGAAGATGAAGTCGAGCTTCGTCGCCGGGACGGCGCCAGACTTGATGAGGTCCCCGAGAACGCTCCCCGGCCCGACGGACGGCAACTGGTCCGTATCGCCCACCCACACGACAGTCGCCGTATCGGGAACCGCCGCCAGGAGTTCGCACGCGAGCTTCACGTCGATCATCGACGTCTCGTCGAAGATGAAGACATCGCCCTCCAGCCGGTTCTCCGCATTGTAGGTGAACTTGTTCGTCACCGGATTCCACTTCAGCAGCCGGTGGATCGTCTGCGCCGCGACGCCCACGCTCTCCGTCATCCGCTTTGCGGCGCGTCCCGTCGGCGCCGCCAAAACGACCTGGAACTTGGAACCTGGAACCTGGAACTTCTTCTGGTAAATCTCCACCAGCGCCCGAATGATCGTGGTCTTGCCGACGCCCGGTCCGCCCGTGATGATCGAGAACTTTGACTTGAGCGAGTTCTCGAGCGCCACATGCTGCTTCGGCGCAAGCTCGAACCCCGCCCGCGCCTGCCACCAGGTGATTGCGTTCGCAATTGAGGTGAAGGCGTGAGGTGAAGGTGAAGAAAGGATGGCCCTCACCCTTCTCGCGACATCGCGCTCGGAGTAGTAGAGGGACTTGAGATAGACCTTGCGCGGCAAGGAGGACTTTAGACTTAAGACGTTAGACTTGCCTAACGTCTCGTCTCTCAAGTTCTCTCGCTCGCGCCTTCCGTCTTCCGTCTCAAGTCCGCCCCCCTCCACAACGACCCTTCCCTCGTTGATCTCGGCTGAAAGCGCTTCGGAAAGCACTTCCGTCGGAATCCCGGTGAGCTCGTTCGCGTGCAACAGCAAATCGTTCTCGTATGTCCAGCAATGCCCGCCGTCCTCGGCCTCGGTCTCCAGCGTATAGCTGATCGACGCCCTCGCCCTCAGGGGCGAGTCCTTCGGGATGCCGACCGAGAGCGCGATCTTGTCCGCCGTCGCGAAACCGATGCCCCAGATGTCACGGCAGAGCCGGTAGGGATCGGCCTTGACGATGGCGACGGCGTCCGGACCGTACTTCTTCACGATCTTCGTCATCTTGACGATCGAGATGCCGTAGGTCTGTCCGAAAATCATGTTCTCGCGCATCGTCTCGTTCTGATGCCAGCTCTCGCGAATCTGGCGGATCTTCGCCGCCCCGAGCTTCGGCACGTCCCTGAGCCGTCCCGACTGATGCGAGAGAACCATCATCGTCTCCTCACCGAACGTGTCGACGATGCGCTTCGCGAGAACCGGTCCAATGCCCTTGATGAGCCCAGAGGCGAGGTACCGCTCGATGCCCTTCAATGACCGCGGCGCGATGCAGGTCAGGGTCTCCGCCTTGAACTGGCGGCCGTGCACCTTGTCCGTCACCCACTGGCCTTCGGCCTTGACGTCCTCGCCCTCCCAGACGGCCTGCGCCTTGCCGACGATCGTGATTTCGGGATTCTTCGCAAGCTCGAACTCGCTCGGAATCTCGACGTGCAGAACGGTGTATCCGTTCTCATCGTTGTGGTACACGACGGATCGGATCGTCCCTTCGACAATCTCCTTATCGGAGCATTTTGGCGATTCGTTCAACGGCGAGTTTGATCTTTTCGAGTGAAGTCGCGTAGGACATGCGGACAAAGCCCGCGCCGCAGGCGCCGAAGGCCGAGCCGGGCACGACCGCGACGCCGAACTCCTTGAGGAGCTTTAGCGCGAACGCCTCGTCCGTCAGCCCCGTCGAACGGACATCGGAGAAGATGTAGAACGCGCCCTTCGGCATAACGGTCTTAAGGCCAAGCTCGTTCAGCGCCGGCACGAGGAAGTCGCGGCGCTTCTTGTACTCGCGGCGCATCCGGTCGACGTCCTTGTCGCCGTGGTCCATCGCCTCCACGCCGGCGGCCTGGCTGAGCGTCGGCGCGGACATGATCCCGTACTGGTGGATCTTCATCATCGCGTCGATGATGTCCTCCGGTCCGCACGCATACCCGAGCCGGTAGCCCGTCATCGCCCACGATTTGGAAAAGCCGTTCAGCAGCACGACCCGGTCGTGATATTCGGAGAACGAAGCGAAGGAGTGGAGAAGCGGAAAGGATTCCGCTTCTCCGCTCTCGTAATTCAACTCCGAATACACCTCGTCCGCCAGCACAATCAGGTCGTGCTTCTTCGCAAAGCCCAAGATCTCCTCGATATCCGTCCGCGACAGCACCGCGCCCGTCGGATTGCACGGGAAGTTGAGAAGGATCGCCTTGGTCTTCGGCGTCACCTTCTTCTCCAGCGCCGCGACGGTAAGCCGGAACTCGTCCTCGACGCGCGTCTCGACGCAGACCGGGACCGCATGCGCCAGCCGGATCGTCGGCGCGTAGGAGACGAAGCACGGCTCGTGATAGAGCACTTCGTCGCCCGGCGAACAGAGCGCGCGGATCGCGAGGTCAATCGCCTCCGACACGCCGACCGTGACAAGAATCTCCTTCTGCCAGTCGAAGGTCGCGGCGAAGCGCCGCTTGAGGTAACGCGCAATCGCCTGCCGGAGGGCGGGCGTGCCGAGATTGGAGGTGTAGTGCGTCCCGCCGTCTTCAAGGCAGGTGACCGCCGCACGGGAGATGTGCCAGGGCGTGTCGAAGTCGGGCTCGCCCACGCCGAGGGACACGATGTCCTTCGACTGTGCGACGATGTCGAAGAACTTCCGGATCCCGCTCTTCGGCAATTCCGCGACGTGCTGCGCGACTCTGGACCGAGTGTTCACGAAGCGATTCTACTTCATCAATTCCTCCGCCAGCTTCTCGAGCTGCGCTTCGCTCTCGGCGTTGAGCGCGCCCTTCAGGGTCACGACCGTCTCGCAGAACGCGATGTCCTTCGACTTCTCGAACATGCCCTTCATCACCTTCGCCGCCATCGGCGCCCAGGAGCCGTTCTCGATGAGACCGACCGTGCGCTTCTGGTAGTTGCGCTCGGTGAGGTGGTCGATGAAATGGCGCATCCACGGGAAGATGTCGTTGTTGTAGGTCGTCGTCGCGAGGACGAGCTTGCCGTAGCGGAACGCGTCCTCGACCGCCTCGGGCTGGTCGTCGCGCGCGAGATCGCTCACCGCGACCTTGGGACAGCCCTTCGCCTTCAGGATCTCCGCAAGCTTCAGCGCCGCCTCGCGGGTGTGTCCGTAGACGGACGTGTAGGCGATGCAGATTCCGGGGGACTCGACCGCGTAGGACGACCACGTGTCGTACTGCTTGACGACGTGTGCGATCATCTCGGGCGTGTCGTGGATCGGACCGTGCAGCGGCAGGATCTTCTTGATCTCGAGCCCCGCGGCCTTCTTCAGAAGCGCCTGGACCTGCGGACCGAACTTGCCGACGATGCCGATGTAGTAGCGGCGCGCCTCGCAGTCCCACCCCTCGGGGTCCTCGCGGTCGAGCGCACCGAACTTGCCGAAGCCATCCGCCGAAAAGAGGATCTTGTCCGTCGTGTCGTAGGTCACGATCACCTCGGGCCAATGAACCATGGGAGCCGCGACGAATGCAAAGACGTGCCTGCCGGTCTTGAGCGTGTCGCCTTCCTTCACGACGAGGCGGCGGCTCGCGAAATCGTCTCCGAAGTAGTTCTTCATCATGCAGAACGCCTGCGCGCTCGCGACGACCGTCGCCTGCGGATAGGCGGCGGCGAACTTCGCGACGTTCGCGGAGTGGTCCGGCTCCATGTGCTGAACGACGAGATAGTCGATCGCCGCGTCGCCGATCTCCGCCTTGATGTTGGCGAGCCACTCGTCCCCAAAGCGTCCGTCAACCGTATCGAAGACAACCGTCTTCTCGTCCTTCACGAGATAGGAGTTGTAGGCCATTCCGAGCGGGACCACGTACTGCCCCTCGAACAGGTCGATCTCGTGGTCGTTCACACCGATGTACTTAATGTCGTCTGCAATATTCATAATGCGGATATTATATCAAAATTAGCCGTTGGCGATTAGCAGTTAGCGGTTAGCCTTGGAGTGCCCTCCGTGAAAGCTAACCGCTAAAAGCCAGAAGCTAAAAGCTTCACTCAGTTCTTGTAGGTGACGACGCCCTTGCCCTTGCGGATGACGCCGATGACGCTGTAGGGCTGGCGCTGGGCCTTGAGGATGCGCTCTGCCTTCTTGAGGTCCTTCTTCGGGATGATCACCACAAAGCCGATGCCCATGTTGAAGACACGGTACATCTCGTCCGCATCGACCTTGCCCTGGTTCTGGATGAACTTGAAGATCGTCGGGACCTCCCAGGAGGCGCGGTCGATCTCGGCGTTCACACACTTCGGGAGCACCCGCGGAATGTTGTCCGGAAAGCCGCCGCCCGTGATGTGCGCCATGCCGTTGATCTTGACATGGAGGTCCATCAGCTTGGTGACCGGCTTGAGGAAGCTCTTGTGCACCGCCAGGAGCGCGTCACCGAACGTCTGGTTCGTCCCGGGAAGCTTGTCCTTCCAGGAGTACTGGCAGAGATCGAAGACGACGCGGCGCGCAAGCGAGAAGCCGTTCGTCTGCAGGCCGCCCGAGGGGAAGCCGAGGATCACGTCCCCGGCGCGGATCGACTTGCCGGTGACGAGCTTCGACTTCTGGACGCACCCGACAATCGTGCCGACGAGATCGTACTCGCCCGCCGGATAGAGACCCGGCATTTCGGCGGTCTCGCCGCCGAGGAGAGACATCTTGTTCTCCTTGCACGCCTTGCAGAGACCCGAGACAACCGCCTTGAACTGCACGGGGTCAACCTTCGAGGTGCCGACGTAGTCCATGAAGAAGAGCGGCCGCGCCCCCTGCACGAGGATGTCGTTCACGCAGTGGTTGACGATGTCCTGCCCGACCGTGTCGTGCTTGTTCATCATCGCCGCCACCTTGAGCTTCGTGCCGACGCCGTCCGACGAGGCGACGAGGATCATGTCCTTGCCCTTCGGGACCTTGTGAAGCCCGCCGAACGCGCCGATGTTGCCGATCACGTTCGGCGTCTTCGTGGCCGCGACCATCTGCTTGATGGCGCCGACCGCCCCCATCTTCACGTCAATGTCGACGCCCGAAGCGGCGTACGCGGATTTCTTCTGTTCCTTCACCATGATCCTCGCTCCCTTGATTTTGAAATGACTGCCCTCGATAAAGGCGAAGGTGAACAATGGAATTTATCTTCCTTTGTCCACCTCCACCTCAGACCTCCACCTGTCTCTTACAGCTTGTTCTTGGAACCGAGCACCTTCTCGATCTTGTGGATGTACATCGCCTTCATCGCGTCACGCGCCGGCGCCAGGTACTGACGCGGATCGAAGTGACCCGGGAAGTCGTGGAAGTGCTGGCGGATCGCCGCCGTCATCGCGAGACGCGAGTCGGAGTCGATGTTGATCTTGCACACCGCGCTCTTCGCGGCCTTGCGGAGCTGCTCCTCCGGAATGCCGACCGCGTCCGGCAGCTTGCCGCCGAACTTGTTGATCGTGTCGACGTGTTCCTGCGGGACGCTCGAGGAACCGTGCAGGACGATCGGGAAGCCCGGAAGCTTCTTCTCGATGGCCTTGAGGACGTCGAACGCGAGCGGCGGCGGGATCAGCTTGCCCGTCTTCTTGTCACGCGTGCACTGCGCCGGCGTGAACTTGTACGCGCCGTGCGAGGTGCCGATCGAGATGGCGAGCGAGTCGCAGCCCGTCTTGGTCGCGAACTCGACCACTTCCTCCGGCTTCGTGTAGTGCGAGACCGCGCTCGAGACCTCGTCCTCGACGCCCGCAAGGACGCCGAGCTCAGCCTCGACCGTCACGTCGTGCTTGTGCGCGTACGCGACGACCTTCTTCGTGAGCTTGATATTCTCCTTGAACGGAAGCGCGCTGCCGTCGATCATGACGGACGAGAAACCGCTGTCGATGCAGCTCTTGCAGGTCTCGTAGCTGTCACCGTGGTCGAGGTGAAGGACGATCTGCGGCTTCTTGCAGCCGAGCTCCTTGGCGTACTCGACGGCGCCCTGCGCCATATAGCGGAGAATCGTCGGGTTCGCATACTTGCGCGCGCCCTTCGAAACCTGCATAATGACCGGCGACTTCGTCTCGACCGCCGCCTGAACGATGGCCTGCATCTGCTCCATCGTGTTGAAATTGAACGCCGGGATGGCATAACCGCCCTTCACGGCCTTGGCAAACATCTTCTTGGTGTTGACGAGACCGAGCTTCTTGTAGCTGACCATTTTTGGTTTATCTCCTGTGTGATTGGTGGGCTATAGTAGATTCGAACTACTGACCTCTTCCATGTCAAGGAAGCGCTCTAACCAACTGAGCTAATAGCCCTTAAATTGGTTTGTAGTATATCATTTTGATGCGTGGACTGTCAATGGCGAAAATCGGCACGCGAAATCAGAGCGCGATACGACGCGGAAAAGAGGCGTAATGGGCCGCACGCGCCTTGACGAGCGCCTCCAGCTTCGCCGCGTCGACGCTCAGGGGACGGTCCCCGCCGGTCATTCGCGACTTAAGCGTCTCGACATCACAGTCAAGGAGGACAACGCGTCCGGCCGCTTCCGCCGTTGCCCGATTCTCGGAATCGAGCAATGCGCCGCCGCCAAGGGCCACGACCTTCGTTCCGGCGTCTTCGCAAATTCGCCGCAGACAATCCTTCTCGATCGCCCGAAAAACCGCTTCGCCCTCCGCGGCGAAAATCTCAGGGATCGTCCGCCCCGCCGCCTTCACAATCTCCGCGTCGAGATCGACGAGCGTCCAGCCCGTCGCCGCGGCAATCCGCTTCGCCCAGGTCGACTTGCCACTCGCCGGCGGACCGTACAAAAACAGCGTCTCCCGTCTCGCGTCTCCCGTCCTCGCCGCCAGCTGAAACGCCCTCCACGCCTGGGCGAGCAGCATCACCATGCCGTCCGCGGCGGTTTTACCGGCGGCAAGCGCTTCGCGCACGAGCCGCGTCGGCGAAGGGTTGTACACGAGATCCAACACCGCCTTGCTGGCGACATAGTGCAATACGTCGACGCGAACCTCGTCCGCATGCGGCCACATCCCGACCGGCGTCGCGTTGACGATGAGGCCGTCATCCTGCGCCGGCACCTCGCCGCGCCGCACGAAGGTGACGCGCTTCGCACCGCGTTCCTCCAAGACCGCCTTCACGGTCATCGCCGCACCGCCCGCGCCGAGAATCGCGCAGTTCCAGCCACGAACGTCAATCCCGTTCGCCTCCAGAAGCCGCGCAACCCCGAATGCATCCGTATTGTCGCCCCGAAGCTTCCCGTCGGCCGTCCGCGTCACAAAGTTCACGTTCCCCAGCTTTCGCGCCATCGGTGACAGCTCGTCGCACAACTCGAACACCGTCTGCTTGTACGGAATCGTCACATTGAGGAAGTCGAAGTCGCCGTCCGCAAATCCGTTGCGGAGAAATCTCGCGACCTCCTCCGGTTCCTTCTCGTAAAGTCGGTACTCGTAATCGCCGAAGAACCGATGGATCTGCGGCGACAGCGAATGCCCGAGCTTCCGTCCCAGTAATCCCGCTTTCATTCTAAACATCTAAACATCTAAACGTCTAAACATAAACCTCGTTCGCAAGAACGAGTGCCATCGCCGCCTCGGCCGCAACCGCGCCGCGAAACGCCACGCAACGGTCGTGCCGCCCCTTGACCGAAATCTTCGCGGGCGTCATTGTCGCAAGGTCAACCGAATCCTGCTCGAGTACGATGGACGGCGTCGGCTTGAACGCGAGCCGCGCCACGATCGGCATGCCGACCGAAACCCCGCCGAGAATTCCCCCACAATGATTGGTGCGAAGAGTAACCCTCCCACGTCTTCCATCTCCCGTCTCAAGTCCTTCCGTCACGACATCAAACGCGTCATTGGCTTGAGACCCCAGCATCTCCGCAAGCTTAAACCCATCTCCGAACTCGACGCCCTTCACCGCCGGAATGCCGAAGAACGCCGCGGCAAGCTTCGACTCAAGCCCGTCCGTCCCGACGTCGCCATAGCCCGCCGGAAATCCCGTCGCCACAACTTCGACAATTCCGCCGACACTGTCTCCATTCGGAATCTCGGCGCCTTCAGCGCCGCGCCTCACAGTCGATGTAATCGTCACGCCCTTCTTCGCGAGCATCTGCAGCGCAATGCCGCCCGCGATGCAGAGGGGCGCCGTCATCCGCCCGGACCACTTGCCGCCGCCCGTCGGAATCTTCCCACACTGAAGCCACGAGGCGTAGTCCGCGTGCCCCGGACGCGGCACGGTCTGCACGTTCGCGTAATCCTGCGGACGCGTATTCGTGTTCCGGATCACCGCCCGAATCATCTCGCCCGTCGCAACACCTTCCTCAACACCGCTTTCGAACTCCACCCGGTCCGGCTCCTTGCGCGGCGTGGACATTCCGCCCTGCCCGTTTCCCGGTGCGCGGCGGTCAAGGAATGCCTGCAGCTCCGCCCCGTCGATGGCCGTCCCCTTCGGGACCCCCTCGATCTCCACGCCGATCTCCGGCGCATGCGACTCTCCGAATATGCGAATCTTCATAACTTGCGTTCTAGAATTATAACACATTCACCTAATTCGCTCAATGCAGCAGGAACTCCACGAAGGCCGCGGGATCGTCATTGGGCTGCGTGAAACGCGTGTCGAGGCGCGCGTGCTCGTAGCGGCTGCCGGAAACGCGCTCCTTCTCTGGATGCCGCACGTCACCGACGCGCCAGCGACTGACATTCCCCCTAACGGACCCCGCCTGCAACGCCTGCGTAGAAATCTTGACCCTCGCCTCCACCGTCCAGCTCCGGTCATCGCGGCAAATCGCATCCTTGAGACCTCGCTTTATCTTCTGTACGCCGCTACCGTCATCCACAAAGAACTCCACGCCGTCATTCCCCCAGACAAAATCGGGTATTTCGTGTTTGAAATCAAGCCGCGCGACCGCAGGCTCGAAACAACGGGCGCGGATGCAAAGTTCGTCCCCTTCGACCCGCGTCTCGACCTCGGTCTTCGCCCAGACGTTCGTCGCCCACACGCTCCGCGCCTGTCCGAGCTCGTATGTGGTATTCGGACGAATCTCCGTGCGCTCCGTCCGCGCGGCGTTCGCCTCCGCCTCGGCGATGAATGTCTCGAATGCAGAGAGGTAGCGTTTCGCACGGCCCGCGAACGGCTCGTCCGCCTTCAGTGCAATCCCGTACGCCTCCACCATCAGCACCTTCATCCGCGACACATCTTCCGGCGGATAGCTGATCTCAAAGATGTTGCGGTAGGAGCAGGTATTGTCCTCCCACGGACGGTTCCAGCACTCCTCCTGCAAGGCGATCAGCTTGCGCATCGGCTTCTCGGCGGGACCAAACATCCGCCGCGCGAACTCGTCGTAGACCGCCTCAATATCGAAGTCGGGATTCCACAGGCACCTCATCCACACATAGGTCGAAAGCGCCGTACGCGGATCCGCCGCGCTCCCGCAGACATACGCCCCGCAGAGGACATCCCTCATATCGACATAGTGCGGCTGGATCGTCTTGCCGAAGACATACGGCGCGGACGTGAAGTCCTTCGGCCAGCACTCGTAGTCCCAGCTCAGCACCTTGCAGCCCGTCACCTTCTGCCAACCGCGCAGAAGATCTTCTTCCTTCTGCTTGCAGGACGCATTCTTCAACAGCGCCAAACCCGGCATCGTGCAGACCTCCGCCTCGCAGCAGTTGAGAGTTGAAAGTTGAGAGTTGAGAGTTGAAGGCACAGAACAGGTATTCAGATAAGGCAAGAACGAAATCATGTAATCAGGATGTGCCGTTTTAAGCCAATTGGCAAGTTTCGGCAAGAACCAACCCCAGATAATCGGAGACGCGGCGCATCCCACTGACAGACCGTCACGACCTTGCGCTTTGTGTCGACGATGCCGCCCGAATTCTCGAGTCCCGCGATATGGCGGTCGATGCGCCGCTTGTAGACCTCCAGCGTCTCTGGATTGCCATAGCACAGCATCGGCGTCTCGCCCGTCTCGAAGATCTCGGGATGCTGCGCCTTCAGCTTCGCGTCCTTATGCCATCGGTGCGGCGCGTGCACGGCGACACCGCCGCGGTGGACGCTGCCTGCCTTGGCGACGCGCACCCAGTTCTCCTTCAGTCCGTTGCCGATCATCCGATGCTCATAGACTGGCCTATCCGAGTAGTCGACTGCTCGGACCGTAATCTCCTCGCGCTCTTCGACGCACTTCCCCCCTTCGCAGTAGTAGCGCATTCCGAGCTCGCGTTCGCACCAGTCGAAGACGGCGTAGTCGGCGCGCCCGAGGAAGCGTACGGACCCGTCCCGCGCAATGACGCGGAATCCCTCCGGACCAAGTTCGCCGGCACCATCCTTCTCGACACCAATGAAGAGCCCGTTCGTGATCGAACTGGTCACCCCGACGAGGATGTGCGGGCGCCGCCCGCACATCTCCTCAATCGTGTCGGCGAGGAACCACGCCGCCCAGCGGTTCTCCGGCTTCTCATCGGTGACAACCGGCAGCATCCGGTCGGCGGTCGCAACCGCAACCGCCTCGCCCTCGATCTCCTGCCATCGGCAAGGCGCACTCAAGTCGGATCGCATCTCTCAGTCACATCCGCGATGCCAGGTGCTCCATTGCGCGTATTGAAAAGCATCCTCTCCGCATGCGACAGTTTGGACGACTTCTCCTTCAGCGGCTTGAGCAGTGCCCGCATCTCTTCCACTGCAGACTTGGTCGGACGCCTGACCTTCGCGAAGTTCTTCTGATAGAACCGCTCCATTGCGATCAGCTCCTTCGCGTGTGCTCCCCCCAACGCCGGAATGACCAGGTCCATGTCCTCAAACCAGCTGCCGTGCCGCTGAAAACGATACGGCGCATGGGCAATCAGCTCTTGGTACGCCTTGCCAGCCCCCTCCATGTCGCCAACCTCCCAGTAACGACGAACGATGCCCTCGCGCGCTCGGATCACGGTCTCGTCATCCACCATTGCACCGTCGATCACGCCGGAGCACCCCTCCAGGTAAAGCTCCCTCTGCCCGGGATCGAGGAAGAACTTGCCCTTGCCCCCGGCCTGCTGGTCCATATATACCAGAAACTCCGCCGCCTCGTAACGAAAGAACGTATCCTTGCGATCTATCATCCAAAGCACTTCAAAGAACATGCGAAGCCGCTCGACGGACGCGTAACAGGCCGCATACTTGTACCAGGAGTCGCGATTGTCAACCTCCTGCTCAAGGATTCGCCCAAACCACAGCTCCGTCGCCTCCTCGTTGCCGCGATCAACCGCTTCATCGAGGAGCCCCACCGCCGTTTCTACGACCTCAGGATGCAGTGAGTGCGCTTTCTCAAGTGCCTCGCGTTCCTTCTCCTTGTGCCGACTCCGCTCGTCGCCGTTGCGAACCTTTCGTGCGGCGTAACGCTCATCCGCAGCGACCGCCATCAGCTCGAACCAAGGATCGGCGGCGCACGCCTCCTCGGGTGTGCCGATGATGTTGTAAACGACGCGGAGGTCCTGCGGACGCGCCTTGAGCCCGTCCACGATATCCTTCGTCGCGGCAGAATCGAATAGCCAACTGATTTGCCTGCCATAGACATATCGCAAGAGCGGCACGCCGCCATGAGCCGCCAGTTCCGCTTTCATCTGCCTGTACGGCTCGGATTCCTTGCCCTTCGGATCAATCGAATTGCGCTTCTTCATGCGCCGACGGTACTCACCGATTGTCGCAAGCGCGCGAACCACTAGGTTCGAACACCCTTTGTCTCTCAGTTCCATCGCCCGATTGAAGTCTCCAAGGATGCCCCAGCCGGCAAATTCCTCGTCCAGCGGAGTCCAGGGCGTCCACAACGTTCGCGCAAGCCCGTCGACAAGCGCGGAGACGTCCTTTGCGAACGGTCCCTCCTCCGGCACCATCAGATTCCGCCGCACGTACGGACGGAACTGCTCGGTGAAGTACTTCCACGCCGTCGGCAGCGCGGCATTCGTCCTCACGCCCTCGGCCCACACGTCCGCCCAGTCCAGCCCGTGCCACCTGCCGTCCGTCGGCGGCTTCTCGTCCTCCTCGTCCGCCGCGCCCTTGGTCTTGCGCTTCGCCGCCTCAAGGTCGTACTGCGCCTTTGCCATCTTCATCGCCTGGAAGTTCCGTTCCTGTCCGTTGATCAGCTCCAGCTTGCGCACTTGCATATGCGCAGGCACCTTCATCTCCTTCGCCTCGGCAAACGCCTTGTCATAGATCGGGATGTACTTCGCAAGCACCTCCTCGAACATTATCCGCTTCGCCATTTCCACCATCTTCCGCTCGCGACGCTTCTGCTCACGGCGCAGACGGATGAGCGGCTGGTTCGTGGGCACGTCAGGATACGCCTCCTCGACCTTGTCCTTGATCGCCTCCATCTCCTTCTGCATCTCGTCGTCGTGACGATTCAGCACATCCTCAATGGGCTTGATGTACTTCTTGATGTCCGGCCCGAACTTGACCTCCTCCTCCAGCATCTTCAGGTACTTCACGGGACCGCCCTTCTCGTAGCCGGTCCGGAAGAGCTCCTCGCCCTGCGCGTCGAGGAGCAGAACCGTCGGGAAGCCCTCCACCCGATACTTCTTCACCAACTCCGGATTCTGCTTCTTCGCGGTCTCGCTCAAAAGAGACTGGTCACGCGGCGTGTCAATCATCAGCAGGATGTACTTGTCCTTCGCGCCCGCGCGGAACTCGTCCGTGTCGAAGACCTCCTTGTCGAGTTTCTTGCACCACCCGCACCAGTCGCTGCCCGAGAAGTCGGCCAGTACAAGCTTGTTCTGCGCCGTCGCCCACCTGAGTGCTGCATCGTAGTCATCGGTCCACCCCGCAGGCGTGGACGTCTTCGCCAGCGCCACGCCCGCGGCAATCGCAACCATCAGACTCATAGCGCTCGGGTCGAGACTCTGTTCTTGCGCAGGAATGGAGTCAGTTATTCCCCGGGCGCCATTTCTTTCTATTGAAATCGCCTCAACAGAATACGCGATATGCGCCGCATCGCCGGGATAGACCTTTGAAGTGATCTTTGCGATATACTTCTCGCCTTCAAATGAGAATCCTGCGCCGTGTTTGACATAACGTTCAATGTCCACTGACCCATTGCGGGGCTTCTCATCCCAAAGAAATACCGACTCGGCGCAAAGCTTCTCGATTTGTGCAACCGCCGCCCAATGAGGAGCCCGACCAATTGACTTGTCCCGCGCCTTGTCACTCAAGGCCTTCATCACCTGCTTAGTAAAGCGAAACAAATCACCAGCCGCATTGCGCACCTCGACTTTATCCTCCTTCAGCGATAGGAGATGCGCCTTAGCTTCCTGAAAAAGTACGGCCTTGCATTCGACGACTGACATAAGGGAATTATATCAAAACTCGTTTTCGCTGGAGAACCTTACTTCGGGAGAAAGTTCGCAATCCGTTATCTCCCGAAAGTGAACCTTAGTGCTCTTCGTCCGTCGGCTCGTGCCGATCAATGTCAGGAAAGCCCATCCCCGTAGGCGCGATCCTCAGATATCCGCCGTCCACATTGAATTCATAATCCGCTGCCGCGCAAAAGGCTCCAACGACATCATAAAACGAAACATCCTCGACCCGAAAGCCCTTGCGGAGCACTTCCGCTTGCTCCTGTTCCTGAGACCGGCTTTTCAAGAGAATGCTGATGCCAGAGCGTTCGGACGGGAGGCCGGGCAATCCGGGCTTGGCCAACTCATGCAAGCGAGCCACTACCTGCGCAATTTCCTCTCCGGTCTTAGCCTCGAACTCCCTGACCTGCAACTGTTTCATCGCCTTCACCACTGTCGCAGTCCGCTCCTCGACTGTCGCAGTGGCGGACGGCCTCCGTTCGCTGTCAGCACGGTACCAGCAGCCAGAGGCAACACACAGCAGGGTAACTAATACTGTTATCCGAACTGTCATTTGACACGTCGAGGAACTTTACCTCACCTTCAAACCCAGCTTGTAGGCGGCGGACGGGAACTTGGTTTTGAGGATCTCGCCCTTCTCATAGACGCCGGACGCGCAGACCATGCCCTTCAGCTTTGAGC
>CADAKF010000024.1 GCA_902788415.1 uncultured bacterium
GTGCGGGTCGAGGACTGTGCCTCGCAACGCCGCAAGCACGATCACGCCGTGTTGACGCTGGATGACGGCACGGAACTCCGCTTCAACGATCCGCGGCGCTTCGGCAGTCTCGAGGTACAGCGTCGCGGCAAGGATGGCTGGCCGGAGAGTCTTGCTGGCATTGGCGTCGAGCCGCTCTCAAAGGACTTCACGGGCGAGATTCTCCATGCGGCGTCGCGGGGACGGAAGAAGTCCGTGAAGGAACTCATCATGGACAATGCGCTCGTCACGGGCATCGGCAACATTTATGCGGCAGAGACGCTGTTCGCGTGCGGAATCCGTCCGCAACGCCCAGCATCGCGACTGACGCGATCCGAGTGCGATGCGATCGTGCGGGAGGCGAAACGCATTCTCAAACTCGCGATCAAGTGGGGCGGCACGACGGTGCATGACTTCCGCAGCGTGGACGGCTCGGAAGGCAAGTTCGTCCAGAAGCTGAAAATCTACGCGCAGAAGCAGTGTCCCGTCTGCGGCACCGCCGTCGCCAAGGTGACTCTTGGCGGACGCACGAGCTGGTATTGTCCCAAGTGTCAGAAGTAAAGGAGGAAGAAAGATGAAAAAAGACTTTGGCGTGAAGACCTGGCTCTATCCGATGCCGGTGCTGATGATCGCGACCTACAATGAGGATGGGTCGCCGAACGTGATGAACGCCGCGTGGGGCGGGACGGGCGGCGAGGAACTGCTCACTGTCTGCATCGACAACACGCACAAGACCTGGGCGAACATCGAGAAACGCAAGGCGTTTACGATCTCGGTCGGCACAGCCGCGCAGGTAAAGGCCTGCGACTACCTTGGCTGCGTTTCGGGCAACCAGACGCCTGACAAGGTCGCGAAGAGCGGGTTCCATGTGACACGCTCAAACCATGTCGATGCGCCGACGATTGACGAGTTGCCGCTCGTCTTCGAGTGCGAACTCGTTTCGATGGATCCCGAGACCTGCCTCGTCGTCGGCAAGGTCGTGAACGTCGCCTGTGATGAAGTGGCGCTGACGGACGAGAAGCCCGATGCGGAGAAGATTGCGCCTATTACCTACGATCCCGTCGCCCACGTCTACCGTCCCCTCGCCGCCCCGCTCGCCTCGGCGTTCAAGGTCGGGCTGTCATGATGAAATACCGTGGTTTTATTTTTGATCCGGGCGATCTGCCGCGTCTGCCCCGATCTCCTCGCGGCAATCAAAACGGTTTCTGAACAATGACAGATTTCAAGTGCCAGGGATGCGGGGCGTGCTGTCGGATCAAGAGACGCTGATCTTGAAGAGCCGTCCTGACGAGTCGTGCGTGTACCTGACGGACGACAACCGCTGCCGCATTCATCCCGTAAAGCCCGACAAATGCCGCACGTTTCCGTTCGAGTGGACCAACGCCGATTCCGCCGACGTCTGCCCAGCGCTGAACTTCTCGGCGGAAAAACAACGATGACGGTTCCTTTACAGGATAGGAGGTGAAAGACAATGGCTCTTATCGTCAAGGATCGGTATGCGGGCGAGGCCGCGTGGACGGAGTGGTTCGAAATCTGCTCAGTCGCGGGATGCTGCGCGGAAAACGCGGCAAAACTGCGCGCGGAGATTGAAAACGCGATGTTGGCGCAGTTGGCGCGCTACGGCTTCTCGGCAGAGGATGCCGCAGGAGATGACCCCGTAACATTCTTTGACGGCTACTTCAAGTTGAAAGGCTCGCGCCAGACGGCGAAGCCGCTCAAGTCCTACTTCGCCTATCGAATCGCCGCGGACGGGCTTTCGATGCTCAACTTCGTCTGCGGGACGCTCTTTGGTTCGGGGTCGGGACGCATCCACGACATTGTCCTCGACTGGATCGTAACTTTGAAGGGTTGGAAGCCGCGCTCCTTGCGCGGAGCGGACGGCAAGCGCCATCTTGAATGGGAGAATGCGGGGCCAGAGGACATCGCACAGATTGAAATTGCCGCGGAGAACGATCCGGCGTCTATGGTCGAGGCGGACAACTACCGTGCCCAAGCCGAAAAGCTCCTTGAAACGCTCTCCCGGAAAATAAAGGCGGAAAAACCGAAGGTCGCGCTCCTTTTATATGCGACGGCCCAGGACGTGTCGATAACCGACGCGGCAGTCCTTGAAGGGCTGAAAACGGCAAAGTCGCGGGCCTACGCGATTCGGGAGAAGACAATGAAAGCACTGCGCTGGGAACTGAAGGAGACGGAAGGGGCGGACGATCCGCTCTTCGTCCGCATGCTCCTCGAGACCTGCGAGCAAAATCTCCCGGACGGCACGCTCGCGAAGATGGGAGGTGCGCAATGAACGAGGTGTTCAAGAAAGAGTGGGAGCTTTATACGGCGGCGGGGAGCCGTCCGCAGTTTCGCGGGTTGGAGAAGCGGGTCTGGCCGAAGGGCTTTGACGGTCCGGTGAAGGTCGGCGAGATCCGCGTCTTCGCCGACATGAACCGTCCGTTCGTCGCGCTCGTCGTCGAAGACCGCGGCAAGGTCGGCTACCGGATCGTGCCGGTCTCGCCATTCACGGTCCCCGCTTCGTCGCGGGAGATGCTGGTCGGTGAGCGGGTCTTCCAGCTCTGGAACGTCTGCACGGCGGCGAAGTCGTTCGTCGAGCGCAGCTGGGTGGTTGAGACGCTCGCGACAGAAGATGTCGCCGAGATCGCCGCGTCGGTCGCGGCGGTTCCGTCGGGGGCGCGGTCGGAAGACGCGATGGCGCGGGAATACGAGCGGGCGTTCGCGGTGTCGGGCGGGAACTTCAGGGGACTCTTGGCGGATGGAACCGCCAAGGTCAGGACGAGCACTTGGCGCAGGCGCGCGGGCTGGAGCATTGCTGCGATGCTGTTTCTCTGCTGTGGCATTGGCGGACTGTGGTATGAAGAAGTGTTGTGTGATCGGCGGGTGGCGGCGGTCAAGGCCGATGCGGCGCGGATGGAGGCGTACCGGGCCAAACTTGCGGCGAACTTCGAAAACGATCTCGAATACGAGCTTTATTGTGGCAAAGAGAATGAAACGCCAGAGGTTGTGTGCGTGGCCTATAGCGCGTCGATTGTACCTGCGGTGCTTGGGGAGCGGGGCCGTTTTACTCGAGGTGGCAAGAGAAGCGATTGGGATTTGCGCTACGAGTCGGCTTGTGTAATACGTTCTAATCCGACGACCGAGCGCTACGCGGAGTACGCGGAGAATGAGTTCGTGAGCCCGAAGAGCGAGCCGCTTTCGACGTTCGGACTGGATGTCGATACCTCGAGCTATTCGCTGATGCGGAGCTCGATCAACGACCAGAAGCGTCTGCCGCCGAAGGACTCGGTGCGGCTCGAGGAGTTCGTCAACTATTTCAAGTATGATTATCCGCAGCCGAAGGGCGACGAGCCAGTTGCGGTCGACTGCGAGCTCGCCACGTGTCCGTGGAACGCGAAGCACCGGTTGCTGCGGCTCGGCGTGCAGGCGAAGACCGTGGAGGAGAAGAATCTCCCGCCGTGCAACCTCACGTTCCTCATCGACGTTTCGGGGTCGATGGCGTGGAACAACGGACTCGAAATGGCCAAACAGGGGCTTAAGATGCTAGGCGATCGGGTCCGTCATCGACGAACTGTACGCGAGCGGCGGCACGGCGGGCGGCGACGGCATCCAGCGCGCCTATGCAGAAGCGCAGAAGAACTTCGACAAGCAGGCGAACAACCGCGTCATTCTTGTGACGGACGGCGACTTCAATATCGGCATTTCGTCTCCGAAGGAGCTGGAGGACTTCATCGCGGCGAAGCGCGAAAGCGGCGTCTTCCTGACGGTGCTGGGCGTCGGGCGCGGCAATTACCAGGATGCGAACATGAAGAAGCTGGCGAATGCCGGGAACGGCAACTACGCCTTTCTTGACTCCGTCCTCGAGGCGAAGAAGGTGATGATGAACGAGTTCGGCGGCACGCTCATGACCGTCGCGAAGGACGTGAAGGTGCAGATCGAGTTCAATCCGTCCGAGGTCGAGGGCTACCGGCTCTTGGGCTACGAGAACCGCTGCCTCGCCGCGAAGGACTTTAATGACGACAAGAAGGACGCGGGCGAAATCGGTTCGGGCCACACGATGACGGCGTTCTACGAGATCATCCCGGCGGGCACGGGCGAGATGGGCGCGGGGACGGATCCGCTCAAGTACCAGAAGAGCGAGACGGCGAAGAGCGGTGAGCTGATGACGGTCAAGATGCGCTACAAGAAGCCGGACGGCGACAGGAGCATTCTCATCGAAAAGGCGCATACTGCGGCGGAGATGACGCGCAAGGAACCGAGCGTCGACTTCCGCTTCGCCTCCGCCGTCGCCGAGTTTGCGCTGCTTCTCGAGGACTCCAAGCACAAGGGCAACGCCTCGTTTGCGAAGTTGATCGAGCGTGCCCGCAACGCGAAGGGCGAGGACTGCGAGGGCTATCGCGCCGAGTTCATCCGCCTTGCCGAGACTGCGGAGCTGATGGACGCGAAAGCGTCCTCGCCTTCGGAGAAGGGCTAATTTTGATATAATTCCCCTAATGAAGCAGATGTCGCTTATCGAGGGGAGGGATCCGACGGCCGCCGGGCAGCCGCTCGCGTCGCGGATGCGCCCCAGGGACCTTTCGGAGTTCGTCGGGCAGGAGCATCTGGTCGGCGAGGGGAAGATCCTGCGGCAGATGATCGAGCGGGACCAGATTCCGTCCATGATCCTGTGGGGGCCGCCGGGCGTCGGCAAGACGACGCTCGCGAACGTGGTCGCGAACGCGACGCGGGCGGAGTTCGTCAACTTCTCCGCCGTGACGAGCGGCATCAAGGAGATCAAGGAGATCATGGCGCGGGCCGAGAAGGGCCGCCAGCTCGGGGTCAGGACGGTGCTCTTCGTCGACGAGATCCACCGCTTCAACAAGGCGCAGCAGGACGCGTTCCTGCCGTTCGTCGAGCAGGGGTCCATCATTTCGTCCTCAAGGGCCTCACCGAGGACAACCTCGTGACGCTGCTCCGGCACGCGCTCAGCGAAGAGCGCGGTTTCGGCAGGCTCGGCGTCGTCTGCTCGGACGACATGCTCCGCAAGATCGCGATCTACGCGAACGGCGACGCGCGCAACGCGCTCGGGACGCTGGAGACGGCTGTCGCGAACAGTGCGATCAACGCCGACGGCAAGCCCGAGATCAACGAGGACGTCCTTTCCCAGGTCGTGAGCCGCAAGGCGCTCATGTACGACAAGAACGGCGAGGAGCACTACAACATCATCTCGGCCCTGCACAAGTCGATGCGGAACTCCGATCCGGACGCGGCGGTCTACTGGCTCGCGCGGATGCTGGAGGGCGGAGAGGATCCGCTTTACATCGCGCGGCGGTGCGTCAGGTTCGCGTCCGAGGACGTGGGGCTCGCCGATCCGAACGCGCTTTTGCTCGCGAACGCCGTCTGGGACGCCTGCCACAACCTGGGCGTTCCAGAGTGCAACGTGCATCTCACCCAGATCGTCGTCTATCTCGCGCTCGCGCCGAAGTCGAACGCGATGGAGGAGGCGTATCTCCGCGCCGCGGCGGATGCGCAGAACATGATGGCCGAGCCGGTGCCGCTCAATATCCGCAACGCCCCGACGCGGCTTATGAAGAACCTCGACTACGGTAAGGGCTACACCTACGCGCATGATACGGACGAGAAGATCGCGAAGATGTCGTGTCTTCCCGAGAAGCTCGAGGGGCGCCGCTACTACACGCCGGCGGGGCTCGGGCGCGAGGCGAACATGAAGGCGCGGCTCGCGGCGGTCCGTGACTGGCGCGAGGGTCGGACGGACGTGCCGCCGTTCACTTCACCTGCATACGGAAGGGGCAACGAAGAAAGGATCAGCGTATGAAGAAACTTATAACGGCGGTTATGGCGTTGGCACGGGTGCGGGCTCTGGCGGGCGGTGTCATTTTCTGTGCGCTCGCGCTGGGCGCCGAGCCAGTGAAGGTCGTCTTCGACACCGACATGCTGACCGACTTCGACGACGTCGGGGCGCTGGCGTGCCTGCATGCGCTTGCGGACGCGGGCGAGTGCGAGATCCTGGCGACCGTGAGTTGCACGCGCGGCAACGCGTCCGTCGCGGCGGTCGAGGTGATCAACGGCTATTACGGACGCGGCGACCTGCCCGTCGGCGCACCGAAGGGCGACTGCGTCCTGGGCGGCATCGCCGGCGCGAAGCAGAAGGTCGACCCGAAGTCTCCGCTGGACGCCGAGGAGGGCACGCCCCGTCACGCCGAGGCACGGCATCTCAAGTACCGCAAGCTGGCGGCTGACTATCCGCAGTGGGTGAGGCATCTTGACGCGGACGACGCGCCCGACGCGAAAGACGTTTACCGCAGGGTCCTCTCCGCCGCGCCAGACGGGTCTGTCGTGGTCTGCACGGTCGGCTTCCTCACCAACCTGCGGAACCTGCTGGACTCAAAGCCGGACGCTATTTCGCCGCTGGACGGCAAGGCGCTCGTCGCGCGGAAGGTGAAGAAGCTGGTGTCGATGGCCTGCGCCTATCCGTCGGGCAAGGAGTACAACTCGATGTCGGACTGGAAGGCGTCTAAGGCCGTTTTCGAGAACTGGCCGACGCCCGTCGTCTTCTCCGACTGGACGTACGGCTGCGATGTCTTCGCGGGGCGGGCCGTGGCCGAGATGAAGGGTCCGCGCAATCCGGTCAAGGACGTCTTCGCCGGAAACATCCCCTCGCGGGAGGAGATTGCGAGCGATCCGGCTCATTGGCTGCGTTGCAACTTCGGCGTCGGCGGGCGTTCCGCGTGGGATGAGACCGCGGTGCTGGTGGCGGTGCGCGGCGAGAACTCGCTGTTCAACGTCCATCGCGGCACCTACCGCATGGTGGGCGCGGACGGCGCGGACGAGTGGGCGCCCGACGAGGAGAATGGACAGCACCTGCGCATCACCGAGAAGACCAGCAAGGCCGAGGTCGGCTGCATCATCGACGAGCTGATCTGCCGCGGACCGCGTCCGGCGGCGGAGCGGACGATTTCGGCCGACGAGTTCCGCGATCGGATGACGGGCGCGTGGCTCGGACAGTCCGTCGGCGTCGCCTACGGCTGTCCGACGGAGTTCGGGTACAATGGCACGATCATTCCGGCGGACAAGATGCCGGTCTGGAAGCCGGAGCTCGTCAACGAGACATTCTCGCAGGACGACCTCTACGTCGAGATGACGTTCATCGGCACGATGCTCAGGCGCGGCGTCGGCGTCTCCTGCCGCGAGGCGGGCATCGACTTCGCGAACAGCGCCTACCGGCTCTGGTGCGCGAACGTGAACGCGCGCAACAACCTCCGCAACGGCATCGCCGCGCCGGCGAGCTCGCATCCGAAGTTCCATCCGACCACGGACGACATCGACTACCAGATCGAAGCCGACTTCTCGGGCATCCTCGCGCCGGGCCTGCCGCAGGCGGCCGTCGACCTGGGCGAGACGTTCGGACGCATCATGAACTACGGCGACGGGCTTTACGCCGGACAGTTCATCGGCGCGCTGTATGCCGAGGCGTATTTCGAGACGGACCGCGTTCGCCTCGTCGAGAAGGCGCTAAAGGCGATCCCGTCCGAGTCGACGTACGCGGGAATGGTCCGCGACATGCTCGCCTGGCATGCGGCGGAACCGAAGGACTGGCAGGTGACGTGGACGAACGCCGTCGAGAAGTACTTCCGCGCGAAGGAGAACCTCGGCCGCGTCTCGTACGCGCAGATCAACGTCAAGATCAACGGCGCGATGGTGCTCCTCGGGCTCCTCTACGGCGACGGAGACATGGACCGCACGATGTACATCTCGACGGCTGGCGGATTCGACTCGGACTGCAATCCGTCCTCGGCCTGCGGCGTCCTCGGCACGATGATCGGCTTCAGGAAGCTTGGGCCGAGGTACTTCTCTAAGCTGGATCGGACGAAGAAGTGGGAGTTCACCGACTTCACGTGGGACGAGCTGATCGCCGCGAGCGACCGCCTCGTGCGCCAGATCGTCGTCCGGTACGGCGGGCGGATCGAGAAGGACGCGGCGGGCGCCGAACGCTTCGTGCTGCCGGTTGCCGCGGTGCGGCCGTCGGCGTTCTTCGATTCCGCCAGGCCGGGTCCGGTTCCGTCCGACGACCGGCTGACGGACGCCGAACGGGACGAGATACGCTATCTTCCCTGCGACTCCGGCGCGCAGAGCGTGCGAAAGTAGGCGGCGAAGCGCAGGAGGAGCGCGGCACAGCGCAGGATCGTGCGCTTTTGATATAATATCCAAGTTATGAAATGGACTAAGGCACTCATTCAGACGCTCCGCGACGATCCGGCGGACGCAGAAATCGATTCGCACAAGCTGATGGTCCGCGCGGGCCTCATGAAGAAGGTCGCGGGAGGCCTCTATACGTACTTGCCGCTCGGCATGCGCACCCTCAACAAGGTTCAGAAGATCGTCCGTGAGGAAATGGACCGTGCGGGCGCCCAGGAGATCGTGATGCCGATCCTTCAGCCGGCCGAGCTCTGGAAGACCTCGGGACGCTGGGAGTCGATGGGTCCGGGGATGTTCCGCCTCAAGGACCGCGCGCAGCACGACTATGCGCTTTCGCCGACGGCGGAGGAGATGGTGACGGACGTCGTGAAGTCGATCGTCAGCTCCTACCGCCAGCTGCCGCTCACGGTCTACCAGATTCAGTGGAAGTTCCGCGACGAGATCCGTCCGCGCTTCGGCCTCATGCGTTCGAAGGAGTTCCTGATGAAGGACGCCTATTCCTTTGATACCTCGCTCGAGGCGGCGGACGCGAGCTACATGGCGATGTTCAACGCCTATAAGAAGGTTTTCGCACGCTGCGGACTCAAGGCCTATCCGGTCGAGGCCGACACGGGCGACATCGGCGGCAAGTTCTCTCACGAGTTCCACGTCCTCGCCGACGCGGGCGAGGACGGCATCGCCTTCTGCGACGGCTGCGGTTACGCGGCGAACCTTGAGAAGGCGGAGAGAAAGGTCTGCGCTTCGCTTACAAGCGGAAAGGATTCCGCTTCCCTACTGATGGAGGTCATTCCCACGCCGGGCGCGAAGACGATCGAGCAGGTCTCGAAGTTCATGGGCGTTCCCGGTTCGGCGTTCGTGAAGTCGCTCGTCTACTCCGTCGACGGTACGCCGGTGATGGTGTGCGTGCCCGGCGACCGCGACGTCAACGAGGTGAAGCTCAAGCACTTCCTGGGCGCCAAGAAGGTCGAGCTTGCGGACTACGAGACCGTTCTCAGGGCCACGGGCGCGAACGCCGGTTCGGTCGGCCCGGTGAATCCTGCCGATGCGACGCTCAAGATCGTCGCGGACCAGGAGCTCAAGGGCGCGAAGGGTTGCATCGTCGGTGCGAACAAGGATGACCACCACATCAAGAACGTCGATCTCGACCGCGATGCGAAGATCGGCGACTATGGCGATCTCGTCATCGTCCGCGACGGCGACATCTGCGCGAAGTGCGGCAAGCCCATGGTGATCAAGCGCGGTATCGAGGTCGGACACGTCTTCAAGCTGGGGACGAAGTACACGGACGCGTTCAAGGCCGTCTACAAGAACGACCAGCTCGCTGAGCAGGTCATGGTGATGGGCTGCTACGGCATCGGCGTCAGCCGCACGATGCAGGCCGTCATCGAGCAGAGCCACGACAAGGACGGCATCGTCTGGCCCGCGTCGGTCGCGCCGTACCAGGTTTGCATCTCGCTCTTGGATCCGGACAAGGAAGACGTCGCGAAGGTCGCGTTCGACCTCGAGGCGGCGCTTGAGGCCGAGGGCATCGACGTCATCGTCGACGACCGTGCGGAGCGTCCGGGCGTCAAGTTCAAGGACGCGGACCTCATCGGCTTCCCGGTGCGCGTCGTCGTGGGCGGCAAGGGCCTTGCCAACGGCGGCGTCGAAGTGAAGCGCCGCTGCGACGACAAGTCGAAGATGAAGCTCGTGCCAGTCGCCGAGGCGGCCGCCGCCATCAAGGAGGCGCTTGGCGGTCTCGCTTGAGTTTGAGAAAAAGGCGGGTGATCCCGTCATGGGCATCGACGAGGCGGGCCGCGGCCCCCTCGTCGGTGGCGTTTATGCGGGGGCGGTTTCCGTTTCGCTGGAACTGGCCGAGGAGTTGCTGACGGGCGCGTGGAGCGCAATCAACGACTCGAAGAAGCTCTCGGAGAAGAGGCGCTTCGCCCTTGCCGAGGTCATCAAGTCGACGCCCGGCTGCATCTGGGCCGTGGCGAGCGCGAGCCCCGCCGAGATCGATCGCCTCAACATCCTGAAGGCGACGCATCTTGCAATGAGAAGGGCGGCGGAGCTGGTTGAGGTGAAGGTGAGAGGTGTCACCTCTTCCATTCTCGTCGACGGGTTGCCGGTGAAGTCTCTGCCGAATTCGACGAACATCGTGAAGGGTGACGCGAAGTCGCTGTTCATCGCGGCGGCGTCGATTCTCGCGAAGACGGCGCGTGACGAGGACTGCTTCCGACTGGAGCGAGAGTATCCCGGTTATGGTTTCGCGAAGCACAAGGGCTATCCGACGCCGGAGCATCTGGCGGCGCTGAAGAAACTTGGACCGTGTCCGGAGCACCGGCGGAGCTTTGGACCGGTTGCGCAGATGGAACTCTTTTAACGCAAAGACGAAGGGGGAAATGGCATGTGCAGGGTAATGGGGATTGTGAATGTGACGCCGGATTCGTTTTCGGACGGCGGACAGTTCTTCAGGCCCGAGGAGGCGATCCGCCGCGCGAAGAACCTGATTGCCGACGGTGCAGACATCATCGATCTCGGCGGCGAATCAACCCGACCCGGCGCGACGCCCATTGGCTGGGAAGAGGAGTGGGTGCGGATCGAGCCCGTCCTCGCGGGCCTCATGTCTTCTGTCTCTCGTCTAAAGTCCTTCAAGATTAGCGTTGATACCTACCATCCCGAGACGGCGGAACGGGCGATCCGGGCGGGGGCGGATATCATCAACTGCGTCTATCCCGAGCCGGTAGCGGAGATGCTGAAGCTGTTGGAAGGAAATGAAGTTGAACTGGTGGTGCCGTATCGGATTGGAGACGAGGACTTTAGTCGGGAGACGGAAGACGCGAGGATTGCCGGGAGACTCTACCTGGATCCCATGATCGGGTTCGGCACGACAAGGGAAAAGGACATCGAGCTTCTGAGGTCGGTTCCCGAGCTGGCGAAGAGGGGCCGTGTCCTCATCGGTGCAAGCCGGAAGCGGATCGTCAAGAAGCTCGTCGGCGAGAAGAGCGCGGTCGGCAAGAGCATCGGCGGAAATGTCGCGATTGCCGTGTGGGCCGCGATGAACGGCGCGAGCGTCGTCCGGGTGCACGACGTGAAGGAGACCGTGCAGGCGCTGAAAGTCATTGAGCGGTTAAGAGGTTGAGAGGTTTCAGGTTTCAAAGTTAGAAGTTTATGAAAATCAAGTCTAAGGTCTTATGTCTAATTTCCTTCGTGGCCTTTGGCGCGTTCGCCGAGGAGATCACCACGACGCGCTTCCCCGACGCGGACGCCGTGACGGTCGACGAGATCGAAAAGGTGAAGTACAACTCCGATGGCACGTACGAGCAGACGGACGAGTGCTGGACGAAGATCCTGACTGAGAAGGGACGCCGCTCCGAGAGTTCGTTCACGCTCGACTACTCGAAGCGCTACGGCGAGGCGAAGATCCTCTTCGTCAAGGCGATCGGAACTGACGGCATCGAGCGCGAGATCGACGTTTCGAAGACGACGAAGGAGTCGACGGACAACTCCTCGATGGCGTCGAACATCTACGATCCGCTGGACCGCACGATCACTTGTACGATTCCCGGACTCAAGATCGGCGAGACGCTGCACGTGAAGACGATGCGCAAGACGACAAAGCCGCGCTGCAAGGACAAGTGGGCGGACCTCTCCGTGATGGAGTGGAGCCACCCGATCGTCCGCTCGACCTACGAGGTGACGGCGCCCGCGTCGCGTCCGCTGAAGAAAATCGCGATTCGCAATCCGCTCGGCAACGTCATCACCAATGTGACGAAGCTCGCGGACGACTCGTTGGTTCATACCTTCACCGTCACCAATTCCGCGCAGGCGTTCCCCGAGCCGGACATGCCGCCCCTCTACACGCAGGTGCAGAACATCCGTGTCTCGACCGCGGCGGATTGGCCCGAGATCTCGAAGTGGTACTGGGATCTCTGTGCCCCGCATCTTGCCAAGACGAACGCGGCCATGATTGCGAAGGTGAAGGAGCTGACGGGGAATGGGGATCAGGGATCGGGGATCAGGGATCAGGTGATGCGGAGGATATTTAAGTTCGTTTCGCAGGAGGTGAGGTACATGGGGTTGACGATGGAGGACACGTCGCCCGGGTATGCGCCGCATGACGTGGACGTCACCTTCAATAACCGCTACGGTGTCTGCCGCGACAAGGCGGGGCTCCTGGTTGCGATGCTGCGGCTCGCGGGCTTCAAGGCGTTTCCGGTGCTGATCCATGTCGGCGCGAAGCTCGATCCCGAGGTTCCCCAGCCGTTCTTCAACCATGCGATTGTGGCCGTGGAGAAGGTGGAGGAAGTGGAGGGGGTGGAGAAAGTGGAGGAGGTGCAGAAGACGACCGCACTCCCTCCACCTCCTCCACTTCCTCCACCTTCTCCACGTTACATCCTCATGGATCCGACGAACGAGAACACGAAGGACCTGTTCCCGTCGTATCTCTGCAATAACAGCTATTTGGTGGCGAGACCGGAGGGCGAGGAACTGATGACGTCGCCTGTTCCTCCGCCGGAGGAGAACGACTTGAGCATCGATTCGAAGGCGACGCTGTCCCGGGACGGGTCGATGTTCTTCGAGACGGTGATCGTGCTTGGCGGCATCAACGACACGGCCTACCGCGGCGCCTTGGTGAAGCGGACGCCGGAGGAGCGGCAGAAGACGTTCGAGCGCATCCTTAAGCTTGTCGTGCCGGGTGCGGAGCTCGTCAAGTGTGAGATCGAGCCGAAGGATCTCAGGGAGACGTCCGTTCCGATGTCCGTGAAGCTCGCGGCAAAGTTCCCGGAGATGGTGATCCGCGGCGAAACGCGGGACGAACTCACCGCGCCGTCGATCTCGAAGACGCTCGGGCTCGTCAACTGGCTTCTCGAGGGCAACACCTCGTTGGAGAAGCGCCGGTTTACGCTGAAGCTCGACACGACGGCGCGGGTGCGCGAGCATCTCGAGATCGACCTTGGGCAGGCGCTCGGGGAGGTTGTCGAACTGCCGCGGCGCGAGAAGACGGCGAATGGCTACGATTACGAGCGCGCGTTCGCGGTGACGAACGGGATGCTGACGATGGACCGGTCGCTCACCTTGAGCGCGGTGGAGTTCTCGCCCGAGCAGTATCAGAATCTGCGCGAGGAGATCAAGCGCGTCGAAGCGGCGGAGCGCAAGAAGCCCATGTTCGCGTCCGACCGCCTGCATGACGCGAACGCGCGGAGCATTTTCGATTCGAGCGAGACGACGCTCTTCTCGGACACCTCGTGGGTGACGACGAACATCGACGTCACGGAGGTGTTGACCTACAAGGGCAAGAAGGACGCTGCCGAGCTGAAGTTCAACTGCCATCCGAGCTGGAAGCAAGTCGACATTCTCGAGGCGACGGTCTCGAATCGCGACGGGCGGGTCTACTCCGTTTCGCCGAAGGAAATCAACGAAATGGACTCAAGCTGGGCGAGTGCGGCGCCGCGGTATCCGGCGGGCAAGATCAAGGTCGTGAACTTGCCGTCCGTCGAGATCGGGAGCGTCATTCGTCTGAAGACGGTCGTCACGGTCACGAATGCCCCCGCGCCGTTCTACGCCTGCCTGTACTTCGACTCGTGTCAGCCGGTCGATCGCCTTGTGCGGTGCGTCGGCGACTTCAAGCATGACTCTCAAAAGGTGAAGCGGCTTCCCGACGAGCCGAGCCAGCCCGACGGACGGCTCTGGCGCGACCACAAGATCATCACGCGCGGCAGCTGGAAGGTGGCGGCGAAGAGATTGATGAAAGCGGTGGAAGTCGAAGGGATCGAGTCTTCCGTCTTAAGTCTAAAGTCCTCCCTGAAGTCCATTCGCGACTGGATGGCGAAGTATGTGAAGGTCGTTGGACCATCGCTCTACGAGCTGCCGCTCGGCGAGCAGTTGACCGACCCTGAGGTTGTCTTGAAGGAACGCTATGCGACGCGGCTTGACTACATTCGCACGCTCTGTGCACTTTTGCGCGGAGCGGGGTATGAGGCCGATGTGGTCTTTGCGGCGAACAATGCGAAGGAAGATATCGAGATCCGTCAGCTTAACAAGTTCGGGGCGCCGAACATCCGCGCCTATTCGCTTGCGCTTTGCCGCGTGCGGGTCCGCGAGGGCGGGTTCCTTGGTTTTGGCGGGGAGACGAAGGAGTTCTTCCTCGGGACGGAGAACGAGTACACGCCGATCGGGGCGACGGGATATGACGGAAGCGACTATTTCGATCCGGCGAGCGGAGAGTTCGGCGTGGTGTGGAATGTCGAGAGCAAGTACGATGTGAAGGATGACGAGACTGCCGAGTTCATTGTCCGCGAGAACGGGGCGGTGGACATCATCGTCAAGAATCGCGCCTACGGCGCGCAGGTCGGCGCGTTCCGCAAGAAGTTCTCGGAGATCCTGCCGGAGATGCGCAGTCGGTTCTACCAGTCGCTTTTGGGCGACATCGCCCAGGCGGCGAGCGCGACGAGCGAGCTGGTGACGGACACGGAGGGGTATCCGGCGGAGACGGCGTTCTCCTGCTTCGTGCCGGACTATGCGACAGTTGGCAGGGACACGATTTCCATTACGCTGCCGTCGTTCGAGGAGGTGTTGCCGAACCTGACGGGGACGGTGCGTGAAACGCCGATCGCGGTTTCCGCGGCAGACCCGAAGATCGAGACGGTTGTCGTCCGTTTCCCCGAGGGCTATACGGAGATCGAGCATCTTCCGGAGTCATTTCTCCAGTGGGACCAGTTCGAGAAATATGGTCTGGTGAACAACGAGGTTTCGTCCGAAGTGAAGGACGGCGTGTTGTCCGTCAGGATCATGCGTGAGACGCAGGTTCCGTTTGGCGGCTTTGTTGAACTGTACAAGCAGCGAGCGGACTATTTGAAGGCCTGCCGCCGCCAGTCGTCTTCCCGTGCGAACCGCACGATCACCGTCCGCAAGCCATGAAGAAGAACGATCTCTGCATCTGTCTCGCTTCTGCCGTCGAGCCGCCGGCATGGACGCTTGTCGAGCGCCTGGCGTTCTGATTTTTGCTATACTACTCCTGCTATGGCAGAGAAGATCAGTTTCGAGGCGCCGCGCGGCATGCGGGATTTCTATCCCGAGGACATGGTGTGGCGCAACAAGGTGTTCGACGCGTTTCGCGCGGCGGGCGAGGCGGCCGGATTTGAGCCGTACGACGCGTGCGTGGTGGAAAGCTACGAGCTCCTCGCGCGCAAGGCGGGCGAGGAGGTCGGCGAGCAGATCTACCACTTCAATGACAAGTCCGAACGCCACCTGGCGCTGCGCGCCGAGATGACGCCGACTCTCGCGCGCATGGTCGCGCAGCGGCAGAAGGAGCTTCCGTTCCCGCTCAAGTGGACGACGATCGCGCAGTGCTTCCGCTACGAGCGCATGACGAAGGGCCGCAAGCGCGAACACTACCAGTGGAACGTCGACATCATCGGCGAGGAGTCGATCCTTGCGGAGGTCGAGGTGATCGGCGCGGCGGTGGACGCCTTGCGCCGGATGGGTCTTTCGCCGAAGGACTTCAAGGTGCACGTCTCGTCGCGCAAGTTCCTCGGTGAGCTGCTGGCCAAGAGCGGCATTGCCGCGGAGAAGCACGCGCAGGTGTTTCTCGCTCTTGACAAGCGCGGCAAGATGCCGGACAGTGAGATTGTCGCGATGCTGAAGGACGGCGGACTTTCCGATGCTGACGTCGAGGCGACGTTCAAGATCATGGATCTCAAGTCGTACGAGGGATGTGCGGAGCTTGAAGAGCTCTTTCATCTGGCGGGGATCGCGGGCTTTGCGGATGCACTTCAGTTCGACATCTCCGTGATTCGCGGCCTCAGCTATTACACGGGCGTCGTCTTCGAGTGCTTTGACACGGCGGGCGAGTTCCGCGCCATTTTCGGCGGCGGACGTTACGACAACCTCCTGACGACGATTGGCGGCGAGCCGGCGACGGCGGTCGGCCTCGGGTTCGGCGACGTGGTCGTCACGGAGCTTCTGAAGGCGCGCCTTGGAGCGGATGCGGTCCGTGCGAAGCGGGGCGTCGCGGTCGGCTTCATGTTCCCGGAGCAGCGCGACGCGGCGGTGAAGCTTGCGGCGAAGCTGCGGGCAGGCGGCGAGGCGGTCGACCTGTCCCTGAAGCCGCAGAAGCCGAAGAAGTTCTTCTCGCATGCGGACCAGAGCGCCGCGGCGAAGGCCGTGTTCCTCGGTCCGGATGACGTCGAAAGGGGCGTGGCGCGGCTGAAGGACATGGCGACGCGCGAAGAAAAGGAGATATGCATCGGCTGAGGGAGGTCCGCACGAGTCTCGAGGTCGGGTTCCCCGAAGGCGGGGCGCCTGCGTCCTACGCGCACCTGCGCGGCAGGGACTTCCGTGCGATCGGCGCCGTCTCTGCCTTTCCTTACGAGGACGCGCAGTTCGAAGTCGTCCTGATGGACGGCGCGGCCGTTTCGGCAGCGCGCGTGAAGGAGGCGCATCGCGTTCTCAGGCCGGAGGGGCGGCTCTACTTCACTGTGCCGGAGAAGACGAAGAAGCAAGCCGGGTATACGCTGCCGGACATCTATGCGATCGTTCGCTATGGCTTCAACATCGTCGAGGTCGTGCGTCCCGCCTGGTGGTTCTTTGGGCGGCGCGGGCGGACGATTTCGATCTGCGCCCAGAAGAAGAACTGGAAGAGCCTCAGCAACACCTATCGTCCCCTGATATGATTTTTGCGGTTCTCTCCCTGTTGCTGGCTGCGGCGCCGATTTCCTCGGCGGACGCGGTGGTGATCGTCCTCAACTCGAAGAATTCGGTTTCGGCGAAGACGTTCTCCGAAGCGAAGGGGATCGTCGAGAAGGACGCAGCGGCGGGAGGCCCCTTGCAGCAGTTCGTGATCGGCGTGACGACGGACGACAAAAAGCTCGCAGAGAAGTACCTGAACGCGTCCCGCGAGAAGATCAAGATGCTTGCCGAGGAGAAGGGTAATCCGCTTGCGTGGTATCTCCTGTCGATGGAAAAGAACGATCTTCGGCTTTTACAGAAGGCGGCGGACGGCGGCAACGTCCAGGCGCTCAACGCCCTCGGCGCCCTTGTCACGCAGAAGGCGCTGGCAAGCAAGAATCTTTCGACGAACGCCGTAGAGAGCCTTCTTGCGCAGAGCTTCGAGAACTTCCGCCAGGCAGCCGTCAAGAAAGATTCAAACGGCTACATCAACCTCGGCACCTGCTACTTGCGCGGCTTCGGCTGCCAGCGGGACATGGAACTCGCCTTTGTTTGCTTCAAGGCCGCGGCCGAGGCGGGGCATCCCGAGGGAATGGACAACATGTCCGCCTGCTACCAGTTCGGACATGGCGTGGAAAAGAACGACGAGCTGAGTCTACTCTGGGCGATGCGCGGGCGCGCTGCCCGCGGAGACGCGGCCGCGGCAAAATGGCTGGAGACGCGGAAATGAAGGTGCTGATGATTGGCGACGTGGTCGGGGGCCCTGGCCGGCGAATGCTTCAGCGCGAGCTGAAGAAGCTCAAGGCTGAACGTGGCATTGACGCCGCCATCATCAATGCCGAGAACTGCGCAGCCGGTTCGGGCATCACATCGGCGCTGGCGCAGGAAATTTTCGAGTCGGGTGCAGACGCGATCACGCTCGGCGACCACACGTGGGGGCAGAAGGAGTTTGCCGGTCAGATCGCCGGCGTCGAACGGCTTGTTCGCCCCGCCAACTACGCGACGGAGTGTCCGGGGAAGGGCTGGTGCCTTGTTGCGATGCCGACCTTCCGCTTCGCTGTCGTCAACGTGCAGGGGCAGGTCTTCATGAATCCCGTCGAGAATCCGTTCAAGGCCATGGACCGCGTCCTCGCCGAAATGCCGAAGGACGTGCCCGTCTTCGTCGACTTCCATGCGGAGGCGACGAGCGAGAAGATCACGCTCGGCTACTATCTCGACGGACGCGTCACCGCCGTCGTCGGCACGCACACGCACGTCCAGACGTCCGATGCGCTTGTGCTGCCGAAGGGAACGGCCTACCTGACCGACCTTGGTATGACGGGTCCCTATGTCTCGTCGATCGGCCGCGACCTGAAGCCCGTCACGAAGAAGTTCCTAACGGGGATGCCGTCTCGCTTCGAGGTGGCCGAGGGGCCGTGCGTTCTCGAGGGTGCGGTCGTCGAGTTTGACCCCGCGACGAAAAGGGCCGTCGCGATCGAGCCCCTTCGAATCCGCGAACCGTTTAATGTCTAATGTCTCAAGTCTAATGACCTAAATTCTGTTGTCATGAAGAAACTCGAAGGTGTTTACATTTCCGATGCGCTGGCGAATGTCGGCGCATACGCGAACTATGGCGCGCACTTCGCGAAGGCGGTTGCATTCCTGCAGCGCAAGGACCTGAAGGTTCTGCCGCTCGGACGCTACGAGCTGGACGGCACGAACGCCTATGCGATGGTGCAGGAGGCGACGCTCCGTCCCTGGGACGGCGGCAAGCCCGAGGTGCATCATGACTATTTCGACATTCAGCTGCCGCTTTCCGGTGAGGAGACAATCGGCGTCGCAGTGTTCGATCCGAAGACGCCGGGCGAGTTCGACGAGGAGAAGGATATCGGCTTCTATGACGTTCCGGTCGAGCCGCTGGCCCTGCGCCCGGGCGAGTTCGCGATTCTCCATCCGGAGACCTGCGCGCATCTGCCCTGCTGCTCCGAGGACGCGCCCGGCATGAAGATTCGCAAAATCGTTGTCAAGGTCCGCAAGTGAGGTGATTGGGGAAGTTCAGCTCGTCGCCGAATTGGTGAAAGGGGCGGGCGGTCGCGCGCTTCTCGTGGGTGGATGCGTCCGCGACGAGCTGCTGGGGCTCAAGCCGAAGGACTTCGACATCGAGTGCTTCGGGATTTCCGCGGCGGATTTGCAGGCGGCGCTCGGCGAGAGGTTCGAGCTCGACCTCGTCGGCATGTCCTTCGGCGTCATCAAGCTGAAGCACGTCGACATCGACGTGGCGATGCCGCGGCGCGAGACGAAGCTGGGCCTGGGGCACCGTGCGTTCGAGATGGAGCACGATCCGACGCTGACGATCGAGGAGGCGTCCGCCCGCCGCGACTTCACGGTCAACGCGATCTACAGGGATCCGCTTACCGACGAGATCCTTGATCCGTGGAACGGACGCGCCGACCTGGAGAAGCGCGTCCTCCGCCACGTCTCGCCGCACTTCGTCGAGGATCCACTGCGCGTTCTCAGGGGCATGCAGTTCGTGGCGCGCTTCGACCTGACGCCCGCGCCCGAGACGATTGAGATCTGTCGCGGGATGACGCCGGAGGGGCTCGCGCCCGAACGGCTCTTCGGCGAGTGGGCGAAGCTGCTTGTGCAGGGCGTGAAGATTTCGAAGGGGCTCAATTTCCTGCGGGACGTCGGGTGGGTCAGGTACTATCCCGAGCTTGAGAGGCTGATCGGCTGCCAGCAGGATCCCGAGTGGCATCCCGAGGGCGACGTATGGAATCATACGCTCTGTTGTCTCGACGCGTTCGCTCGGGAGAGGGTGGAAGAGGTGAAGAAGGTGAATGAGGTGGAGGACTTGATCGTCGGCCTGGCGGTCCTCTGTCATGACTTCGGGAAGCCCGCGTGCACGGCGTATGATCCGGTGAAGAAGCGGATCCGGAGCCTGGGACACGACGAGGAGGGCGTGGAGCCGACGCTCAGTTTCTTGAGGCGGCTGACGAACGAGGAGCGGCTCCTCAAGGAAGTGCCGCCTCTCGTGCGGCTTCACATGCGGCCGTTCGCGATGTGGCGCGACAAGTCGTCCGACGGGGCGATCCGGCGGCTCGCGGCGAAGGTCGTGCGGATCGACCGGCTGATCCGCGTCGCCGCGGCGGACGACGCGGGGCGTCCGCCGTTCCCGTCCGAACCGGAGCCGCTCAAGTGGCTCGCACGCGAGGCGGAGCGGCTGAGGGTCGCGGACTCGGCGCCAAAGCCGATCGTGCAGGGGCGCGATCTCATTGCGCTCGGGATGAAGCCCGGCGTCGAATTTGGTAGAATACTGAAGGCCGCGTACGAAGCGCAGCTGGACGGGAAGTTTTCAGATCTCAAAGGAGGAATCGAGTATGTGCAGAACTCTTAGCATGGCGGTTGCGATGGCGGCGGTTGCCGCGTTCGCCGGAGAGCAGGACATCACGAAGTGGGATCCGCGGATGGCGGCCGACAAGGCTGTCGTCGACACGAACGGGGTCAAGTGGATTGACGGACGGTACCTGCCAATCGAGGGACGGTGGAACCTCGGCGGCACGAAGCATTACTACATGCGGCTTCCCGATTCCCTGACCACCAACGTGAACGGCGGCGTCAGGGCGATGCGTGACAACACGTCGGGCATGCTCTTCCGCTTTCGGACGGACTCGAACTTCCTCGTGCTGCGCCACACGCCGCTGCACGGCTGGCATGGGATGCCGCACATGACCGAAGTCGGCATGAGCGGCTGGGACGTCTACCGACTCGACAAGGCGAGCGGCAAGTGGCGTTTCGTCGCGTCCAACTGGGGTGCGCGCGATGACGCCGCCCATCCCGGTGCCCGCCTGAGGCGCATCGACTGGACGCCGGGCGACGAATGCATCATCAATCTGCCCCTTTACAACGGCGTGAAGGAATTCGCGTTGGGCGTCGCGCCGGATTCCAGGATTGAGGCGCCCTCGCCGTGGGCGAGCGGCGTCACGAAGCCGGTCGTCTTCTACGGCACGTCCATCACGCACGGCGGCTGCTGCACGCGTCCGGGCCTCGGATTTGTCAATATCGTCGGTCGCGAGCTGCAGGTTCCGGTCTATGGTCTCGGGTTCTCCGGCTCGGGCGTGATGGAGTACGAGCTTTCGGACGTGATTTCGAGGATCGACGCGAGCTGCTACGTGCTCGACTGCCTCTGGAACATGTCGCTCAAGGAGGAACAGAGTCCCGGCCGTTCGGTCGAAGGCAATTACGAGAAGTTCATCCGCAACCTCAGGGCGAAGCGTCCGGGCGTGCCGATCGTGATGGCGGAGCACTGCAATGTCTTCGGCAACAAGAAGGACGACCGGGACATCTTCATCCGCAAGCTTTACGAAAAGCTGGTCGCCGAGGGGTGGACGGACCTCGTCTACCTGCCGAACGACGAGATGTACACGGGCGACTACGAGGGCACGGTGGACGGGTGTCATCCGAACGATCTCGGCATGATGTCGATGGCGAAGGCCTTTTCCAAGGCCGTTGCGACAGCCTTGAAAATTAAGAATTAAGATTGAAATACATTCTCTGGGACTGGAACGGGACGCTCCTTGACGACACGCAGGCGGCACTCGATACGCTGAACATCATGCTTGCGCGACGCGGGGCGAAACCGATCGCGCTCGAATTCTTCCGCGATCATTTCGCGTTTCCCTGTCGTCCGTTCTATGACGCAATCGGCATGCATGTCGAGGACGACGAGTGGGATGCGCTTGCGAAGGAGTATCATGACATTTACGCCGAGCAGCCGAAGGCGCTCAATGCCGAGACGATC
>CADAKF010000025.1 GCA_902788415.1 uncultured bacterium
TACGAACGCGCTCGAGCCGATCCTCATCGTCGCGATCGCCGGCGTCGTCGGCTTTGTCGCCATCGCCATTCTAATGGCTGTCTTCAAGGTTTCAAGTTCGCTCGGCTGACGAGGCACACTGTCGAGGAGATCGGGGCGCGGATGGCGGGGTCTGCTCGTCGATCTGGCGACGCCGGTTGCGCCGTCGACATCCCGTGCGACGAACGTTGCCGCCGGAACGTCCGAGAAGGATGAAGTCGCCGACGCATGCGTCCTGGTCTTGCGGCTGCTGGATTGAAATATGGTATAATCCGATCCAATGACATACGAAGATCCGAGCTTGAGCGAGTTTCGCGGCTACTTCAAGGCGAAGGAGCCGGGGCGGCGGGAACGTGCCGAGGCCTGGGCGACGGCGATTGGCTTGCAGAAGGTCGACGGACTTTCCGTCTCGCGGTATCTGGTTGAGACGGCCAAGGAGCACATTGAGGGACGGATCACCCAGGCGCAGGCGCGGCGGCGCATCCACGACTATTACGAAGCCAAGGACGAGCAGCACCAGCCGGATCCCGAACTGCTTGAGCCGGACAAGGTTGCCGAGCGAATCGCGGCCGTCATCAACGACGGGGGATTTGCGTTCACGCCGGAGTATTTCATTTCGCTTCATGCCAAGCTGTTTCGCGGTGTTTTTTCGTCGGCGGGGAAGATGCGGACGCGTAACATCCGCAAGCACGAATGGGTGCTGAAGGAAGACTCGGTCACCTATGGCGATAAGACGACGCTCAAGGCCTCGCTGATACGTGACTTTGCCGACGAGCGCGAATACGACTATGGCGGGAAGCCGCCGGCGAAGATCATACCGCACTTTGCGCGGTTCATCGCGCAGATCTGGCAGGTGCATCCGTTCGGCGAGGGCAATACGCGCACGACGGCCGTCTTTGCCATCAAGTATCTCCGTTCGCTCGGCTATCATGCGACGAACAACATGTTCAAGGAGAACTCCTGGTATTTCCGCAATGCGCTCGTCCGGGCCAATTACGCGGACTATCCGCGCGGCGTGAAGCGTGAGTGGGGTTATCTCGAGGCGTTCTTCCGCAATCTGCTCCTGGGCGAAAAGAACGAACTCAAGAGCCGCTATCTGTTGATCGGCATTGACCGTCCGCCGCCGAGGTTTGGAGATGGCGACGTGTCACGGGTGATCAGAAAAAGCGGTAAGAAAAAAGCGGTCAGAAAAAGCGGTAAGAAAACGGTCGAGCGAGTTTGGGAATTGTTGCGCGACCAACCGCAGCTGACTTTCGCGGGCATGGTTGCCGCACTTGGCATTACGCGCAGCACGATCCAGAAGCACATTGCCAACCTGAAGGCCACGGGGCGTCTCCGCCGAATCGGTCCCGACAAGGGCGGACACTGGGAGGTTAATCAATGACGGGAAACGAGGGTGACAAGCCGAGGAGTCCGTTTTGGATTTTGCTGTGGACGGGGTTCGCGCTGTCGGTCGTGTCAGCTGCCATTGATCACGATGCCGACTATGTGCTTGGGATGGGGCTTTCCGCGGTGTTTTCCGCAATGGACATCGCCTTGTCGTTGTGGATGGCGGTGGCGCTTGTCAAGCGCTGCCGCTGGGCGAAGTTCAACAGCACGTTCCTCAGGTCTTGGTTGAAGCGCTATGCGTAACCGGGCAATAGTATTAACGAGATGAATCAATGAAACTGAACTGTGCGGAATTCTATTTGGAAATCGACCGGAACAACAACGAGCCCTATTTGGCCGGTGGCGAGCGTTTCCTGGACGATCCGTGGAGCAATCCGTCGTCTCGTGTGCGAGGGCAAGCGGTGGCGTGTCGTCTCCAATGGACCTGATGGCGTTCCGAATACCGAGGATGACATCTCATTTGAGAGTCGAGTGAAATAATTTTAGAATAGAGTGGAAAACCTTGATTCGCAGTTCCTTTGTCGGGTGAAGGACAAGGGAAAGGAGGCGGATCATGGAGGACAAGGAAAGATACAAGGCGGGCGAACGGGCGATTGCGCCGATCGTCGCAACAGTTGTGCCGGCGCTGATCGTCACGGTGCTGATGGTGGTGACGGCGATCTCGTCCAGACCAAGGGAAAGGATTGAAATCGATATCGTGCGTCCGGTCGAGGACGATCCGATCACGCCGATTGACGACGATCCGCCGCCGGATCCGCCGCCGGAGATCGATCCGCCGGAGGTGACGCCGGAGATCACGATCATTCCGGACGTGCCGCAGACAACGGCCGAGGTGCTGACGCCGCAGCCGGTTCAGCCGGCGGCGGAGCCGGTGACGGTCAAGCCCGCGCCTGCGGATGCGGTCCAGAACATCAAGTGCATCGTCAGAATGCCCGGTATGCCGACCTCTCGGACGCCGGGTGCGCGGGCGGTCTTGGTCGGCGGCGGCGCGGACAATGGCGATCCGACCACGGAGCAGGCGGTCATGAAGGCGCTCCGGTGGCTCAAGAAGACGCAGCGGACCGACGGCAGCTGGACGGGGAATCCCGTCTCCAACACGGGGCTTGCTGTGCTCGCGTATCTGGCGCATGGCGAGGTGCCGTCCGGGTCGAGGGAGTTCGGGCAGACCGTCGAGCGGGCGCTTGACTATCTCATCAATGCGCAGACGGGCGAGGGGGATGAGACGCGGTTTCGCGGGGCGGACGGGAACGAGTACGCCTTTCTCATCGCGACCTACGCGCTCAGCGAGGCGTACGGAATGACGCGGAATCCGAATGCGAAGGTCGCGGCGATGAAGGGGCTCGGGCGGATTGTCCGCAACCAGTCCCCGACGGGCGGATGGGACTACGGGCTCAACAGAACCTCGACGCGCGACGACATGTCCTTCGCAGGGTGGGCGCTGCAGGCGCTGAAGGCGGGGAAGATGGCGGGGCTGCATCCGGAGGGACTGGACGAGTGCATCAAGCGGGCGATGAAGTGCCTCGAGCAGCGCAACTTCCGCGGAGGAGGGTTCGGCTACACGGCGGGCGGGGGTCCGACGGGACTTACGGCGACGGGGTGCCTTGCAATGCAGCTCCTCGGGTTCGGAGACCGGCCCGAGGTGAAGTCCGCACTTGACTACATGCGCGAGTGGCGTCCCGCGTTCGACAAGGACAAGATGGCGGCGAAGACCCCGGGTGCGTGTCCCCAGTACTACTGCTACTATGCGGCGCAGTGCAAGTACCAGGCGGGGATGGGGCCGGGTGCGACGCCGGCGGACAAGCAGGCGTGGCAGCAGTGGAACGCGGCGATGAAGGCGCTCTATCCGAAGAGCATCATCACGCCGGCGGAGACGGTGGAGGGTCCGGACGGCCAGCCGAAGGCGATCGGCTACTGGACGAACGCCGACGCGCACGGCGCGGGCGACACGATGGCGACGTGCCTCTGCGCCCTGCAGCTGATGGTCTACTACCGGTATCTCCCGACGACGCAGGCCGAACGCCGTGAGGCGCCGCCGCGCAAGGGGCGTGCGGAAACCGTCCGTCCCCGCGAGGTCGCCGTCGACGTGGACATCTGACAAATGTCCATGCGAGGTGCGGTATGCTATGGTATAATGTTGGGCACATGAGCATCAAGCATACTGTCGAGGAGATCGGGGCGCGGATGGATGCGCTGGGGCTGTGGAAGCTCCTGGAGCCGTACAATTTCGCGGTGAAGCCGAGGGGAACGGTGTTTCCGTACTTCTGCACGGTTCTGTGGGGCGAGCGCAAGCCGGTCAAGGTGCGCTTCCTGATGCTGGAGGGCTGGCAGACGCTGCATGACTATGTCCGCACGCGGATCGACCGGAACTTCGGTTTCTACTCGTCGCCGATCGAGATGCCACACCTGGAGCTGGTGATCCTCGAGGACGGATCGATGAAGCTCTTCCGCCACGACACGGGCTACATGCCGTGCGAGGCGAACGAGGTGCAGCGGTCGCTCGCGACGCGGATCCTCTGGGAGGCGTACGGCGTGATGCTGCGCGTCGAGTCGGACAACCGGCTGCCGATGAAGTTCTCGGACGAGAAGGCGATTTTCGCCCGCGTCGAGACCGCCGCGGAGAAGTGGGAGGATCGACCGCTCGAGATTCCTGATCCGCCGCCGCACACGGAGAAGGTTTCGTTTTCGAAGGTTGATATCAAGGCGGCGCAGGATTTGCCGTTTGTGAAGGATGAGGTCCTTGAGCTGGATTTCGGTCTTCTTCCCAGCGTCATGACGAAGGAGGCGCGTCCTCGCTGCGTCTACGAACTCAAGGCTATCGATCCGAATACGGGCGAGGCGGCGATTACCTCGCGCGTCTCGATCCATCCCGAGGCGGGGCTGAAGGGGATGTGGGAATCGATGCCGGTGCAGGTCCTGAAGGAGCTGATTCGCCGCGGCAAGGTGCCGGGCGAGCTGAAGACCCGTTCAGGACGCGTCTTCAGGATGCTCCGGCCGCTTTGCATGGAATTGCCGTTCAAACTTTCACTCCACGACAAGTTGGAGTCCTTCGAGGGCAAAGTTTGATATAATATGGACATGAAGAAAGAGCATAGCCACGTCTTTACGTCGGAGTCAGTTTCGGAGGGACATCCCGACAAAGTGGCAGATCAGATTTCCGATGCGATTCTCGACGCCTGCCTGAAGCTCGATAGCTCCGCGCATGTCGCGTGCGAGACGATGGTTGGGCCAGATGTCGTCGTCAACATGGGCGAGATCACGTGCCGCGGATTTGAGAAGATTGATGCGAAGGCGATTGCGCGCCGCGTCGTGAAGAGGATCGGCTACGATTGCGCGGGGGAGCATTTCGACTACAAGACCTTCGAGTACGTTTCGCACCTGCACGGGCAGTCTCCCGATATCGCGCAGGGCGTGAACCGCAAGTCCAAGCTGAAGCAGGGCGCGGGCGACCAGGGCATGATGTTCGGCTACGCGACGAATGAGACGAAGAGCTACATGCCCGCGGCGATCGTCTATTCGCACGAGCTCCTCAAGATGTTCGCGAAGCTCCGCAAGAGCGGGAAGTTCCCGTGGCTTCGTCCCGACGCGAAGAGCCAGCTCTCCGTCGTCTACGAGAACGGACGGCCCGTCCGCATCGACACGGTCGTCATCTCCCACCAGACCACGGCGAAGGGCGCGACGAAGGCGAATTACGCGAAGATCGAGAAGCTGGCGAAGGACTATCTCGCGAAGACGGGGCTCCTGACGCCGAAGACGAAGTTCTACATCAATCCGACGGGCAAGTTCGTCGTGGGCGGACCTTGCGGCGACTCGGGGCTTACGGGCCGGAAGATCATCGTCGACACCTACGGCGGCATGGCAGCGCATGGCGGCGGTGCGTTCAGTGGCAAGGATCCCTCGAAAGTGGACCGCAGCGCGGCCTACTACGCGCGTTACGCGGCGAAGAACATTGTCGCGGCGGGGCTGGCGGACCGCTGCCAGATTCAGGTTGCGTACGCGATTGGCATCGACAAGCCGGTCAGCTTCTGCGTGAAGACGTTCGGCACGGCGAAGAATGGCGCGACGAACGAAAAGCTTGAGAAGATGCTTGCCTCCGGAAAGGTCTTTGATTTCCGCCCCTACGCGCTCATCGCCGACCTGAAGCTCCTGAAGCCGAAGGGCTGGTGCTACGAGGACACGGCGGCGTACGGACACTTCGGGCGCTCCGCATTCCCGTGGGAGAAGCTCGACAAGGTTGAAAAGATCAAGAAGCTGTTGGCTGTTAACTGTTAGCTGTTAGCTGTTGCTTGCTCGTGTGCGGACTGGTTGGAAATCTTTATGTCCATTTTCCGTTCTGCCGCAGGAAGTGTAGTTACTGCGCGCTTTATTCGCGGGCGGGCGTGACGCAGGGCGAGCGTGACGCGTATGTGCGGCGACTGGCAGACGAAATTGACAAACTTGGTCAGACCGGTTTTGTCACGCTGAAGACGGTCTACTTCGGCGGGGGGACGCCGGCGCTCTGCAACCTCGGCGTCCTGGCGCCCGTGCTGCGTCCGCTTTGCGGTGCCAAAACAGAATTCACCGTCGAGCTGCATCCGCTGGATGTCACGGAGGCGAAGCTTGCCGAACTGAAGGCGTTGGGCGTCAACCGCATCTCGATGGGCGTGCAGTCGCTCAACGACGCGGTGCTCGCGGACATGGGGCGCGGCTACACCGCCGCCGAGGCGGCGCGGGCGTTCGCGCTGGTGAAGCGGCACTTCGACAATGCAGGCATCGATCTCATCGTGGGGTATCCCGGCGACGTGGAGTCGAAGTCGGAAGGCGAAGTCGAACAAGTGCGGGAAAAGTTTTTGAGTTTGAGCGCATGGGGCTTGAAGCACTGCTCGGTCTATTCGCTGCAGAACGAACGTGGGCTCAAGAACGTGCCGGATGACGATGTTGTGCTGGATCAGCTGAGACATATTGCAGTCTGTCTCAAGGCGTTGGGGCTCGAACGGTATGAGATTTCAAACTACGCCGTGCCGGGATATGAGTGCCGGCACAATCTGGCGGTCTGGAGGGGTGAGGACTATGTCGGGATCGGGGACGGCGCGTGCGGACGCGTTGGACTTAAGCGAACCAAGTTCGGTAAGGAAGAACTGGTCTCGCCTGAATTCGACCAAAAGGAGAGGCGGTTGTTCCGCCTGCGGACACGCGAGGGGCTCGACGCCTCGGGACATCCCGAATGGGAGCGGATCTTGCGGAAATACGCGCAGAAGGGGCTGCTGACGCAAGAGGGAGTGATTTTCCGGCTGACCGAGCGCGGAACCGAGGTCTGCGATTCGATTCTTGCAGAATTGGTTTGAGCGGAGTTTCTCTTTTTCTGAAGCGGAAAGGATTCCGCTTCTCCACTCTCAGGAGCGGGCGAACTTGCGGTCGAGCTCGCGGGTGGAGGTGAAGATCATCACCGGCTTGCCGCGCGGGCAGACATAGGGCATGCGGCAAGCGCAGAGTTCCTCGACGAGCCTGACGGCACCGTCTTCCGTGAGGGCGAGCGAGGCGCCGGCGAAGGACTTGGCGATGGACTTTGCGATCAGCTCCTCGCGCCAGCGGTCGCCGCGCTTCGCGCCGCCTTCGGCGAGGTCGCTGGCGATAGTTGAGAGGATCGTAGAAGGGGACAGCGAGCCGATTAGCTGCGGGACAGCGTCGATCTTAAACATGTCGCGTCCGAACTCCTCGAGCTGAAAGCCCATCGCCGTGATCGTCGGAATCGCAGACTTGATGCGGGCAGCGTCCACCGGGGTAAGATGGACGGTCTCGGGGATCAGTAAGGTTTGAGAGGTGGAGGAGGTGGAGGTGGTGGAGGTGGTGGAGGGAGTGGAAGAGGTGGAGTGGAGCAGCTTTTCGTAGGCGATGCGTTCGCGGGCGGCGTGTGGATTGATTGTCACAATGCCGGAGTCGGTCTCGATGAGGAGGTAGCCGGATGCGGACTGGGCAAGGAACTTGAACCACTGCCAGGGCTTTGCGCCGCGCGAATCGGGCTCCATCGCAAATTCAAGCGGAACGGGTTGCGGCGCGGGGGAGGGCGGCGCAGGCTGCGGGGGGAGGACTTGCGGCGGAAGACTTAAGACTTGAGGCGGGGGGAGGACGGAAGACTTGAGACTTGAGACGGGGGCAGGCGCGTCGAGGGTCTCATGTCTAAGGTCCTCAAGCGGCGCTAGGTTCTGGTTTAGCGCCGCGCCGATCGCTTCCATAATCGCGTTCTTAACCGCCACGTTGTTACGGAAGCGGACCTCGCGCTTGGTGGGGTGGACGTTGACGTCGACCTGGTTCGGCGGAAGGTCGATGAAGAGGACTGCCGCGGGACGGCTGTCGCCGGCGCGGCGCGGACAGGCTTCGCGGAGCGCATAGGCAATCGAGGCCGAGGTCGCAGGGCGGCCGTTGATGAAGACATACTGGTCGCGGCGCGTCGGCGTCGCGAGATTGGGCTTTTCGATGAAACCCGAAACGTGAATGGCGTCATGTCTTCCGACTTCTGTCTTCCGCCCTTCGACCTTCAGCGCGCGTTCGAGGAACTCGCCGCCGAAAAGGTCGCGGATGCGGTCGGAGACGTTTGACGCGGGGGCGAGCTTGTAGAGTTCGCGACCGTCCACGGTCAGGGAAAGGGCGATGGTGGGGTGGGCGAGGGCGTGGACCGTGAAGATCTGCCGGATGTGGTTTTCTTCCGTGGCGCAGGCGCGGAGAAACTTGCGGCGTGCGGGCACGTTGCAGAAGAGGTCGCGGACCTCGACGAGCGTGCCGGGCGGACAGCCGGCGGTGCGGACTTCCGCGAGCGTGCCGGCGTTCACTTGAATCGCCGTGCCCTCGTCCGAGTCGGCGCGCCGGGTTGTGAGCGTGAAGCGGGAGACGGAGGCGATGGAGGGAATGGCTTCGCCGCGGAAGCCGAGTGTGTCAATTTCCTCGATGTCGCCGACGTCGCGGATTTTGGAGGTCGCCTGGCGCTCGAGCGAGAGGACGGCGTCGTCCTTCGTCATGCCGCAGCCGTCGTCCTGCACGGCGATGAGCTTGCGTCCGCCCTGGGTGACGGAGACGGCGATCTTCTTCGCGCCAGCGTCGATGGCGTTTTCGACAAGTTCCTTGACAACGGAGGCAGGGCGTTCGACGACCTCGCCCGCGGCGATCTTGTTCGCCACGTGAAGCGGGAGGACCCGCACGTGTCCGTCTCGGTTAGAAATCAAGGCTGATGTTCCTGCGGATGAAGGTTGGAATGTCGAGGTCTTCGCCGTTCCAGATCGTCGGCTCGGCGTTCTTGAAGCGCCCACGTCCGTTCGGTCCGGTTGTCAGGACGCCGCGGTTCTTGCGGTGCCGAGAGCTCATGACGCCGCCCGGCTTGCCGGCGTCCTCCGGCTTGGCGGCGGATTCGAAGAGCATGATGACGACGGACAGCCGTCCCGAGAACGTCGCCTCGTCGTTGACCGTCGCGAGCTCGAAGGCGAGTCCGCCGAAGGAGTTCCGGACGCCGTCGGCAATCGTTCCGACTTCGCTCAGGAGGAGATCGTTTCCGGCGAGAATCCCGCACAGGGTCGTGCGGACGGGGCCGGACGACGTCGCGAGCAGCTCGGAGCGCAGAAGCGCGTCGACGGCTTCCTTGGCGCGGCCAGGACCTTGGACGGTGACCGTGGCGAAGCGTCCGCGCCCGGCTCCGGACAGGATGTGGCGCAGGCGTTCGGCGTCCAGGCGGATGTAGCCAGGCTTCTCGACAAGGCGCCAGAAGAGCGTGACGCCGCCGGCGACCGTGTCGACGGCTCGGCGGAGGGCGTCCTCCATGTTGTCGGTCTCGCCGACGAGCTTGTCGAGCGGAAGGAAGAAAGTGACGTTTGCGGCCTCTTCGATCATCGACATGACGCCGCGCGCGTTGCGCTGGCGGTCTTCGCCTTCGAACGTGAAGGGCGTCGTCGCGAAGACGACGGAGGGGATTCCGCGGTCGGCGAGGTGCTTGACGGCTTCAAGCGTGCCGCCGCCGCCCGTGCCGCCACCGAGGGCAGTCACGACAACGGCGAGGCGGACGCCTTCCAGGTGTTCGTCAAGCGAACGGACGGAGTCTTCGACGGCCAGGCGCCCGGCGACGACGTCGCCGCCGGCGCCGCGTCCGGAGAGGCGGTCGCCGCCAAGAAGCGCAAAGGGGCCTCCGAGCTGTCCGGAGGTCGCATCCGTGTCGGCGAGAACGTAGCGAAGGCCTTCGCCGAAGGCGCGGCTGACGCCGCAGGCGATGCGAGCGCCGGACGTGCCGATGCCGATGAGAAGAAGGGGCGAGTCGCCGTTCATTTGAAGAACCTCCCGAAGAGACCGTCGAGAATCGACTTCTCTTCATAGTTTCGATGGGCGTAGAGCAGGGCGCCGGCGACTGTCGCGTAGGCGGCGGGAAACTCCTCGTTGTCGAGCCCGTCGACATGAATCGGACGACCGATGCGCACGTTGGCGCCGAGAACCTGTTCCGCGAGGGTGTCGATCTCGCGCATCCGCGCGCCGCCGCCGACGAGGACGACGCCGGAGTGGAGGCGGTGGAGGATGTCCTGGTCTTCGAGTGTCTCGCGAATGACCGTGAAGAGCTCGAGCAGTCGTGCGTTGACGACCGTGTCGAGCGCGCGGCGGGAGATCGTCCGTGTGTCCATCAGCGAGTTTTCTCCCCGCTCGACCTTCACGCGCGCGGCTTCGCCGTCGACGGGACGGATGACGGCGCTTGCAAAGGCCGTCTTCAAGGTCTCCGCCTGGGCGTTGGTTGTCTGGAAGGCGTGTGCGATGTCATTCGTGACATGGTCGCCGCCGACGCCGATGACGCCTGTCGTGACGACATAGCCGTCGGCATAGAAGGCGTAGCCCGTCGATCCGCCGCCAAGATCGAGGACGAGGACGCCGTTCTTCTTCTCATGGTCTTCGAGGACGGCGTCTGCGGCGCAGGTCGTGGCGAAGAGCGGCTCGCGGATCTCCAGGTGCGCGGCTTCGGCGGCCGTGCGGGCGTCCTGGATGCGGTTGCGGTCCGCGTGGATGTGGATCGTGTTGAGCCGCAGCACGCGCCCCGACATGCCCTTGGGCGCGGAGATGCCGCCGCGGTCGTCGAGAACGTAGTCCTGGTCGACGATGTCGAGAAGCTCGCGTCCCTTCGAAAGGGCGGCGCCCGAGCGGGCCGAGGCGAGGACGGCGTTCAGGTCGTCATCGGTGACGCGGGAACCCTCGACGGTCGTGGTGCCGACTGCGGACGACGACTTGACGTGCTGTCCGGAGACCGCCAGGAAGGCGTTTCCGATCGTCACCTTCGTCCCGCCCTCGGCCTGCTGGCGCTCGATCTTCTGGAGGACGGATTTGATGGACTGCGTCGCCTGGGCGATGTCGAGAATCTGGCTCTTGCGGACCCCGGTCGAGGGAATCTCGGCCTTGCAGGTGATCTTGAGCCGGCCTCCGTCTTCCGTCTCGCCGATGGCGAGGACGGTGCGTGTCGTGCCGACTTCAAGGGCGGCGTAAAAGTTGCTCATGGCTTAGAGTGTCTCCTGTGTGTCGGCAAAGATGCGGTTGGGGATCGTGGCGTTCCAGATGACGGCGGTCGTCGCGACGCGCGAGCGGATGGCGTCGCGCAGCTGCGTCAGCCGGCTTCGGAGGTCGGCCTGCGAGGCGGGCGTCGGGTCGTCCATCCCATCCCAGCGGATCTTGAGCTTCGAGTAGTTTCCGAGCGTCGCGACGAGGAAGTCGTGCTTCGCGACGTCGACCTCGAGGATGCCGAGCTCCAGGAGCTCCGGCTCGCGGCAGGTCTCGATCAGGCGGAGCGCCGCGAGCGTGCGTCCCTCGATCCGGTCGCCCTTGGGGGTTCCGGGCGGCGTCGTCTCGCGGATCACGGGCAGCGTCTGCGTGCCGCGCTGCCAGATGAACACCACGCCCTCCGTGTCGACGACGCGCCCCGTTTCGCCGCGGACGCCCCGCAGGCCCATCCGGGCGACGGGCGTGCGCTCTTCCGTCGAGACGACGACCTTGTCGGGGAGCTTCCGCGAGATGCGGATCGACAGGAGGTTCGGGACGCGCGCGAGCAGTTCGGCTCGCTTCTGGGCGAAGTCGATCGTCGCGAGGTTCGCGCCCTTGCGAAGCCCGAGGTTCTCGGCGATAACGTCGGCCTTCACCATGTTGCCGGACGAGATCTCGACCTGGGCCGCCATGTCGCGGATCACGCATTGCTCGAGGTAGATGTCCTTGAGCTTGTCGTAGCCAACGACGACGCCGAGACCGACGGCTGCCAGCAGAAGGGTGGCGGCTACGACGAGGCCGAAGGGGAACTTGCGTTCGATCTTGTTCGCTTTCATCGGTCGTAGTCCGCGCTTTGGAGGATGCGGTCGCAGACGCCCGCGAAGGTGAGCCCCGTCCGCATGCCGGACTTCGGGACGAGCGAGTGGGAGGTGAAGCCCGGCGACGTGTTGAGCTCGAGCACGTAGCAACGCCCGAGTGGCGAGACGCGGAAGTCGACGCGCGTCACGCCGCGGCAGCCGACGGCCCGGTAGGCGTCGACCGCGATCTTCTGCATCTTCGGCGCGAGGTCGCCGTCCTCGAGGAACGGGTACTTCGTCTCGTCGCTGTTGTACTTCTCCTCGTAGCCGTACCAGCCGCCCTTGGCGACGATCTCGACGACGGGCCACGCCTCGCCGTCCACCACCGCGACGGTGAACTCGCGGCCGGGGATGAATTCCTCGACGAGAACAGTCGGATTGTTTGATTTGAGATTGGCGGATTGTTTGATTGCGGAGAAGGCGAGGTCGCGGGAGTTGGTCCAATCGTCCTCGGAGGAGACCTTGGAGATGCCGACGGACGAGCCGTCGCACGGCGGCTTCACGACGACGGGAAGGGGCAGGGGCGACTTCTCGGTGTCGGGATTGGCGAGACACCATTTCGCGGTCGGGACGTTCTTCATCTCCAAAACCATCTTCGTCTTCACCTTGTTCATCGCGATCTGCGAGGCGAGGACGCCCGGTCCGGTATAGGGAATCTTCAGTGCGTTGAGCGCGGCCTGCACGCCTCCGTTTTCGCCCCATCCGCCGTGCAGCGCAATGTACGCCGCATCGACGTCCTTCGGCATCGCATCAAGCGTGTCATCCTTCACGTCCACGGGAACGACATCGTACTTTCCGAGCGACTTCAACGCCTCGGCGACGTTTGTCCCGGACTTCAGCGAGACCTCGCGTTCGCTGGATCTTCCGCCCATTAAAACAGCAATTCGTTTCATTGTCCCTAATTATACCATATATTGTGGTATAATAAACGGCGAATGACTAGAAAAAGTATCCATCTCATCGGTATTGGCGGGGTCGGCATGGCCGGCCTTGCGGTTCTGTTGAAGGCGCGAGGCCACGAGGTCTCCGGCTGCGACCTGCACGCCTCGCCGCGCACGGCGTGGCTGGAGGCGCAGGGCGTCCGCGTTCTCGTCGGACACGATCCGGCGCATCTGGCGGGCGTCGACGAAGTCGTCGTCACGCCGGCCGTCTCGAAGGACGAGCCCGAACTGGTGTCGTTCCGCGGACCGGTCCGGTATCGCGGCGAGGTTCTGGCGGAGCTCGTCAACGGGGCGCCGGACGCGATCGCCGTCTGCGGGTCGCACGGCAAGACGACGACGGCGACGTGGATCGCGAAGCTTCTCCGCGCGCTTGGCGAGGACGTCAGCTGGTGCATCGGCGGCGAGACGGGGGCGTTTCCGGTCGCTGGCGCGGCCGGAAAGCCGAAGTCGGAAGTCGAAGTCGAACAGCGGCGGGAGCCTGTTCTGGTTGTGGAGGCGGACGAGTCGGACGGGACGCTTGCGCTCTACAAGGCGAAGACGCTCGTCGTCAACAAGTGCGAATACGACCACCCCGACCACTTCAAGACCGAGGCCGATTACTTTGCGTGCTACGAGGCGGCGAAACGGCAGGCCGGAGAGGTGATTGAGAGCGAGTCGCTGGATTGGACGATGTTCGATTGTTCGGATTGTTCGATTGTTCGATTGAGGGAGCTCTTAGACGAACTGCCGAGTCACAATCGCAAGAACGCGAGGGCGGCGGTCGAGGTGGCGCTTCGCCGCGGACACGGGCTCGCGGACATTGCCGCGGCGCTGCCGCTGATCGTCTCCGAACTTCCCGACCGACGCTTCCAGAGGGTCGCCGAGGGCGTCTATACGGACTATGCCCATCATCCGACGGAAATGAAGTGCGCCGTCGGGATGGCGCGTGCGAAATGCCGGGGCAAGCTGCGCGTTCTCTTCCAGCCGCACCGGTATTCACGGACGAAGGCGCTGTTGAAGGGTTTCCCCGCGGCGTTCGCGGAGGCGGACGAGGTTGTGCTCTGTCCGACGTATGCGGCGTTCGAGCGGCCGATCGAAGGCGGCGACATCGCAGACCTCTATCGCGAATGCAGGGAGTGCTTTAACACGGAGACACAGAGGCACAGAGACCTGTACTTGGCTCGGAGTTGCGAAGAAGCGTGGGAACATGCGCGGAACTCGATGAAAGAGGGTGATTTGACTCTTCTTCTTGGCGCGGGTGACATTATCAATCTTGTCCCAATGGTCCAATCCGACCTCTCTGCGTCTCCGTGTCTCCGTGTTAAAAATAAAAGGAAGATCTGGATCGGAGCCGGATCCAACACGTGGAAGTCCGACCTGAACCTCGCTGTCGAGTATGTACGGACGGAGGGCCCGGCGAACGCGCCCGGGTCCTCGCTCGGCATTCCGTGGATGGCGGGGATTCCCGGCACGATCGGCGGCTGGATCAAGATGAACGCGGGCGCGTTCGGACATTCCATCTCCGAGGTGATCGAGGCGGTGAAGGTCGACGGCAGGTGGATTCCGGCCTCCGCTTGCGGCTTTTCCTATCGCCATTCCGACATCTCCGGCGAAATCCAGGACGTCATCCTGAAGCCCCTTCGTCCGGAAGGCGATGCAAAGGACTTCTTTGCACGTCGGAAGAAGTTCCCAGCGGGGACGTTCGGCAGCTTCTTCAAGAATCCGCCAGGCGACTTTGCGGGACGGCTCCTCGAGGAGGCGGGCGCGAAGGCGCTTCGCGTCGGCGGGGCGTACGTCTGGGAGGAGCACGCGAACGTGATTGTCCGCGGGGCGGATGCGACGCCGTCCGACGTCCTCGCGCTCGCGCGGCTGATGCGCAACCGCGTTTTCTTCCGTTTTGGTGTTAGGCTTGAACCGGAGGTGCAAGGCGTTTGTTTTGACTTTTCGGGACGCCAGTCCGCGAAGAGTATGCTATAATGTCCACATAATTCCCAAAGGAGAATCCAAATGAAGCGTATTTTGATGGTGGCTGCGGTTGTGCTTGTTGCGTTGGCGACAGAGGCGGAGGAGGCGCAGGTTACGCTCGTGCGGAGCGAACCGACGGGGTTCGCGACCGAATGGACGCCGCTGAGGATTTCGCTTGCGGGCCCCGTGGCGTTGCCGTGGGGATGGTGGAACGTCAAGGGCCTGGACGTCGGCGTCTGGAACGACTCAGGAGAGATGGACGGACTAGAGATCGGCGTCGTCAATACGGCTTACCGGATGCGTGGACTGCAGATTGGTGTCGTTAACGTGACGCGCAATGCCTACGGTGTGCAAATTGGTGTCGTCAACGTCATCCGGACGAACGACTGTCCGTTCTTCCCGGTGATCAATTGGTGTTTCTAGTGCTGAACGCTGACTACGAACAGAAGGAGACGAAGACATGAATAAGCTGATGGCTCTGATTCTTGCCGGATCGGCGATGGCCGCATCCGCGCAGGTGGCGGTTCCGGGTGTGGCGACTCCAGTGCCGGCGGAGGAGATTCCGGCAAAGAGGGTCGCGGTGTTCGTGCAGAACCGCACGCGCGTGAAGGCGATCGACGACGAGATCGACGGCATCCGCGACCGGCTGACGTCCTCGCTGGCGGCGGTTGACGGGCTTCAGCTCGTTGATTCGTCTCAGGTTGCGGACTCGTTTCGCCGGTACAAGGTGAATACCGACGAAGAGAAGAAGGAGCTCATTTCCGGCATCTTCACAGGCGGCAGCATTCCCAACATCGCGCGGATGTTGAACTGCGACTACATCATCGCCGCGTCGGTTGTCGGCGCGTCTTCGTTGCGCCGCAAGCAGGGCGATCAGCCAAGCACGGTTTTCACGCTGCGGATGACGACGAAGATCATGGACGCCTCGGGCGCCAATGTCTCGTCCGTGCCGCCGTGGACGGGCTCCTTCCCGGTGCTGAACGAGTCCGGCGACGATCCGATGAACTACTATAACATCCTGTTCGACCGCTGGGTCGGGGCGACTGTCGATCGGATCGCGTCCGGCGCCCTCAACTGGCGCAAACCGACGGCGGCGGCTTCAGCGATGGTCGCGTTCAGGGTGACGACCTCCATCGACAAGGTGGTGACGGTGCTCGAATCGCAGACGAAGGGGACGAAGGGCGGCGGTGCGACGGTTGAGCTGGACGGTGCGGTGATCGGCACGTGTCCTGGCGAGTTCCGTGCGGCCCCGGGCCTTCACCAGATCAAGATCACCCGCCAGTGGATGCAGACGTATGCGGCGACGGTCAACGTCTACGATGGCCTGCAGCTTGACGTCGCAATGGAGATGAGCGAGGCGGGCCTTGCCAAATGGGGTTCGGCGGAGGCGATCCGCGCCGATGTTGCGAAGCGTTACAGCGAGGCGGCGCGCGAGCGCGGCGTGAAGGTGAATATCGACACCTCCAACTGGCGCGACGCCGTGCTCGGCGGCGGCCACGGCACCAAAATCAAGGTTACGGACTGATTTGAACTTTCGGCTTACAGCGATTGCGACGGCCGGCCTGCTCGTGGCAGGCTGTCTATCCTATGACCAGGGCGCCGCGAACGCCGTCGCCGCGATCGGGCGAGGTGACGCGGCGTCTGCGCTGAAGTGGAGCGAGGACCTGTCCGATTCGGATCGCTCGTCCCGGCTTGGGGTCGTCGAGACCGGGCGCATCTCGATGCTCGCGGGCAGCAACACGCTTGCGGAGGCCTGCTTTCGCAAGGCGATTGACGCGGCGATCGACCACAAGGAGAAGGATCCGGTCATCAAGCTCGGCGACGCCGCCGGCACGGCCATGGCCGCCACGATGACGGACGACTGGTCGATGGAGTACTATCTCTCCCCCTATGAGATCAACCTTGCGCTCGAATACGGCATCCTGGCGCAGCTCTTCAACGGACGGCGCGAGGACGCGCTCGTCGATTCGCGGCTCGCGATTTACGTCCAGGACATGCTGGGTGACGAGTACGGGGCGGACCTGAAGAAGAAGGAGGAGGCCGGCGGCACAGGCGATGCGGAGAAGACAAGGGGCGAGGTCGCGCGAATCGCTGGCGAGCAGAACGCCGCGCTCAACGAGATGATTGCCGCGACCCGCAACTCTTGGGAAAATCCGGTTCTCTGGTGGCTGACGGGGATCTTGCTGGAAGCGGATGGTAACTGGGAGGGCGCCAAGCAGTCCTATCGCCGTGCAGGAACAACAGGGGCCGGCAATCCCTTTTTCGAGGCGGATATGAAACGCGCCGACACGGGGGCGCCCGCGCCGCTTGCCGGACGCGCGAAGCTCGCGATCATCTTCGAGGACGGCTTCGTGCCGCGGCGCGTGGCGCTCAAGATTCCGCTTCGTCTCTACGCGACGATGTCGATTGACATCCCGACCTATGCAAATGCCGGCGCCTATGTGACGCGGTCGGTTTCATTCGCCGGGCCGAAGGGGGCCTCTCCCGCAGCGCTCGGACTGAACGTCCGCTCGCTCGCAGGGCGGACGCTGAGCGAGGCGATGACCGGGATCGTTACGCGCAACGTTACCCGCGCGGCGGTGAATGTGGGGATTCAGGCCGCCGGACGCGCCAGCGGCAACGATTACATGAAACTGGGTGCGGAAATCGCAAATCTCATCATGGTCTGCGCCCGCAAAGCCGACACCCGCACATGGGTGACGCTTCCGGACGCGCAGTATGTCTGGTGCGAGGACGACATGGAGCCGGGCGACTATCAGCTTGGCGTGACGGTCGACGGGGTGTCTTCGACGATCCCGGTTTCGCTGGCCGCCGGCGAGACGAAGCTGTTGTGGATTGCGGATGCCGGTGGCGGACTCCGCCATCAATGTGCTATAATAGGGAAGCGTTAAAGGACTGTCGGCAATGAAAATCCATTCAATTCTGGTTTCAGTTCTCTGCGCCGCTGCGCTCGTCGGGTGCGTTGACACGGCGGGCATGCGGGTTATGGTCGATACGGAGACGGGGGAGTCTACTGTATTGGAAAACTCCCAGCGTCTGGCCAACCGGCTGCGGGTCAAGACCGTGACCTATGACCGCGTCGGCGAACTCAGGAAGGCGACGATTACACTCGAGTCGACGACCAAGAAGAAGCTCTCGATTCAGGGGCGTATGGTCTGGTTTGACGTGGAGGGCGTCGAACTTGATGCGGAGGGCAAGTCCTATCGCACGATGGTGCTGGACGGACTTGACTTCTGCACCTTCACCGGCGTTGCGCCGAACGCGAAGGGCGTGCGGGCGAAGCTCCAGGTGCGGCTGACGGATAGCGACACGCCGTCCCTTTGGTGACAGAGGCTTATCAATTAAGGAGAAAAACATGAAAGTTCAGTTGATGATTGGTGCTGTGGCGGCTGCGATTCTGTGTGGATGCGCGACGACCGCTCGCGAAACCCAGCTTGACCGCCAGGCGATGAGCGCGGCGCTTGAGCCCCAGGACGTCCGTCGGACCGTCGAGAAGATGGTCGATTCGATGTTGGCGGATTCGGAGGTGATCAAGGATATCGGCGGCGGCCGGCCGGTTCTCGACATCGGGCCGATGAAGAACAATTCGACGATGCACATCAACATGGGCATGATCACCTCGTCGATCCGCACGAAGCTGATCCGCTCGCGGCTCTTCCGCTTCGTCGACAGCTCCACGTCCGCTCAGGACCTCAAGATGATGAACGACCAGGCGCTGAACGGGCTTGTGGATCCGAACAAGGCGATTTCCGCCGGGCAGCAGTCCGCCGCGCAGATGTTTCTCTACGGCGACCTCGAGGAGATGCGCCAGGAGGTCGACGACGCGACGGATAACTGGCTGCCGATCACGTTCTCGAAGACGACGGATCGCTACTTCAAGTTCAACCTGAACCTCAAGGACCTCCGCACGGGCGAGATCATCTGGACCGACGAACAGGAGATCCGCAAGGATCAGAAGAAGCGCATCCTCGGGATGTGACGCGGCTGACATTGTTTTTACTGGGTGGCTGATTGACGGGCCTAACGCCGACCGCTCGTCGCCGCAACCTTGAAAAACTACAACATCTTGTTCCCGAATCATGATTACGCCCGTCAAT
>CADAKF010000026.1 GCA_902788415.1 uncultured bacterium
CCCGTGGTAGAGTCGCCATTGTACATGAATTGACCAGCGTTATTGTTAAAACCAGTCGTAGAGGAAGCGGGGAGAGTATAGGTGGCGGCAGAGATATTGGAATCTTGATTGGTGATAGTGGTGCCACCCTGAAGACGCAAATTGGACACCATCCAACAATTCCCATCTTTAAGCTTTCTAATGTTATAAGAATAAGCTCCGGAGTTGCGTGTATCGGTAAAGGTGTAGGTTTTATTTGAAATAGAGAATTCTTCGGTATTGGCGCACATGGCGGGAGTGAGCTGTTGCATAGTATAGGTGCCACTATCAAGCGAAGTGGCGATAGTGATGGCGTTACTAGAGAGGTAGTAATGGTGAGATGGGCGGAAGAATTATAGCCAGCTATAGTAGGAGTAACGCTAGCCGTTCCGACGAGCGAAGGACTAATCTTACCAAGCGCGGTGTAGGTGATTTCGCCAGTGTAGGTGCCGGCAGCCTGAGAATTATTCAAACGAACACCATAATAGACATCGAGATTCACCCCGCTCTCATTAGCAGAAGAAGTGGATTGGACGATGGTTTGATTATCCACGGTCGGGACGGCCGCCCACTTGGCACTAGCATTAGGAGTAGGGGTGGCATACATACCCGACGCACTACTGTCAAAACCAGTGTAAACTACGCCGGTGGCGTCGCTAGGTATAGCGAAGCCCCAAGTATTGGTGGATAGTTCACTTGGAGAACTAGCAGAATTTGAAGTGGAAGGAATAAAAGTGGTAGTAGAACCAGAAAGATATAGATTATTACTACTGCCGCTCGTGCTAAGGTAGAGGTCATACTACAGATAAGGCGTACATTTCCGTTAGCGAATTGGTGTTCTCGCTTTAGCGTCTTGCCAATAAGCGTTATTTGGTTGATTGTACTATTTCGTTTTCGCATATACCTCCTTTTAATATCCCGCTAGCGGTGCCATTTCCGGAGATAGGATGTCGCTTCCTTGATTAAAAACGGCACCGCATGCGGTGCTTCGAACACTTTTTACGAGTTGAACAGAATTCAATCGACATGCGATGCCGTTTCTAAATTCTGTTCAAAATTCGTATTAAACAAATTTTACTCGTAATAATTGTTCGAAGCAATTTCTATTATATTCCTCAAAAAGGCTTATGTCAAGACTTGAAAGCTAAGCGAAAATATTATGTAAAATACCCCCAGCGGGGGCATTCTACAATCTGTCTAAAATTAGACTAGGTTGATGACGGGGATGACAATCGGGGTGTGGCCAGTGGCGTCAAAGAGGATGCGAGTGACGTCTTCTTTGATTTGCTCTTTAAATTCCTTTTGATCGGTAATTTTGGTGCGGTCGGTCTTGGTACGGAGGTAATGGCGGATTTTGCCAATTAATTCCTCGGAATTATCGAGATAGACGAAGGCGCGAGAGACAATGTCGGGAGTCTTGACGAGGTGGCCGGTCTTTTTGCTGAGGGTCAAGACCACCACAAAGATGCCTTCGCGGGAGATATGAATACGGTCCTTAACCACGGCGTCGTGAACGGGCTTATCGGCGTCGTCAAAGAGAAGGTTGCCGACGGGGATGCGACCGTTCTTGCGAATAGTCTTATTCGGCAAAAGTTCAACGATATCACCGTCGTCGGCGACAATAATACGGTCCTTAGACAGGCCGATGACATTTTCGGCCATTTCGGCATTGTGCTGCATCATATAGAATTCACCGTGATAAGGCATGTAGTTTAATGGCTTCACGCGCGTGACGAAGTCCGTCAGGTTGAGGTCCATGTCGTCCGTCGTCCCGCCGAGCTTCGCCGCGTAGTAGTACCGGAGCGCCTCCGGTGGCAGGTTGTCGAGGTATGTGCGCGCGTTCACGAACGTGCCCTTCGACTTCGACATCTTCTCGCCGTTCACCGTCAAAAACCCGTGCACGAACACCTTGTTCGGACCCTTGAAGCCCGCCGCGTGCAGCATCCCCGGCCAGAACAGGCAGTGGAAGCGGATGATGTCCTTGCCGATGAAGTGGTAGAGCTCAACGCCTTCATCGTTCCAAAGGTCGCCCTTCCCATTCTTCGCGCACCAGTTCTTAAGCGACGCGATATAACCGATAGGCGCATCCACCCAGACGTAGAAGTACTTATCTTTATATCCGGGAATCTCGAAGCCGAAGTACGGCGCGTCGCGCGAGATGCACCAGCCGCGGAGCGGCTCCTTGAACCACTCGAGCAGCTTGTTCGAGACGTCGCTCGTCGTATGGCCGGGAATCCACTTCTCGAGATAGTCGTGCTGCGGCTCAAGCTCGAAGTAGAGATGTTCGGAGTCCTTCACGACGGGCGTGCCGCCGCAGGTCGTGCAGACGGGGCTGCCGAGCTCCTCGGCGCCGTACGTTGCGCCGCAATGGTCGCAGCTGTCACCGTACTGGCCCGCCGCGCCGCACTTGGGGCACGTGCCCTTCACGAAGCGATCCGGGAGGAACATCTTGCAGTGCTCGCAGTAGAGCTGGGGCGTCGTCTTCTTCGTAATGAAGCCCTGCTTCTCGGCGGCTGCGTAGATGCGCTCCGAGAGCTCTTTGTTTTCCGGCGAGTTCGTCGTGTAGTAGTTGTCGAAGCTGACCTGGAAGTCCGTGAAGTCCTTCAGATGCGTCTCGTGGGAGCGCGCGATCAGCTGCTCAGGCGTGATGCCCTCCTTGCGGGCGCGGATCATGATCGGCGTGCCGTGCGTGTCGTCCGCGCAGATGTAGACGCAGTCATTGCCGCGGAGCTTCTGGTAGCGGACCCAAAAGTCGGTCTGGACGTACTCGACCAGGTGGCCGAGATGGATGTCACCGTTCGCGTACGGAAGTGCGCTGGTGACGATGATTCTTCTTTTGCTCATTAGCGGAAATTATACCAAAAAATTCCCGCTGCGGAGCGCTGTTTAGCGCAGATTGAGAAAGACCGGACCGAGAAGACCGGACGGAACGAGCGGCGCCGCGGGATTCGGCCAGCCGTCCGTCCAGGTCCGGCGGCGTTCGGGCGGCTGCCCGGCGTCGAAGATGAGCCGGTTGCGCCAGGTCGAGGTGACCGTCACCTCCAGCTCGTTTTCGCCGTCCTTCAGCGCCTCGTCGATGTCGCAGGCGTACGGCTCGCACCAGAGCGTCGCGACTGTACGTCCGTTGACGCGCACGGTCGCCCACGCCTCGACACGTCCGAGATCGAGCCGCATGTGACGACGACCGTCCGCCTTGAACGTCGTCCGGTAGACGGCGTCGCCCGAAAACGCCCGCTCCTCCGCCGTGCCGGGCAGGTCCTTCCACGGCAGAAGCCGCTCGAGCGCCTGCGCTGGGCGACCCGGAAACTCGACCGTCCACTTCGCAAGCGCGATCCTACCGCCCTCCGCCGCATCCGCCGCCGAACGACGCGAGGCGCTGCCCTTCGCGGAAAAGACGACGAAGACGGACTGATGCGGCGCGAGGTCGAGCCAGCCGTCATATGTCCGCACCGAGCCGTCGACGGGATCGTACAGTTCGCCGTGCGGAGTCGCGGCGCGGAACACAAGCCGGCCGCAGAATCCATTCGAGGGCGCCGCGACGAAATACCAGTCGCGGCCCGGTTCGGACCGGTGATACCAGTGGACGGGCGTCTCGTCCGTGCCGTCGCCGACCGTGACGTCGCCCGCACAGGGCGTCTTCTCCAGACTGCGGACGACCTTGCCGCCCGCCTGCGCGAGTTCGGCAAGCTTCCTCTGCGTCTCCGGCGCGAGGTAGAGTCCGTCTGGCACGAAGAGGAACGCATACGACATCCCGTCCGGCAGCACGAAGCGTCCGTCCTTCACGCCCAGGCGCGTCATCAGCACGTCGTTGTTGAGATAGTCGATCTTGTTGCGGTTGCCGCAGGGCAGGATCTTCTCGGACGGATGCTTGTCGACGTCGTCGCCGAGATAGCGGAGCCCGTCGATGACGGGTAGTCCCTTTTCAAGGGCTTCGCCGCAGCGTGCGAAGTAGGCGGTCAAGGACGGCAGATGCCTCCACCACGTCTGTTTGCGCACAAACGGCGAGCCGATGCCGCCGAAGCTGGATCCGGGCGGCAGTCCGTCGACGAACGGATTGTGCGTGCAGGTGTGGAAGACGAGATGCGTGATGCCGCGCGCAAAATGGATGTCCGCGACCGACTTGAAGGTCCGGAAGTTCTCGTTCCAATCGAGCCGGAAGCTGGTGAGCGCCTCAGCGCTGACGCGGCGCTTGCCATAGAGATGCGCAGCGGACGCGCAGGGAATCGTCGGCTTGAAGTCGTGGTCGCCGACGAAAAGCCCGGGCGTGTGCGGCTGCCAGAACTCGCACATCGGCTCGTCCGCATACTTCCAGAAGCGCAGGATGTCACCCGAGATGACGTCGCCGAACGCGGTCTCCCACTGCACCGAGAGCCCCCGGGCCTTCGCCTGGCGCGCAATCTCGCCATAGTAGTTGTCCTCGACGAGGCGGGACTGGTTGCGGCGCCAATCGCGGAGGAAGCTCTCCGTCGCCTCGACGGAATCGATGACATAGCCGAAGAGCGCCGGCATCATCGGCCAGACGTCGTAGCCGGCGAATTCGCGGAAGTGCTCCGGCATCCGCGCCGTCCACGTCTGAGAGCCGCACTCCCAGCTGTCAACCAGGAGCCCCTTCAGCTTGCCGCCCGCGAGCGCCCGCGAGAGAAGCCGTCCCGTGTAGTTCGAGAAGATGCACGCGAAGCCGCTCCGCTCCATCTTATCGCACTCCGGACCCCGCGCCTCGACCGGCGCCGGCCCGTTCATCATGCCGTTCCAGCGGTGGCCAACGCGCAGAAGCGTCCAGCGCCCCGCCGGCAGCGGCGCAGTGCGTCCCGTGACGTCGAGAATGTCGCCCTTGCGGAGGATCGCGTCCGGCGCCGCCATCGTGCGGTGGGGATGCTCGCGGCCTCGCAGACAGAAGCCGGCCTTCGTCTCGAAGTTGTCAAGACGCACGCCGTCCAGGAAACGGATGTAGGGAAACTTCAGCTGCCGCGGGCACGTGACGGACAGACGCCACGTCTTCGCCGTGACCGCGCTGTCGCACGCCATCGAATAGGGCGCCCAGTCCTGCCAGACGCCGGATGCAAACCGGCCGGCAAGCGCGACCTTGCCGTCGCCGCGCAGCGTGACGGCCGCGTCGAGGTCCTGGCAATGGCTGTGGTCGACCATTTGCTGCGGCGGAAAGGTCACCGTGCGGATGCAGACCGGCTGCGCGAACGTAAAGACATAGTCGTTGCCGTTCGTCGTCGCGGCGACCGGCTCGAGCGGCGCAGCGGAATCGCCCGCCGGCGTCGGAAACGCAAAGACCCTGATGTCGCGCCAGTCGCGCTGGGCGTCCGTGATCTCGTAGAAGTTGTCGGGAGACGCGAACCGCGGCAGTTCCGGGAGCGCGTTCTTTCCGTCAGAGACATAGTCGACGCGCATCGCGACGAGCTCTCTGATGGCGTTGGACGGCGCAATCCACGGACCTCCGCTCATCGACCAGCCGGGACAGTTCTGCAGCTTGAGGGAAAGTCCGAGCCGACGGCACTCGTCGCCCGCAAATCCTATCATCTCCTCCCATTCCTGACTCAGACACGGGATCGAGTTCGTCGTCCCCGGCCAATCCGGCGCCTTTCCGTGGAAAAGCTGGACGCCCGAGAGCCCGCCCGCCTTGATCGCCTCCAGGTCGGCGGTCAGTCCCGCGCGCGAGACATTGCCGCCGAGAAGATGAAACCAGGTCTCAGGACGGAAGGAGTCCTGAACCATCCAGCTCGCCAGAAGAAGCGTAATCGTGCAAATCGTCATGTGAGTATTATATCAAAAAACAAAACGGGCGTAGCATCCGCTTCTCCACTAACAGCTAACCGCTGATCGCCAACAGATCCCGCTCAACCGGCGACGACCCCGTCCAAGCGAACGCGCAGCGAGCCGACAGACGCCGCCGTGTTGACGATGGAGGGATCCTGCGCGGCCGCGACGACAGCGTCGGACGCCGCGCCGTGCAGCCAGACGGACGAGGCCGCCGCGAGAAACGGATCACCCTTCAGATACGCCCACCGGGCGGCAAGGATTCCAGCAAGCAGGTCGCCCATGCCGCCGAGGGCCATGAACGGATTGCCCGTCGCATTTTCGTAGACGCGCTTTCCGTCCGCGGAGACGACGAGCGTCTTCGCGCCCTTCAGAATCACCGTCGCGCCGTAGCGGTCGGCAATCTCCTTCGCCGTCGCAAGGCGGTCTTGGGAGACCTTCTCGCACTTCCAGCCGAGAAGCTTCGCCGCCTCGCCCTCGTGCGGAGTGAGGATTAGCTCCTGTCCCTTCGCGGGATCGTAGCCGTCCGTCCGTCCGTACCAGCCCGACAGGATGGCGAGCGCGTCCGCGTCAATGACAAAGCGGCCCTTCGACCCGGAGAGGAGACGCGAGACGATGACTTCCGTCGAAACCGAAACACCAAGACCCATGCCGATCGCCGTGACGTCCGCCTTCGGCGGCACGCAGGTCGCGACGAGCTTCGTGAACGTCGCCTCGGGAACGAGCGCACCGGCGGCAATGCGCGAAGCGTCGGGGACGACCAGCTGCACAAGCCCCGCGCCGGCAGCGCGCGCACCAAGGGCGGCAATGACGGGCGCGTGGATGTAGTGGCCCGAACCGCCAACGACCGAGACGGTGCCGACGGAGCGCTTGTTGGCATTCACGGGGCGCGGCAAAAATGCGCCTTTCAATTCGCTTGGCAACTTCATGCCGCTATTATATCAAAAACCGCCCCGGCCGCTCCGCCTCACTTTGCCAGAGCCGCCTTGGTCTTCGAGTCGAGGATGTAGTAGCACATGCCCGGGAAGCCCGCCCAGCGGATGATCGACGCGTGGTCGCGCACCTCCTCGGCGGTCTTGACCGTTCGCTTGGCGCCGCTGAAGCTGACGCCGACGCTCGGGTAGATCCTCGTCTTCGGCGATTCGCTCGCCGTGTGGATCATCGGGACGATCTGCATGCGCAGCTCCTCGCGGTCGCGGCAGTAGCTCATCGGGCAGACGAAGTCGAGGATGCCCTCGCGGCACCAGGTCCGCCACTCCTGCGCATGGTAGACGTGCTCGTCGGCCGCCGGGAAGACCGCCGCGGAGAACTCGATGTCGGGACGCACCTTGCGGACCTCTTCGATCGTGCGCTTCACGACCGTCGTGATCGCGTCCGCGCGCATCTTGAGCCAGGTGGCGTCGAGCCGCTCCATCGGGTCGACGCTCTTCGGCCAGTCGGGGCAGGCGCGCCCGGTCTTCGCCTCGTAGCGCTTCTTGCAGTTCGGGCAGTAGCAACCGTACCAGGCGTTGTAGCGGATGTAGTCGAAGTGGAGCCCGTCCACGCCGAGCTCGGCCATCTCCTTCATGACGGCGATCTCCTCGTCCTGGTTGCGCTTGTCCTGCGGGCAGAGCCAGTAGTCATTCTTCTCGCCTTTGAGGACCGTGCCGTCCGGCGCCTGCCAGACCGAGCAGAACGGCGTCATCGAGCGCCCGTACATGACCCGGCCGTCCTTGATCGCCTTGTCAACGTAGTCCTGCGGCGCCATGTTGAGACGCCAGAACACCTTCCACGCGTGGATCTTGATGCCGTACTTGTGGCAGGCAGCGACGGCCTTCCTGAGGAGGTCGCCCTGCTCCTTCACGAGCGGAGAGACCGGCACGACCTTCGACTCGTAGAACGCGATGCCGCCGCGCGCCAGGCGCACGATGACGTCCGTATAGCCGTTCTCCTTCAGGTACTTGGCCGTCGCCTCCCAGTCGCCCTTCTCGTCAATGCCGCTCTCGAGCGACCACACGAGGCGCCGCTCGGGCTCGCCCGGCCAGTGGTTCGCCATCTTCGCGCACGGATACCAGCAGTCCTCCGTCGTCGCCGCACCGAGGGTTCCCGCCAGCGCACACGCTACCGCCGCCATCATCGTCAGTTTCTTCACTTGCCTGTTCCTTTCGTTGCCAGAAAATATCCGCCCGTAACACTAAACTTTCGTTTAGTTTTTCAATCGGCAATCTTGAAGCTGCACATGACGGTCGTTCCGGATGGAACCTTTGAGACGATGTCGAAGCTGTCGGAGACGCGCTTCGAATTTGCGAGCCCCATACCGGCGCCAAAGCCCATCGAACGGATCCAGTCATTGGCCGTCGACGTACCATCTTGCAGCGCCCATTCGACATCCTTGATGCCGGGTCCGCGGTCCTTGGCGACGATCTGCGCCTCCTTGTCGTCAAGGACAAAGGTGAGAGTCCCGCCGACGGAATGGATGCAAATGTTGATCTCGAGTTCGTAGGCGGCGACAGCGACGCGGCGGATCAGCTTGTTGTTGATGCCGGCGTCTTTCATCATCTTCTTAATCTCGTTCGCGGCCTTTCCGGCGTTCGAAAGGTCGTTGTGCACGACGACGAACTGCCGCATCGAATAGTAGGGCAAACTGCTGCCCTCGCTTTTCGTCGATTGCCGCGTCTCAACGACGGGCTTGCCCTCAAGCCGGGCGAGCTCATTGGTAAGTTCCTGCATGAGGACGCGTGTCACGTCGCGCTGGGAGACGATGCCGACGAAATTGCGCTCCTTGTCAAGAACGGGGAAACGTCCGAACGTATAGTTCTGGAAATACTTGATCGCGAACGCAAGTGGCATATCCTCCTCAAGGACGACAAGGTTCGTCGACATGTGCTTCTGGCAGGGGTCGCCGATCCACTCCCCTTCGAGCGCCTTGATGATGTCCTGAATCGAGATGATGCCGAAAAGCCGCCGATTCTCCAGCACGGGCACGCCGGAGATCTGATACCGCTTCATCAGGTTCTCGGCGTAGCGCAACGAGTCCGTCCGGACGACGGAGGCAATGTCGTGGCTGCGCATCACGTCCTTCACCCGAAGGCGCTGCAGAAGTTCCATCACCACGAGCGGTTCGCCCACACCCTTCGTACCAGGGAGGCCCAGACCCGAAACGCGCTTCGCGGTCCTCTCCTCGTGCGCGGCCATAATCTGGTCATCGCTGCGCTTCTCGCCGCCCGTCAGAATGGTGGGTTTGTAGTCCATGCTTCCTTTGTTAGAAAGTCATGAATCCGCACGCAACTGTCGTACTTCGAAAGAGGCGAGCTAATAAGCGGGATGCCAAGCGCATCCGCCACCTGACACATCGTCTGCGGCAGGGGCTTCGCGTTGTGCACGACGACCGCCATTGCACCGACGATGTTCGCCGTGCGGATCAAAGGAGAATGTCATCCCCGTCGTTCAGCAGTACGTCGCTCATGAGGTCGTTCGCAACAACCGTGCCGACCTTGCGGTCGGACTCGCCACCCGCGACGAGCTTTCCTTCGAGGGTCTTTACAATGTCTGAAATATTCATGGTGCGCTAATTATACTAAATTCGGCGCAAGTTTGCTATAATGTAGCTGTGAAATTTGACCTCCACGTCCACAGCTGTCTGAGTCCCTGTGCGAACCTCGAGATGTCGCCATCCGAGATTGTGGCGCGCGCCATCTCCGCCGGGATGGACGGCATCGCGCTCACGGACCACCAGTCCGCGCGCAATTGTCCCGCCATCGCCGAATGCGTGCGCCGGGCGGGACTCAAGTGCCTGTACGGGATGGAGGTCCAGACGGCGGAAGAAGTCCACACGGTCGCCCTCTTCGACACCGTTGAGCAAGCGCTTGCCCTAACGAACTGGGTCTACGAAGCAATGCCCAAGCGCGTCAACGACCCCGAGACCTTCGGCGACCAGCCCGTCGTCACCTGGGACGACGACATCGTCGAGATGGAGTGGCGCATCCTCGCAATGAGCTGCCGCCGGACGATTCCCGAAACCGCCGCGAAGGTCCACGAACTCGACGGCCTTTACATCGCCGCACACATCGACCGTCCCAACTTCTCCGTCCTCGGCTCTCTCGGCGCCATTCCCGACAACTCCTTTGACGCGGTTGAGCTCTCGCGTACTGCCAACGAGTCGCTCTGGTTCCCGAAAGCCGCAGGCTACGCCGTCATCCGCTCATCCGACGCGCACAACCTCGACGACGTCGCCCGCGTCTGGACCGAAGCCGACGGCGAATTCTCCGTCGCCGGGCTCAGGGCGATCTTCGCCGCCAAGGCAACGTGGCTCTCGCCGAGATTGACGCGGTTTTAGGACTGAAGTGGCTTTAGGACTTTAGACGTTAGACGAAAGACTTTAAAGGAAAAATCGAAAATGACTTTTCAAGAACTCGCTGCCAGGGTTAACGGAACCATCGTCGTCGACAACCCGAACGCGACGATCAACAATGCCTATTCGGGAGATCTCCTGTCCGACGTGATGGGTCATTGCGGCGACGAATCAGTGCTGATCACGATCCAGAACCACCTGAACGCCATCGCGGTCTGCACGCTCGCGGGCATTGAGGCGGTCGTCATCTGCCAGGGGCGGCCCGTCCCGGACGACATGAAGGCCGCTGCGGAACGCGAAGGCGTCGGCATTCTCACAACGCCCCTTTCGCAGTTCGCCGCGGCCGTCGCGCTCGCGGAACTCAAGCCCTCTGCGCGTTAAAGCGACTCTTCCTGTCCCCGTAGGAATTCCTTGGCGAGAGACAGACCTTCAACGGAATCGAAGCCGCCGACGGCGTCCCGAAGTTCGAGTCTGGAAATGGAGTATTCGTTCTCGCCCTTCACATGGGTGAAGACGAGGTCGAAGTCACCGTCGAAGTTGAAAAGTGACATGACCGCCGCAACAAGGTCGCCCATCGGCGGTAGGTCGATGTTGTCCGCTTGGAAGGTGCAGACGAGCGTCGTACCGACGCCCGGCGTGCTCTGGAGGTCGACCGTGCCGCCGCAGGCATCGCAGGTCTGCTTGACGAACGGGAGCCCCATCCCGATCTTGCGCGCGTCGTGCTTGCCGGGCTCGGTGTAGAACGGATCAAACGCACGCGCCACGATTTCGGGCGGCATGCCCTTCCCGTTGTCGATGACCTTCAGCTCGATGAGGCCGTTCTTCTCGATGACAAAGACCTGGACAAGCGCCGCTCCGGCCTCGATAGAATTCGCGGACACGTCCGCCACGATGTCAGACAATGATGCGTGCATAAGTCAGTCATCACACGGCCTGTCGCTCACGTCAGCGGCCGTCACCAGCCGCCACGTCACTTCGTCCAGACGGCGCTTCTCGTCGTCGGTCAGCCCATCCATCCGCTCCAAAACAAGCCCCGACCGATCAAGCGCCATCGCAAGGAGCGAATCTGCCAGATCGGCCGGGAACGGATCCAGACATGCTGGACGATACATGTCGGATTACTTGTTGAACTCGTAGCACTCGCGCTTGTGGTAGTGCGTGTGCAGGATGCGCTCCGCCGTACCCGAGCCGGGCTCGCCGAGGAAGTCCTTGTAGAGGGCCTGGACCTCGGGGTTGAGATGGCTCATGCGGATGGTCGCCTTCTCGTCGTCGGTGTAGAGGCCCTTCGTGCGGAGCGCGCGGACTTCGTCCGTCGCCAGGCACGGCTGGCCGCCGCCACCGATGCAGCCGCCGCGACACGCCATCACTTCGATGAAGTCGTAGCGCGGCTTCTTGCCGGCCTTCAGGTCCTCGCGGACCTCGTCCAGCACCTTCTCGACGTTGCCCATCTGGTGCGCGACAGCGATATTGACCTTCGTGCCCTTGATGTCGATCGTCGCGGTCTTCACACCGTCCATGCCGCGAACGGCCTGGAATTCGATCGCCGGCGGCTTCGCCTCGCCGGTGATGAGGCAGTAGGCCGTGCGGAGCGCAGCTTCCATCACGCCGCCGGTGACGCCAAAGATCGTACCCGCGCCCGTATAGGCGCCGAGCAAATCGTCGGCATTCTCTTCCGGCAGGTTCGCAAAGTCAATGCCGGCCGCCTTGATCATACGCGCAAGCTCGCGCGTCGTAAGAACGACGTCCGTATCCTGCGTGCCTGTCGAGCTCATATACTCGTCGCGGCCGATCTCGTACTTCTTCGCCGTGCAGGGCATGATCGAGGTGACATGCACCTTCTTGAAGTCGACCTTGTTCTTGTCGGCCCAATAGGACTTCGCCAGCGCCGAGAGCATCTGCTGCGGGGACTTGGCGGACGAGAAGTTCTCCGTGAAGTCGGGAGCGTACTTCTCCATCCAGTCGGTCCACGCCGGGCAGCAGCTCGTGATGAGCGGAAGCTTCCCGCCCTTCGTGAAGCGCTTGACGAACTCCGTGCCCTCCTCCATGATCGTGACGTCAGCGGAAAAGTTCGTGTCGAACACCTTGTTAAAGCCAAGACGACGGAGCGCGGCGTAGATCTTGCCGGTCGTCAGCTCGCCCGGCTTCATGTCAAACGCCTCGCCAAGCGCGACACGGACGGCCGGGGCGATCTGCACGAGGCAGACCTTCTCGGGATCCTGCAGCGCCGACCAGACCTTCTTCGTCTCGTCGTTCTCGTAGATCGCGCCGACCGGGCAGTGCGCAGAGCACTGTCCGCACTTGATGCACGGCGACTCGGCGAGCTTGACGCCCGCGGCCGGAGCCATGACCGTCTTCTCGCCACGGCCAATGAACTCAAGCGCCCAGACGTTCTGCATGTTCTGACAGACGTCCGCGCAACGGCCGCACTTGATGCACTTGTCGGGATTGAGGACGATCGACGGCGTCGAGTTGTCGACGTCACGGTGATTCACCTCGCGCGGGAACGGCACCTCGCGGATGCCGAAGTCGGCCGCAATCGCCTGCAGCTCGCAGTTCCCGGAACGCGGGCACTGGAGGCAGTCGTTCGGATGGTTCGCGAGAATGAGCTCCAGGACCGTGCGGCGAACCTGCACAATGTCCGGATCGTGGGTGATGATCTTCATTCCCGGCATCGCCTCGGTGCAGCACGCGCGGAGCAGCTTCGGGCTCGGCACGAACTTGCCAGGCTCCGTGCGGCTCGGAACGAGCTGACGGACGACGCAGATGCCGCAGCTGGCGCCGGGCTTCAGGTCGGGATGGTAACAGAGGGTCGGGATCTTGATGTTCGCCGCTTTCGCCGCGACGAGCAGGTTGCTCCCCTTCGGCACGCTCACCACGACGCCGTTGACCTCGAGTTCAATCATTTCAGTTTCCATTGTACATTCCTTTCACTAACAGCTAACAGCTAATAGCTAACAGCTCTCAGCCGTGGCTGATCGCCCCGAACTTGCACGTCGCCTCGCAGGCGCCGCACTTGACGCACTTCGCCGGGTCGATGACGTGGGGGTTCTTGAGCGTACCCGTGATCGCACTGGCCGGGCACTTGCGGGCGCACATCGTACAGCCCTTGCACTTCGCCGCGTCGATCTTGTACGTGACCAGCTTCGAGCACTTGCCAGCGCGGCACTTCTTGTCGTTGATGTGCTCCATGTACTCGTCCATGAAGTAGCGAAGCGTCGAGCGCACCGGGTTCGAGGCGGTCTGGCCGAGGCCGCAGAGCGACGCCTTGTTCATCGCGTCGCAGATCTGCTGCATGTCGGCAATGTCCTGCTCGGTGCCGCGGCCATCGCTGATCTTCTTGAGATAGTTGAGGAGCTTGCGACCACCGATTCGGCAGGGCGCGCACTTGCCACAGCTCTCGTCGACCGTGAAGTCGAGGTAGAACTTGGCGATGTCGACGACGCAGTCCGTCTCGTCCATGACGATGAGGCCGCCCGAACCCATGATCGAGCCGATCTTCGCGAGCGACTCGTAGTCGATCGGGGTGTCGAGGAACTGCGGCGGGATGATGCCGCCCGAAGGACCGCCCGTCTGGGCCGCCTTGAACTGATGACCTCCGCGGATGCCGCCGCCGATGTCGAAGATGATCTCGCGAAGGGTCGTTCCCATCGGAACCTCGATGAGGCCCGAGTTGTTGACCTTGCCCGTGAGCGCGAACACCTTGGTGCCCTTCGTCGTCGCCGTGCCGATCTTGTTGAACCAGTCCGCACCATTGTTGATGATGACCGGAATGTTGGCCAAGGTCTCGACGTTGTTGATGACCGTCGGACACCCCCACAGGCCCTTCACCGCCGGGAACGGAGGACGCGGACGCGGCATGCCGCGGAGACCCTCGATGGACTGGAGAAGAGCAGTCTCCTCACCGCAGACGAACGCGCCCGCGCCGAAGCGGAGCTCGATGTCAAACGAAAAGCCCGAACCGAGGATGTCGTCACCGAGGAGGCCGAGCTCCTTCGCCTGCTTGATCGCAACCTGCAGGCGGTGAATGGCGAGCGGATACTCCGCGCGGATGTAGATGAAGCCCTTCGACGCACCGATCGCGTAGCCCGCGATCGCCATCGCCTCGAGGACGCTATGGGGATCGCCTTCGAGCGTCGAACGGTCCATGTACGCGCCCGGATCGCCTTCGTCGGCGTTGCAGACCATGTACTTCTGGCCCTTGGGCTGCTGCATGGCGAATTTCCACTTCATGCCGGTCGGGAAGCCCGCGCCGCCGCGGCCGCGAAGGCCGGACTTCAGGATCTCCTCGACGACATCCTCGGGCTTCATCTCGAAGAGCACCTTCTCCATCGCCTTGTAGCCATCGCGCGCAATGTAGTCCTCGATCTTCTCGGGGTCGATCACGCCGCAGTTGCGGAGGACGATGCGGTACTGCTTCTGGTAGAACGGGATGTTCGCCTCGGCGACCAGCTTCTTCGCCTGCTCCGGGTCATAGCAGAGACGCTGCACGACGCGGCCCTTGACGAGGTGCTCCGCGACGATCTCCTTGACGTCCGCATCCTTGACCTGCACGTAGAACGTGCCCTGCGGAAGGATCTTGACGATCGGACCCTGCTCGCAGAAGCCAAGACAGCCGGTCGTCACGACCTGCACGGTCTCGTCGAGCTTCTGCTCAGCGAGCTGCTTCTTGAATTCCTCGGCGATCTTGTCGCCGCCACCCGAGCAGCACGCCGTGCCGCCGCAAATCAGAACGTATGATTGATAAGCCATTTTCCCAACTCCTTAAGCGTTCTTCACGATGTCGATCGACGGCTTGTCGAGGATCTTGCCTTCGATCAGCTCGCGGCCAACGATGTGCTTCTCGACGATCTCCTTCGCCGTCGCCGCGTCGACGTGGCCGTAGATGACGGTCGGCATGCCGGGAGCGACGACCTCGACGGTCGGCTCGGAGTGGCAGAGGCCCATGCAGCCGGTCTGACGGATGAGGACGTTGGTGAGACCCTTCTCGGTGAGCGTGTCGACGAGCGCCGCGAACGCCTCCTTTGCGCCGGCGGCAATGCCGCAGGTGCCCATGCCGACGATGACCTGCACGTCCTTGTTGGAGCTGTCGCGCATCTCCATCGCCTTCTGCTTCTCGTCGCGCATCTTGCGCAGATCAGCCAATGTCAGTTTTGCCATGATGAAATCTCCTTAACCGAGTTTGCGATACTTTTCGATGATGCCCGCGATGCTCTTCGTCTCGAGCTTGCCGTGGACCTCGCCGTTGACGACGATGACCGGCGCAAGCCCGCAGCAGCCGAGGCAGCGGACCGCCTCAATCGAGAAAAGCCCGTCGGGCGTGGTGCCGTTGACGCCGATCCCCAGCTGGCGCTCGAGCTCCTTCATGAGGTCGTCGCCGCCGCGGAGATAGCACGCCGTCCCGAGGCAGACCTGAATGATGTACTTGCCGGCCTTCTGCAGCTTGAAGAAGTTGTAGAACGTGACGACGCCGTAGATCTTGGCGAGCGGAACATTCAGCAGCTCGGACACCTCGATCGCGACTTCGCGCGGGATGTACCCATAGGTCTGCTGGACCTGATGGAGGACCATGATGAGGTTCCCCGGCTTCTCCTTCCATTCTTCAATAAACGCCTTGAGTTCGGGCGTCAGCTGCGCTAACTCTTTGCTCACTGTACTTCTCCTTTGGGTTTAGAAATTAAATGTGTGTATTATACCACGGAACGCGTCACGATTTCAACCAAACGCCCAAATCACCGAAACCTCGCGAAAATCAGGGCATTTTTGATATACTACTTGCATGGTTTTCGCATTTCTCATCTTTTGTGCAATTTCTTTTAAAGAATCTCCGGTCTTGCTCGACCAAATCGAGTGCGACCAACACGGCTTCTCCTGCAATACGATTGACGGCGTTCCCGGTCCGAAGACCGATCGTGCCCGACTATTTGCCGCCAAAGCCGGGGTCGGGAAACTCAACCACCCCTTCCGCGTCGTGACCGTAACCCAAGCCGATCTTGACGCGCTCGTGCAGATTCCCGCGGAACCCGCCGACAAGGCGAAACTGCCGCGGATGGGCTATGAGACGATCAAGGAAATGTTCGCCGAACGCGGGCACATGAGTCAACGCGGACTCGAGCGACTCAATCCCGGCGTTGACTGGAATAACGTCCGTCCCGGACTCGAGCTCGTCATCCCCGACTTCCCGACTTCCATCGAGAGCTATCTCAGACCTGATGTTTTCAACGAGGGACTGATCGCCACCCTCGTCAGAATCTCGCTCTCGAAGTTCGAGATTGCCGCCTATGTCAACGACAGCTGCGTTGCGCTCTTCCCCTGTTCGATCGCGCGCGACAAAAGCAAGCTGCCGCCCGAGGGAGAGCTGAAGATCGTCACCTGCATTCCCAATCCGAACTACACCTACTCGCCGGATCACGTTCCGGCCGGCAAGAAGGCCTCGAAGTACGTCTTTCCCGAAGGACCGAACTGTCCCGTCGGCGTCGCCTGGATGGGACTCAACCTTCCCGGTTACGGCATCCACGGCACACCGCGACCCGAGTCGATCGGCAATGCTGAATCGCACGGCTGCTTCCGCCTCGCGAACTGGAACGCCGCCCGGCTCTTCTACCTGGTCCGGCCCGGAACCCGCGTCATCATCGAGCAATAAGCGCGAGCGGATTGTCGTGCCCGATCGCACGGCACTCCTCCTGCGTGAGGCCAATGCGCTCACGCAGGATTTCCATGCACCTGGCGATCGGCGTCGTCGCGCCCACAAGGCAGTTGCGGGACGGATTCCAGAGAAGCCCGTTCGGCTCGAGCCGCGCATGCGCCCCGCAGACCTCGTATTCGCCCGGCGGCATGCCCGCCGGATACTGCGCATCCGAGACCGCGACGAGGCGCTTCAGCGGCACGGCCCGCGCGTAGAGCTTGAGCATCGTGTCCGGCAGGTGGTGTCCGTCGGGAATGAACATCACGCTCGCACGGTCCTCGACCAGTGCCGTATAGACAATGTTGTCGTGGCGGTTCACCTCGTTGGGGATGCCGTTGCCGAGATGCGTGAACGCCTTCGCGCCCGCCGTGATACACGCCTCAATATCCTTGGGGCTTTTCGCAAGCTGGTGGCCGAGCGAGACGGTGACACCCGTCGCGGAGACGGCGCGAACGAAGTCCGGCATACCCGGGACCTCCGCCGCCACGTTCACCATGCGGATCAGCCCCTCTGCGGCATCCTGAAAGCGACTGAAGAGCCCGAGGTCCGGCGCGTGCACCCACTCGATCGGATGCGTCCCCACGGCGCCGGGCTGGTCGGAGATGAACGGACCCTCAAGAAAGAACCCGAGGATATTCCGCTCGCAGATCGCGTACTTCCGCCGTGCCTCCATGACCGTCCGGACCATTCCAATCAGCATCTCGGGATCTCCCGTCACCAACGTCGGGAGATAGCCGACCGTGCCGTCGGCCTCCAGCCGTTCCGTGACGGACTTCACCGCCTCGACCGTGAGGCCCGGCGCATTGAAGTCCACGCCAGCATAACCGTTTACCTGGAGGTCAACGTATCCATCCATTTTTCAATCTCCTTGCGCTCATCCGCCGCATCGGGGAAGAACAACGTGCCGAGGACGAGGAAAACGACCGTCGCGACGGCCGTCATCGGGAAAATCCAGACCATTTCGCGGAGGTCGGCAAGCTCCGGCTTCGCGCCGACGATGAAGATCGCAAGCCCCACCGCAATGCCGCCGACAAGACCCATCAGGCCCGACCGCTTCGAGAACCTGCGCACGAAGATGCCGCACAGCATCGGAATCGCAATCGGCGGCAGGAAGACGCCGAACACCTTATTGGAAACGTTGAAGAGGTCGTCCGCCCCCTGCGCATACTGCATGACAAACGTGAGTGCAATGACCGCGCCACCGACAAGAATCGTCATCACGCGCGCCCAGACCATGCCCTTCAGCCGCAACTCGTTCGTCAGAACCGCCGCCGCCGCGTTGAAGTTGCCCGCCAAGGAACTCATCGTCGCGGAGAACATCGCCGCGATCACCATACCGATCATGCCGACCGGCAGCACCTCGCGGCAGACGAGCGCATAGACGCCGTTCATCTGCTCTTCGGGGATACCCGGCAGGAACACCCGCGCAGCCATCGCCGGGAAGAAGAAAATCGGCGGGCCGAGGAACAGGAGCGCCGCAACCAAGTAGGCCATCTTCTTCGCGTCCTTCTCACTCTTCGTCGAATAGTATCGCTGCACGAGCGACCAGTTGGTCGAGAGCGTCGAGCCGACGCAACAGAAGAAGACGAGCATGTAAACCCAGGTGTACTTCCCCGCCGTGAAGTCGAAGAAGCCCGGAGGAGCCTTGTCGATGAAGCCGGAGAGCCCGCCGACCCGCCCGAGGCACATGAACGGCAACGTGAAGACCACGGCGAGGATCACCAGGAACTGGATGAAGTCGCACGTGAGCGTCGCCTTGAGCCCGCCGAGGAAGGTGTAGAGGACGATGATCACACCCGAGATGCAGATGGACCAAAAAAGCGGAAAACCCATCCCAACGCCCACGATCGTCCCGATCGCGAGCAGCTTCAGCGCGTTGTCGAGAAGCTGCATCGGAAGCCCTAGGATCGCCAGTGTCCTGCACATTCCCGGCGTGTAGCGCTCGGCGATGTAGTCAATGGGACTCCCCTTCGCCGCACGCCGCCAGCGGACCGCGAGGAACCACGCCCCGAGAAGGACCGCCGGCACGCTGAGCCAACTCACCGTCACCGGCACCCAGCCGAACTTGTAGGCAAGTGCCGAGTACATGACAAAGGCAAGCGCCGAAAAGCTGTTCATGTAGAACGAGACGCCCGAAAGCCACCACGGCACCGTCTTGTCGTTGCCGAAGAACTGGTCCGAACTCCTCGACCTGCGGCTATAGAAGACACCGACGCCAATCATGACGGCGAAGAACGCGGCAATGACGGCGTAGTCGGCAAGTGCGAGAGACTTGTCCATGTCGATCAGATCCTTACGGCGCCCAGGTCAGACGGTATCCACCAGTCGTAGAGAGACAGCTCGAACGGAAAAACCTTGATTCCGTCCGGCTGGCAGTTGCGCTTGAACGCCTGCGTGAAAAAACGGCGCATGAACGTCGCAAGGGTTTTCGCGATTTCCGCCGAATCAAAACGCCCGTCGAAGAACCGCTCTGCTGCCTTCTGTAAATCCTTCGAGCCCATTTCGTTCATGATGAAGTTCCAGAGGAAGAAGTCATGAAGCTCGTACGGCCCAATCTTATCCTCCGTCACCTGCCCCTTCACCAGCTCCGGCGACACTGGCGTCGCGATAATGTCGAGAATCGCCCGCGCAGCAAGTGGAGAAGCGGAATCCTTTCCGCTTCCGAAAGAATCGGACCACCACCGACAGACCTTCCGAATCACCGTCTTCGGCACGCCGTTGTTGACCGCGAACATCGACATGTGGTCGCCGTTGTAGGTCGACCAGCCAAGCGCAATCTCCGAGAGGTCTCCCGTGCCGAGCACGATGCCGCCGGTCATGTTCGCCTTATCCATCAGGATCATCGTCCGCATCCGTGCCTGCGCGTTCTCATAGGTGATGTCCGGCGTCTTCCCGTCGTGTCCGATGTCCTTCAGATGCTGGCGAACGCTCTTCGCAATCGAAATCGTCTCGATCTTAAGCCCCAGTCCCTCGCACAAGAGCTCGGCATTGCCCTTCGTGCGCGTCGACGTGCCAAATCCTGGCATCGTATAGACATGAATGCCGCGCTTGTCGAGCTTCAGCCTTGCGAATGCCGCATCCGCGACGAGCAAGGCAAGCGTCGAGTCGAGTCCGCCGGAAAGTCCGATTACCACATCGCGACACCTGATGGCCCTGAGCCGCGCCGCAAGCCCCTTCACCTGCGTCGCGAACACTTTCGCCGGATTGCAGGGAAACGGCACGCGGCTTCCCTTCTTCGGCGACTTCCCGAGATACGCCCGATGCGTCGCCAGACTTCCAAGTTCACGTTTCATAAGGACAAAAACCTCTCCGGTGTGATCGCAGGCACCCGAGACTTTGCGAAGTGACGCGTATTCCGAGTCACAACATATTGACATTGCGCGACCAACGCCGTCTCATCCACAACCGCATCCTCAAAATCAGCAACATGCGACACACAAGCTGCGCGAATCGTCGACGTGTCGGCAGGGACGCACGAAACATGATCGCACAACCAAGCAAGATAGCGCTTGCTCTCCTTGGCTTTCCCCGCCCTTGCCAGTAAATAGTGCAACGTCGTGAAGCCGTGCAGGGGAAAGTATATCTGATCGCCCCCGACAATCGCCTTTTCAAAGGCCTTGCGCGACGTCTCGCCAAGACCTTCGCGCCCCTCAGCGATATCGACGATGACATTCAAATCGAACATCACCTTCATCTGCACCGCTCCAAGACGTAATCCGCCGCGCGAGACCGATAGTCCGCAGTCGACTCCGCATCCTTCAAGCATCCCGCAAATGGAATGTCCAACTTACGAGATACTGCGTTAGACACAGGAAGCTTCATGTAATCTGCAATGCTCCGTCGCAAAACGATGCTGATGGACAATCCCTCGGCCGTCACACGACGCCGAAATGCCGAAAGCTCATCCCCCGGCATCCTAAAGATCACCTTCTCATCCATTGCCTTAGCCATGTTACCCCTCCTTGTATGGACAGGATTATACCAAACTGTTCATACAGAAATCAATGGCTCATTGAAAACAAGCCGCCAGCACCTTGCGGGTCGCCGTCGTGAGCGGGACGGACTTCGGATCGCGGAACTCCGCATCCATGCGCGTCGCTTTGAAGTTCTTCTGCTCCAGCTTGAAATGCGAAAAGACCTGCGTGACACCCGCGGCAGATTCCACGGTCGGCAATTCCCAAAGCCCCTTCAGAAGTCCGCCCTCGCGGTTCTGCACGAGAAGGACACGTCCCTTCGCGTCCTTGACGATGACAGCGGTCATCTTACGGACCGGCAGTTCCTTCTTACCCTTCTTGACGGGGTAGTCAGCCCACGCACCGTCCTTCTTCGCTGCGCACATCTTCGCGAGCGGACACTTCGCACAGTCCGGACTCTTCGGCGTACAGACGAGAGCTCCGAGTTCCATCATCGCCTGGTTGAAGTCGCCAGGCACACGACATTTCTCGATCTCCGGCTGAAGGCGTTCCGCGAGCTTCGCACGGGCTGGAAGCTTAGAGAAATCATCCGCCAGTTTCCACACGCGGGCGAAAACCCGCGCGACATTGCCGTCGACGACGGGGACGCGTTCGCCATTGAGGACACTCGAAAGTGCCGCGGCCGTGTAGGGTCCGACGCCAGGGACCTGCGCCCATTCGGCGGACGCCGAGGGCCATTTGAAGCGGAAAGGATGACGCTTCTCCACTATGAGTCTTGCCGCTTTCAGCAGATTCCTGGCCCTTGCATAATAGCCGAGACCTTCCCAGACCTTCAGTACGTCGCTCTCTTTCGCCGCCGCGAGTTTCTCGACCGTCGGGAATTTCTTCAAGAACCTCTCGTAGTACGGCAAAACCGCCGCGTACGTCGTCTGCTGCATCATGATCTCCGAAAGCCAGCAGACATAAGGCGACGGCCGACGCCGCCAGGGCATCGGCCGTTTCACCTTCGCAAACCAATTCTCGAGGTTTGCCGCGATCATCACTTGCGGAGCGCCGCCTGGGCCGCCGCGAGACGCGCGATCGGCACGCGGAACGGCGAGCAGCTGACGTAGTCGAGACCGAGCTTGTGGCAGAACTCAACCGAGGTCGGATCGCCGCCGTGCTCGCCGCAGATGCCACAGTGGAGCTTCGGACGGACACCCTTGCCGAGCTTAAGCGCCATCTCCATGAGCTTGCCGACGCCCGCCTGGTCGAGCTTCGCGAACGGGTCGTTCTCGAAGATCTTCTTGTCGTAGTAGGCGCTGAGGAACTTGCCCGAGTCGTCGCGCGAGAAGCCGTAGGTCATCTGCGTGAGGTCATTCGTGCCGAAGCAGAAGAACTGCGCCTCCTCGGCGATCTGGTCGGCCGTGAGAGCCGCGCGCGGGATCTCGATCATCGTGCCCACCTTGTAGGCGATATTGACGTCGGCGTGCGCGATCTCCTCGTTCGCCGTCTTGACGACGATGTCCTTGACGTACTTGAGCTCCTTCGCGTCGCCCGTCAGCGGAATCATGATCTCGGGCTTCACCGTCCATGTGCGATGCGCCTTCTGCACCTTGACGGCAGCGCGGATGACCGCCGTCGTCTGCATGCGGGCGATTTCCGGATACGTCACGCACAGGCGGCAGCCGCGGTGGCCCATCATCGGGTTGAACTCCTTGAGCGACTCGATGAGGTCCTCGATCTGCTGCACGGTCTTGTGCTGCGCCTTCGCAAGGAGCTTGATCTCGTCCTCCGAGTGCGGCACGAACTCGTGCAGCGGCGGATCGAGAAAGCGGATCGTGACGGGCTTACCCTCGAGCGCCTCGAAGAGCTGCTCGAAGTCGTCCTGCTGGTACGGCAGAATCTTCGCGAGCGCAATCTCGCGCTCCTCGACCGTGTCGGCGCAGATCATCTCGCGGAACGCCGCAATGCGGTCCGCCTCGAAGAACATGTGCTCCGTACGGCAGAGGCCGATGCCCTCCGCGCCGAGCTCGCGCGCCTTGCGGGCGTCGCGTGGCGTGTCGGCGTTCGTCCGGACCTGCAGCTTGCGGAACTTGTCCGCCCAGTGCATGATTCGCCCGAACTCACCCGCGATCTGCGCGTCGACCGTCGGGATGACGCCATCGTAGATGTAGCCCGTGGAGCCGTCGATCGACAGCCAGTCGCCTTCCTTGAAGGTCTTGCCGCCGAGCGTAAACTTCTTGTGCTCTTCGTCCATCGCGATCTCCTGGCAGCCGGAGACGCAGCACTCGCCCATGCCGCGCGCGACGACGGCCGCGTGGGACGTCATGCCGCCGCGGACCGTGAGGATGCCCTCCGCCGCCTTCATGCCCTCGATGTCCTCGGGACTCGTCTCGAGTCGCACCAACACGACCTTGTTGCCGTTCTTCTTCCACGCCTTCGCGTCGTCGGCGTTGAACACGATCTGGCCGCACGCCGCGCCCGGGCTCGCCGCGAGGCCGCGGCCGATGGGCTTCGCGTTCTTGAGCGCGACCGCATCGAACTGCGGATGCAGGAGCGTGTCGAGGTTGCGCGGCTCGATCATGAGGACGGCCTCCTCCTCCGTGCGCATGCCCTCGTCGACGAGGTCGCACGCGATCTTCAAGGCGGCCTTCGCCGTGCGCTTGCCGTTGCGGGTTTGGAGCATGAAGAGCTTCTGGTTCTCGATCGTGAACTCCATGTCCTGCATGTCGCGGTAGTGCTCCTCGAGCGTGTCGCAGATCTTCTGGAACTGCTTGAACACCTTCGGCATCACCTCGGCCATCTTCGCGATCGGCATCGGCGTGCGGACGCCAGCGACGACGTCCTCGCCCTGCGCGTTCATGAGGAACTCGCCCATCAGCTTCTTCTCGCCCGTCGCCGGATCGCGCGTAAAGGCGACGCCCGTACCAGAGTTGTCGTTCAGGTTGCCGAACGCCATCATCTGGACGTTCACCGCCGTGCCCCAGCTATACGGGATGTCATTGTCGCGGCGGTAGACGTTCGCGCGCGGATTGTCCCAGCTGCGGAAGACCGCCTTGATCGCCTCGAAAAGCTGCTCTTTCGCGTCGGTCGGAAACTCCTTGCCGATCTTCGCCTTGTACTCCTTCTTGAACTGGCCGGCGAGCTCCTTGAGGTCCTTCGCCGTCAGGTCCACGTCGTTCTTGACGTGCTTCTTCGCCTTCATGTCGTCGATGAGCTTCTCGAAGTACTTCTTGCCGACCTCCATGACGACGTCGGAGAACATCTGGATGAAGCGGCGGTAGCAGTCCCACGCCCAGCGCGGATTCTTCGTCTGCTTGGCGAGCGACTCGACGACAGTCTCGTTGAGACCGAGGTTCAGGATTGTGTCCATCATGCCCGGCATCGAGGCGCGCGCGCCCGAACGGACCGAGACGAGGAGCGGATTCTTCTTGTCGCCGAACTTCTTGCCGGCGGACTTTTCAAGCTTCGCGATGTACTCCAGGACCTGCTTCTCAATGTCCGCGCCGATCTTCTTGCCGTCGTCGTAGTAGCGCGTGCAGGCCTCGGTCGAGATCGTAAAGCCCTGCGGCACGGGAAGGCCGAGCCCCGCCATCTCCGCCAGGTTCGCACCCTTGCCGCCCAGCAGCTCGCGCATATTCGCATTGCCTTCGGTCTGGCCCGCCCCGAAGAAATATACATACTTCTTGTCTTGCTTCTTCATTTCTTTTCTTTCTTTTCTTCTTTGTTTCAGTTTAATGTGCGGAAATTATACCATATTCGATGGAAAAAAGAAAAGACACCAGTCAAAAAACCGATGTCCTTTTCAAGTGGTCGGAGCGGAGGGATTTGAACCCTCGGCCTTTTGGTCCCGAACCAAACGCGCTACCAGACTGCGCTACGCTCCGAGTTTTGCGAAAACGGCGTGTAGTATATCACATTCGCCGTTTTCGCGCAAGGGGGCTTAGTTCTGGAGTTTACCCATTTTTGATTCCTTGCCGATCCGTACCCCGTCCAACCCGCCGATTTTAACTCCGAGTGGTGTGGCTCCCGCTGCCGCTTCGCAGGT
>CADAKF010000027.1 GCA_902788415.1 uncultured bacterium
GTGTTTCGGTGAGGCGGATTTTGATATAATCTTGGCATGTTCGACACAATCGTCATTACCGCGGCCGATTCAAGACAGGCGACTTGTTTCCACCTGCAGGCCCAGGCGTTTGAGGGGACGCTCGCGAAGCGCGTTCTCGTCATTCCCGATCCCGGGGGCAGACGCGTCGGCACGCTCGGCTCGACGGTCCATGTCCTCAAGAATGTTTCGGGGAGGGGACGTCTGCTTGTTTGCCATTGCGGCGGGTTCTCGAAACGGCTTCCGGCCTATGCTGCGTCCGGCAAGGTCTTTGCGCCCGTGCCGGCGGCGAACGGCGTGAAGACGCTCTTCGAGATCATCGTCCGGAATATGGCACGGCTTGAGTTGCCGCGGAACGGCGCGCTCGTCGTCTGTGGCGACGTCGCGCCGGACTTCGACTTCTCTGCCTGCGACTTCTCCGCGCCGGGCGTCACCGGTGTCGCGTATCGCGACACGCTTGCGCGCGGGTCGCGGCACGGCGTCTACGTCGCGGCGAAGGGACGCGGCGCCGTTCCGGTGAAGGACTTTCTCCAGAAACCGTCCGCGGCGGAATCGCGGAGGTCGGGCGCGGTCGTTCGCGGCAAGGTCGCCGTCGACACAGGCATCCTGTGGTTGGACGCGCCGACCTGTGCGAAGCTCAGGAAGAGCCGGTGGACGGAGGGCGACCTCTATTCGGACTTCACCGCGGCGCTTCTGAAGGGTTTCGCCGGCTTTCGCGTGAATGTCGTCCCGCGCTGCAACTTCTTCCACATTGGCTCGAGCCGCGAGCTCCTCGACCTACTCGGACGGGGGCGCGAATGGGTGGACGGCTGCGGCGTGCCGCGTGCGGAAATGCGACTTGCGGGCGAGAACATCGTGACGAACGTGCCGGCGGGTTACGAAAAGAAGATTGCGCTCAAGAGGGGCGAGTGCCTTCTGTGCCTGCCGACGGGCAGGACGGGGTGGACGGAGGTCCGGTACCGCGTCGAGGACAACTTCAAGGAAGACGGCAAGTGGGAGTCGCTGAAGATGGGGGAGCTGATGAAAAGAGTCGATCCGACGCGCCTCGGGCGTTTTCGCGCGGCACAGACGGCGCTTCCGCAGGAGGTTGTCGTTGAGAAGCCGCTTCGGATTGACCTGGCGGGCGGCTGGAGCGACACGCCGCCCATTTGCAATGCGATGGGCGGATGTGTTCTCAACGCCGCGGTCACGCTGGGGGGTGAGAAGCCCGTCAAGGTGGCGGTGCGCCGGATTCCTCGGGAGGAGGTGTGCGTCGCGTCCGTCGACCTTGGGAAGAAGGATGTTCTCCGGACGGTTGCGGAAATCCACGACCATTCCGATCCGCACGACTGGCGTGCGCTTGTGAAGGCGGCACTGGTCGTGACGGGCTATTCGTTTGCGGAAGGCGGGCTCTCGATTGTTCTGTCGGCGGACGTGCCGAAGGGGAGTGGTATGGGCACGTCATCCATTCTGGGCGCGGCGGTCGTCGAGGCGCTCGGTAAGATTCGCGGCAGGGGCTATTCCGTCGAAAAGGTCGCAGACCTCACGCTTGCCCTCGAGCGCGAAATGAATACGGGCGGCGGCTGGGAGGATCAGATGGGCGCCCTGGAGCCGGGCGTGAAGCTGCTGGTCTCGCGTCCGGGCAAAAACCAGAAGATCGCCATCCGGCGGCTGCCGGCCGCGGCGGAAAAGCGTTTCGCGGAGTTTCTCGACGAGCGGGCGCTTCTCTACTTCACGGGACAGAAGCGCATGGCGCGCAACGTCCTCAACGGCGTCGTCTCCTTCTTCCGGAAGAATCCGGACGGTCTTGCGCGCGAGATCGTCCGCGTCCTCAAGAAAGACGCACTTCAGGCCTACAAGGCCTTGGAGTGCGGCGACTGGACGGTCTTCACCGAGGCCGTGAACGCCTACTGGATGAATAAGAAGGCCTTGGACCCGGGTAGTACGAACCCAATGGTCGAGTCGATCATCGCGCGCATCGCCCCGTTTGTGTCGGCGGTGACCTTGTGCGGTGCGGGCGGTGGCGGATTCATGTTCATTATCGCTCGCAGCCGCACCGACCGGAAGCGCGTCCAGCATTTTCTCCAGAAGGGCTCGTCCGTCAGATGCGGACGCTTCTACGACCTTTCGCTGGCGTTCTGATATCGTCGGATATGATATAATACCGACAATATCAATGCCTAAGAAAATCATTCTTCTCGGGGCGACGGGGTCGATTGGCGCGAGTGCCGTCGATGTCGTGCGGACTCATCGGGACGATTTTACGATCGTCGCGGTGTCCGCGTATCGTTCCCGGGAGATGTGCGAGGCAATCGCCCGAGAGTTCGGCGCAAAGGCCTATGTCGGCGAAGAGGCCGCCCTGAGGGCCGTTGAGGAGAACGAGGCGGACATCTGCCTCGTGGCGACGGTCGGAATGTTCGGTCTCAGGCCCACGGTCGCCGCCATCGAAAAGGGTATGGACATTGCGCTCGCCACCAAGGAAGTGATGGTGATGGCGGGAGAGTTCGTGACGGCGCTCGCGAAGAGGAGGGGCGTCCGCTTCCTTCCGGTCGACAGCGAGCATTCGGCGATCTTCCAGTGTCTTCAAGGGGCGGGAAATTCCACTGTAGACAAGCTGATCCTGACGGCGAGCGGCGGACCGTTCCTGGACGGTCCGGCGGACCTGTCGGGCGTGACCGTCGAACAGGCGCTCAATCATCCGAGGTGGAAGATGGGGCCGAAGGTCACGATCGACTCCTCGACGATGATGAACAAGGGCTTTGAGATCCTCGAGGCTCGCTGGCTTTTCGACGTGCCGGTGAAGGATATCGAGGTCGTTGTCCATCCCGAGTCAATCGTCCATTCGCTCGTCACCTTTGTCGACGGCTCGACGATGGCGCAGCTCTGTCCGCCCGATATGCGCGTGCCGATTCAGTATGCGCTCTCTTGGCCGGACCGACTGCCAGCCGAACGCGCGAAGCTCGATCTCGCCGCCCTCGGCAAGCTCACGTTCCGTGCGCCGGACCCCGTGCGGTTTCCGTGTCTCCGCCTTGTCAAGGAAGCGTGCGAACTGGGCGGCTGCGCGCCGGCGGTCCTTGCGGCGGCCGACGAGTGGGCGGTCGACGCGTTCATCAAGGGAAGAATCGGCTATACTGACATCGCCAAAGTCATCGAAGAGACGCTTGAAAGGGCGCCGCGGATCGAGATGACTTCGCTTGACGATGTCTTTGAGTCCGCTCGTTGGGTCGAAACACACCTCAAACTACTCTAATACACACTACTTATAGGCCTCGACCTTAGACCTAGACCTTTAAAAATCAATGGAAATTCTTGTCACAGTTTTTTACATCGTTGTCTGTGTGCTGCTGTTCGCGCTGGCGATCCTGATTCACGAGTTTGGGCACTTCATCGTCGCGCTGAAGCTCGGGCTTCGCGTCGAGGCGTTCTCGATTGGATTCGGTCCGGCGCTCTGGAAGAAGAAGGTCAATGGCGTCGAGTATCGCATCTCGGCGATTCCGCTCGGCGGGTACGTGTCGATTCCCGACGTGGATCCCGAGGGAACGAAGGCGCTGGAAGGGTCAAAGTCGACGAACGAAGGCGAACAGCGGACGAGGATCCCGGCGTGGAAGGAGATTCTGGTGGCGGTCGCGGGACCTGCGATGAACGTCGTTCTCGCGGTCGTGCTGGCGATCGTGCTGGCGCTCGTGCCGGGCGTCAAGTTTGGCGAGCTTCCGGCGGAAATCGGCGACGTCATTCCGGGCGGTCCCGCGGCGAAGGCCGGCATGAAGTCCGGCGACGTCGTGGTGTCGGTCGGAGGACGGAAGGTGGAGACCTGGACGGAAATGCAGACGGAGGTCCAGATCACCGGCGGGAAGACGGTCGAAGTGGTGGTGGAGAGATCTTGCGCTTCGCTTACAAGCGGAAAGGATTCCGCTTCTCCACTTTCAGTTGTTCTTTCCGTGACGCCCGAGCGGAACGAGGTGACGGGCGCCTGGTACATCATGGCGCTCAGCGTCTCGAACGAGACGGGAGCTGTCGCATGGATGCCCAACCGCAATCCCCTGAAGCAGCTCGCATGGGACGCCGGGTCGATTTTTCGCGTGCTGAAGGGCCTTGTGACGCCGAAGGAGGCGGCGGCGACGAGCGCGGCTTTGGGCGGACCGGTGATGATTGCCGAGGGTCTCTACCGCCAGGTGCGCCGCGATCCGTGGGACGGGCTCGGCTTTCTCCGATTCCTCAACGTGAACCTCGCGGTCCTGAATCTCCTGCCCATTCCGGTCCTGGACGGCGGACTCATCCTCTTTTCGCTCTTTGCGCTCGTCTTCCGCCGGCGGATTCCGGACGTTGTCGTCAGGGCGACGTCCCTCTGTTTCATGGTCCTGCTGATGGGGCTGATGGCATTGCTGATCGGTCGGGACGGATGGCGCAGCTGGAAGATGCATCACTTTGAGTCCACACAGACAAATGAGACGTCAAACGCGACAAGTCAGGCTCGGTAAGCTGCTGATCGGCGGCGGAGCGCCCGTGAGCGTGCAGACGATGTGCAACGTCGATCCGCACGATGCGAAGGCGTGTCTTGAGCAGCTGAAGAGCTGCGCCTCGCTCGGCTGCGACGTCTTCCGGATGACAGTGCCCGACCTCGAGGCTGCAAGGGTTCTTGGAGAGGTGAAGAAGTCCTCTCCGATTCCGATCGTCGCGGACATCCATTTCGACTACAGGTGTGCCTTGGCGGCGATCGAGGCGGGGACGGACGCGTTGCGCCTCAACCCCGGGAACATTGGCTCGCGCGACCGCATTGCGGCGGTCGCCCGCGCGGCGAAGGCGAAGGGCGTTCCAATCCGCATTGGCGTCAACGGCGGTTCGCTCGAGAATGGCGAGACGCTCGTGAGCTCGGCGCTGAAGCACGTGAAGCTCCTGGAGGACGAGGATTTTCACGACATCGTCATCAGCGCGAAGGCCAGCAACGTCGCAGAGACGCTGGCGGTTTACCGAGAGCTGGCTGAGAGGACGGATTTTCCGCTTCATCTCGGTGTCACGGAGGCGGGAACGCTCGTCCCGGGAACGGTTCGCAGCTCTGTTGCTCTCGGCATTCTCCTGAACGAGGGCATCGGCGACACGATCCGCGTGTCGCTCACGAATAAGCCGGAGAAGGAGGTCAAGGTCGGACTTGAGATTCTGCGCGCGCTCGGGCTCCGTGCGCCGGGTCCGGCGATCACGAGCTGCCCGACATGCGGGCGCACCAAGGTCGACCTCCAGCGCATCGCCTCCCAGGTTGAGGACGCGCTGGAGATTTTGTATAGGGATCAGGGATCAGGGATCAGGGATCAGAGGTTGAAGTTTCCCAAGGTTGCCGTCATGGGCTGCGCCGTGAACGGTCCCGGCGAGGCAAAGGGTGCGGATGTGGCGCTTTGCGGTGGCGACGGCGAATTCCTGCTGTTCGTGCATGGAAAACAGGTTTGCAAGGTGAGCGAAGAGGATGCAGTCGGAAAGGTAATCGAATATGTTGTTTCTTTATGAGAATGTTGCGCCGATAACGGTGGCCCTTTCGGCTTCGCTTGTGGCATGGCTTTTCGGCGGCGCCCGAGGCGATTTGATTGCGTTGGTCGTGCCGTGGCTTTGCTTTTTTGTGCTTGAGGTTCTCGTCTTCTTTCCGCAGAGGATGCAGGGTGAGTCGCTCTATGCGGCGCGTTCACGTGTGTGGCGAGATCTTGGCTCTTCGGGAATCGTCTGGATTTCGCTTGGTTTTGTTTGTCTTCTGGTGATTCCGTTTGTCAACAAGGGCCTGTGTCCGAGTTGTGATGCGGCAGCAATCGCGGCGGGAGCCGATTGCTCGCCGCCGATTCCCTTCTTGCCGTCTTGTGTCGACCGCCGCATGCACCTGACGACATTCCTTTGGTTTGTGTTTGTCCTGTCTTCGGTCCTGGTCATGCGCCATGCCCTACAGCGAGATGGTCGCCGGCTTGTGCTGAACATCCTTGTCTGGAATGGAGTCGCCCTGTCGCTCCTCGGATTTGTGCAGGGCATGACGAATGCACCCGGTCCGTTTTGGATGGCTCTTTCGGGCCGGACGCCGTCACGTCATACGGCGGGTCTCTTCTTCTCGGTCTTTGGATATCCGAACATGGCAGGCGACTACTTTACGCTGCTCTTCGGCATTTCCGTGGCGCTGTGGCGTGCGCGCTGCGAGAAGCTGCATCAGGAGTCTTTGATGGGAGATTGGTCGGAACACACGTCCGCCAGCACGCGCCGATTCGAGAAGATTGTAAAGAGGCATTATCTACTCATTCCGGCGATTTTGTTTTTCTTTTCGGCGCTTTGTACGCTCTCGCGCGCGGCCATTCTGCTCGTTTCCACCTTGGCTTGCGTCTACTTTCTTCATACGCTGGCGCTTATCATTTGCCGAATGGAGCGTTCCCGCCGCATAGTCGTTGGAGTTTGGGGTGTGGTGGTTTTCTTCATGATTGTCTTTTTCGCTGTTCTTTTCATGCCGCAAGACGTGCGCAAAGAGGTCGACTCGCTCGACAGCTACGAGGTCTTGGACCGCATGACTGGAAAGCAGCAGCATCATGTTCAGGTGGCGAATGCGATCTGGACGGATCACTTTCTCTTCGGTTGCGGTGGTTGGGGCTATGCGCATTTCTGCGAGCCCAAGGTGCGCGAGTTGAAGTTACCGCGCGGAAGCCTGCTGCAGCAGGTTGGGTCGGCGAATGTCCACAACGACTATCTTCAGTTCCTGGCCGAACACGGGCTGGTCGGATTCGCCTGTCTGGCCGCAATTGTCATCATTCTTCTTGTCCCTGTTTTTAGGCAGGTGTGCGCGATGTATCGGACCTATCGGTTTCAGCGGCAAAAGCGCCGTCTTCCGAAGCCGATTCAGATCTTCATCATCCCGTCGCCGGTCTTCATCATTCTTCTCGCCTGTCTGGCGACGCTGATCCATGCATTCGGCGACTGCCCGCTCCGGTCGTTGGCGATTCTGGACCTTCTCTATCTTTCAATTGCCGCTTTGCCGAGTTTTATGCCCTGACGAAAGGAAAAATGCCATGCTGCATGTCAACGAGAACTATTCGAAAATCAAGCCCACCTACCTCTTTGCGGAGATCGCGCACCGCGTCGCCGCGCACCAAAAGGCGCATCCGGACGCGAAGGTCATTCGCCTCGGCATCGGCGACGTCACGGAGCCGCTGGCGCCGTCCGTCATCGCCGCGATGCACAAGGCGGTGGACGACGAAGCCGGGAAAGGCGACTTTCACGGGTACGGACCCGAGCAGGGTTATGCGTTCCTTCGCGAGAAGATTGCTCAGGTCGACTTCCAGGACCGCGGCATTGACATCTCGGCGGACGAAATCCTCGTCTCGGACGGTGCGAAGTGCGATTGCGGTAACATCCAGGAGCTCTTCGGCGCGGATGTGAAGATCGCGGTCGGCGACCCTGTCTATCCGGTCTACGTCGATACGAACGTCATGGCCGGACGCCATGACATCCAGCTTCTGCCCTGCACGGCGGAGAACAGCTTCGTGCCGGGGCCGGAGGGTTGCACGGCGGACATCGTGTACTTGTGCTACCCGAACAACCCGACGGGCGCGATTGCGACGAAGGCGCAGCTGCAGGCCTGGGTCGATTGGGCGAATGCGAAGAAGGCGCTCATTCTCTTCGACGCGGCGTACGAGGCGTTCATTCGCAATCCGGAGATTCCGCACTCGATCTACGAGTGCAAGGGCGCGAAGACGTGCGCAATCGAGATTCGCTCATTCTCAAAGACCGCCGGTTTCACAGGCATCCGCTGTGGCTACACGGTCGTGCCGAACGGACTCGTCGCATACACTGCGGACGGATCTGAGGTGCCGCTCCGTCCGATGTGGATGCGTCGCCAGACGACGAAGTTCAACGGCGCGAGCTACATCACCCAGCGCGGCGCGGAGGCGATCTATTCGCCGGAGGGGCAAAGGGAGTGCCGCGACATCATCGACTTCTACCTCGGCAACGCCAAGCTCATGAAGGACGCGCTCAAGTCCCTCGGCTACACGGTGACCGGCGGCGACAATTCGCCGTACCTCTGGGTGAACGTGAAGGGCGATTCCTGGGCGTTCTTCGACAAACTGCTCAAGGAGGCGAATGTCGTGACGACCCCCGGCGCGGGCTTCGGCAAGGCGGGCGAGGGCTACATCCGCATCAGCGCCTTTAACTCGCGCGCCAACGTCCTTGAGGCCATTGAGCGGCTCAAGAAGGTTCTGTGACCATTCTCGCGGCAGTTTGCCTCGTCGCGGCGACCTGGTATCCGCGGGCGGACTGGACCGAGCGTCCTGATCCGGCGGCGAGTCCGTACGCGCGGCGCGGCGGGACGATCCGCCTGAACGGCGCTCAACCGCCGAAGAGCTTCAACGCCTACGTCGACAACAACAACTACTCGACGATGGTGTTCGACCTCCTGTACGGGAAGCTGCTCGGCATGAACGCGCAGACCTCTGAGCTTGAGCCGTCGCTTGCGCGGAGGTGGTCGGTGTCGGACGACGGGCGCGCGTTCACCTTCGTCCTCGACGAACGGGCGAAGTGGTCGGATGGCGCGCCGGTGACGGCGGAGGACGTAAGGTGGACGTTTGACGCGGTGATGGATCCGAAGAGTGCGACGGGGCCGTGGAAGTCGATGCTCGGGTTCTTCGATCCGCCGGAGGTCGTCGATGGGCGGACGGTCCGGTTTCGCAAGAAGGGCGACAGTCCCCGCGACTGGCGCGACATCCTCAACTGCGCGATGTTCTGGATCCTGCCGAAGCACGCATTCGCGGGGCAGGACTTCAACAAGCTGAACCTCGTTAATGCCGTGGTCGGCGGGGCGTACGTGATCGCGCGAGCCGAGCCGCAGGTGGAGACGGAGCTCAGGCGACACGGGACGTGGTGGTGCCAGGACTTGCCACAGTGCCGCGGGACGATGAACTTCGACCGGATCCTCGTCCGCTACTTCGTTGACAACGAGAATGCGTTCGAAGCCCTGAAGAAGCGCAAGATCGATGTCTATCCGGTTTATTCCGCGCGCATCTACGCGGAGGAGACGAAGGGCGCGGCGTTTCAGCACAACTGGCTCCTGAAGCGGAACGTTCGGAACCAAGCGCCAATCGGCTTCCAGGGGTTCGCGATGAATATGCGGCGCCCGCCGTTCGACGATCTCCGGGTGCGCAAGGCGATGGCGGCGCTTCTCGACCGCGAGACGATGAACCGCACGATGATGAACGGCGCGTATTTCCTGCTCAACTCCTATTACACCGACCTCTATGATGAGCGGCATCCCTGCCGGAACGAGATGCACACGTATGATCCAGAGAAGGCGGCGCGGCTCTTGGAGGAAGCGGGATGGACGAAGGATCCGGCTGACGGCAAGCTCAAGAAGGCGGGGCGTCCGTTCGCGTTCACCTTCCTGTCGCGCGGGACGACGGAGGACAAGTTCCTCGCGCTCTTCGACCAGGCGCTCAAGGCTCAGGGCATTGCGATGACGATCGTCCGCAAGGACTTCGCGAGCTGGATGCGGGACATGGACGAATTCGCTTACGACATGACCTGGGCGGCGTGGGGCGCGGGAACGGTGAAGTATCCGGAGCTCTCGTGGCTGGGGGCGGAGGCGGACCGGAAGGGTTCCAACAACATCACCGGATTTAAGTCCGCCGAGGTCGACCGCCTGATCGCCGAGGAGAAGGGCTTCGACGATGCGGCAAAGCGACTCGACGCCTATCGAAAGATTGACGCGCTTGTGGCGGCGGAGGTGCCGTACGTCCTCCTTTGGATGACGGACTCGACGCGGCTTGTCTACTGGAACAAGTTCGGCACGCCGAAGGGGGTGCTCGCGCCGGCCCAGAAGGAGGAGGCGGTTCTCCCCTACTGGTGGTACGACGCGGACCGCGTCGAGGAGCTGGAGCGGGCGATGGAGGCCGACGGTTTCCTGCCGGCAGTGGCAGAATAGGGTATAATACGCATCACATGAAAGACGATTACGAGCTCTTGGACAGCGGAGACGGGCGGAAGCTCGAGCGCTTCGGGAAATATGTCCTGGCGCGGCCTTGTTCGCAGGCGATGTGGCGTCCCTGCAAAAGCGCCGCGGACTGGGCGAAGGCTGACGCGTCCTTCGACCGCGAGGACGGCAACAACTGGCATGGCCGCGCCAACCTGCCGAAGGAATGGCAGATCGAGACGGCGGGCATCAGGTTCAAGCTCGGCGGAACTGACTTCGGGCATCTGGGGATATTTCCCGAACAGAGAAGCCAATGGAAGTGGATTAAGGAGCAAGTCGAAGGTCTAGAAGCTAGACCTAAACCCAGAGTGCTCAATCTCTTCGCCTATTCGGGTGGGTCGACGATGGCGGCGGCGCTCGGGGGTGCGGAGGTCTGCCACCTCGACGCGTCGAAGGGCATGGTCGAGTGGGCGCGGGAGAACGCGCGTCTGAACGGGCTCGCGGACCATCCGATTCGGTGGATTGTCGACGACGCACACAAGTTCATGAAACGGGAGATCCGCCGCGGTCGCACCTACGACGCGATCGTCCTCGACCCGCCGACGTTCGGACGCGGGGCGGGCGGCGAAATGTACAAGATCGAGCGGGATCTCAAGGATACGCTCGGACTCGTGAAGGATCTCCTCTCCGAGAGCCCGATCTTCGTGCTTTTTTCTTCGCATACGCCAGGTCTCTCGCAAATTGTGGCGGAGAACATCCTCGGGCAGCTCTTTCCGTCGGCTCGACTGGAGTCGGGCGAGATGCTGCTCGAACAGGCGGGGGGGAGGACTTTAGACGGAAGACGGAAGACATTTGATTGTCCCAGCGGGATTTACTGCCGGGCGGTTTTCGATAAATGATATAATACGCACATGGACATTGTTTGCTTAGATTTAGAAGGAGTTCTCGTTCCCGAGATCTGGATTGCGTTCGCCGAGAAGACCGGCATTCCCGAGTTCAAGCGCACCACGCGCGATGAGCCCGACTACGATAAGCTCATGCATTACCGCATGGACCTTCTCGACAAGCATGGGCTGGGCCTGAAGGAGATCCAGGAGGTGATCGCAAAGATCGATCCGCTGGAGGGCGCGAAGGAGTTTCTCGATGCGCTTCGTACGAAGACGCAGGTGCTCATCCTCTCCGACACGTTCTACGAGTTCGCGATGCCGCTTATGAAGAAGCTTGGCTATCCGACTCTCATGTGCAACAAGCTCATCGCGGACGCGAACGGGAAGATTACGGGCTACAAGATGCGCTGCGCGCAATCGAAGCTCACGACCGTCAAGGCGCTTCAGTCCTGCGGCTTTGAGACAATTGCCGCGGGTGACAGCTTCAATGACCTCGGGATGATCCGCGCGTCGAAGGCTGGCTTCCTCTTTCGCTCGACGGACAAGATTAAGCAGGATAATCCCGATCTCTCGGCGTTCGAGACGTATCAGGAGTTTCTCGCCGGGATTGAAAAGTGTTTGAAAGTTTGAGAGTTTTAGGGCATGATTGAAGACGAGATTCGGATGCTCAGGAATGATCGCCGCGCGGTGATCCTGGCGCACAACTACTGCCGAGGGGAGGTGCAGGATATTGCGGATTTCACTGGCGATTCGCTGGAGCTTGCGCGCAAGGCGACAGAGATCCAAGCGGACGTGATCGTCTTCTGCGGCGTCCGCTTTATGGCCGAGACGGCGAAGATCCTGAATCCCGAGAAGAAGGTGCTTCTGCCCGATCCGACGGCCGGCTGCCCCATGGCCGAGATGATCACCGCCGCGCAGCTTCGTGAGCTGAAGGCGCAACACCCCGGCGCCAAGGCGGTCTGCTACGTGAACTCGACGACCGAGGTGAAGGCCGAATGCGACATTTGCGTCACGAGCGGCAACGCCGAGAAGGTGATGGCGACATTGAAGGGCGAGGAGATCATCTTCGTTCCCGACATGCATTTGGGCGGCTACGTCTCGAAGAAGCTCGGCGAAACCTACGCGTGCTGGAAGGGCTTTTGCCCGGTTCATGCGAAGCTGGAACTTCGCCATATTCGGGACGGGCGGATTGAGGCGGGGATGGACGCGCCGGTCCTGGTGCATCCCGAGTGTGACAAGCCGGTCCGTGAGGCGGCGGACCACTGCCTTTCGACGGGCGGGATGTGCAGGTTTGTGAAGGAGTCGCCGGCCGAGCGCTTCGTGATCGGCACAGAGAAGGGCATCCTCCATCGGCTCCAGAAGGAAAACCCGGAGAAGGAGTTCTTTCCGATCGGCGATCTTGTCTGCGAGGACATGAAGAAAATCACGCTCGAGAAGCTGAGGGATGCGCTCGAGAAGATGCAGTACGAGGTCGTCGTACCGGATGAGATCGCGAAGAGGGCGAGGAAGGCCATTGAACGAATGCTGTCCGTCTAACGTCTTAAGTCTGATGTCTAAAGTCCTAACACGTATGGAGAAAACAAAAATGAAAAACCTTGTCATGCTTGCTTCTTGTGTGGTGCTGGCGATGGCCGGCTGCGAGAAGAAGGCCGAGGTTGGTGCGGCCGTTGTCTCGGCGCCGTTTGGTGTCACGGCGAAGGGCGAGAAGGTTTCGCTTTATACATTGAAGGGTCGGGGTGGCCTGACATTGGAGGTGACGGACTTCGGCGGACGCGTCGTCAAGTGCTGGGCGCCGGATAAGGACGGCAAGCTTGCGGACGTCACGCTCGGCTGGAACACGGTCGGGGAATACGAGCAGAACGGCTTTTCGATGGGCACGCTGATCGGGCGCTACGGCAACCGCATTCGTGACGGCAAGTTCACGCTGGACGGCAAGGAGATTCAGTTGCCGGTCAATGAGGTGAAGCCGGCGCCGCGGCACTGCAACCTGCACGGCGGGCCGGATGGCTGGGACACGAAGGTCTGGAAGGTGGAGCGTGCCGAACGCGATTGTCTTGTGCTGACGCTTGTCTCGCCGGACGGCGACATGGGCTTTCCCGGGACGGTTACCTGCACGGTCACGTACAAGGTGCTCCCGAACAACACGTGGACGATCGACTACGAGGCGACGACGGACAAGCCGACGGTTCTCAACCTCACGCACCACACCTACTGGAACATGGCGGGCGAGGCGAGCGGGAACGTCCTCGATCAGGAGCTGCAGGTCTTCGCGGACAAGTGGACGAAGACGGACGACGGGCTCATTCCGGTCAAGGACGAGCCGGTCGCGGGAACGGGCTTCGACTTCCGGGCGCTGCGCAAGATCGGTGCGAAGGCGGACTGGATGAAGGCGCAGCCGGGACTCAAGTGTACGGACAACTGGTATGACCACAACTTCGTCCTCCGCGGCAAGGTCGGGGAGCTCAAGCCCGCGGCGACGATGCGCGATCCGAAGTCGGGACGGAAGCTCGAGATCTGGACGACCGAACCGTGCATGCAGATGTACGGGGCGCAGAACATGACGCCCGAGAAGGGTCTCAAGGCGAAGGCTGCGGGTAAAACCTACGGGCAGTTCCAGGGCGTGGCGCTGGAGACGCAGCACTATCCCGACTCGCCGAACCATCCCGAGTTCCCCTCGACGGTGCTGCGTCCGGGCGAGACCTTCAAGAGCCACACCGAGTACCGCTTCACGGCTGAATGACATTCGCAGCGCTACTTGCCACTGTCACCATTGTCTTTCCGCCCGAGGGCGCGAAGCTTCCAGCGATTAATCGTTCCTACGTGATGGGTGCGGCGGAGGATGGCGAATCGTCCCTAGTCGTCTCAAGTCTGACGTCTCGCGTCTCAAGTCCTGCCTTCGTCTCCCGTACGGGCGCGTGGGCGACGGTTGTCGACGTGAAGCCCGGGACAAACGTCGTCGAGATCGGCGGAGTCCGCCGATCTTTCACTGTCGCTCCTATCGCGCCTGCCAATCCTATCGCGCGTGCCGAGCCTAAAAAGACCTACACGAAGCTTCCCTATGCCGCGGATCAGGCGAAGCCGCATCCGAAGGGGAAGAAGCCCGAGGAGATCACGGTCGTCCTCGACGCGGGACACGGCGGACATGACGGGGGCGCGCTGAGTCCGCATGGACTACCCGAGAAGGACGCGAACCTGCGGCTCGCGAAGGCGGTGCGGGCCGAACTTGTGAAGCGCGGCTACAAAGTCATCATGACGCGCGAGGATGATACGTTCGTCGCGCTCTACGACCGTCCGAAGGCGGCGCACAGGGCGAATGCCGATCTCTTCGTCTCGATCCACCACAATGCGCCGGGGTATGCGACGAATCCGCTTGCGGTCAGGTCGCAGTCCGTCTATGCGTGGAATCCGCTTGGCGAGCGGCTCGCGAAGGCGATCAACGTGCGGATGGCTGCGGCGGATCCGTCCCTGCCGAACGAGGGGGTGCTACACGCAAACTTTGCGGTGACGCGCAATCCCGAGATTCCGAGTTGCCTCATCGAGGCGGATTACATTACGCATCCAGACGGCGAGGCGGCGACCTGGGACGCCGTGCGGCGTCCGTCGATCGCCGCGGCGATTGCGGACGGCATCGCCGACTGGGTGGCGGGGAAATGATGTTTGTGGTATAATTCCCGGTATGGGATTGACCCTATAAAACGAAAGGAAAACAAAATGAACGTCTCCAGAAGGGAATTTTTCACATTCCTCGGCGCCGGTGCGGCCGCTGCGGCGCTTCCGGGCTGCTGTCTGCCGAAGTGTGCGCCGAAGCGTGTGAATGCCAAGATTGCGCTCCAGCTCTACTCGATCGGCACCTACATCGCCGGCAAGAAGGACAAGGATGGCAAGGTGATCGTCCCCGGCGTCGGGCTTGAGAAGGCACTCGAGAACCTCGCGGCGATCGGCTTCAAGGGCGTCGAGTTCGCCGGTTACCACGGGTTTGAGGCGAAGCAGCTCCGCAAAATGCTCAAGGATGCGGGCCTCAAGGCGTGCGGTACGCACGTCGACTGCGGGGCCTATGGGCTCGACACGAAGGCGTGGACGTACAATCCGGACGTCCTCAAGAAGACGTGCGAGTTCAACCTCGGCTACGGCAACAACCTCATCATCAACCCCGGCGGCGGCAACTTCCCGCCCGGCTGCAGCTGGTCCACGGGCCAGGGCGGCGAACCCTGCACGCCGTCGCAGGCGATCGACGACCACACGAAGAAGCTCGCGGAGTTCTACAACAAGGTTGCGGACGACGCGGCGAAGATGGGCTGCCGGATTGGTCTCCACAACCACACATGGGAGCATGCGATCTTCATGCAGGATGGCACCTCGTTCTGGGACTACTTCTTCTCGAACACCAACGCGAACGTCTGCATGGAGCAGGACGTCGGCTGGACGACCTGCGCGGGTGACACCTATGCCGGTGTCAACCCGATGGTCCAGTACAAGAAGTATCCGCACCGCTCGCCGACGCTGCACGCGAAGGAGAACGGCATGGGCAAGGGTGTGAAGAAGTTCGACGCGATCCTCGGCAAGCCGGGGTGTGACGAGAACGGCAAGCCGTGCGCGACGCCGGTCGACTGGGATGCGCTTATCCCCGTCACGGAGAAGGACGGCGTCGAGTGGTACGTCGTCGAGTGCGAGCGTCACTTCGAGGATCTTTCGGCGGTGCTGCCGAGCTATAACTTCCTCAAGGCCAAAGGATTGAACTAAGCCCTGGAGTTTACCCATTTTTAGACCGTCAAAACGCATCTCACCCCGGTGAATAAAGGGCGAGGCGCGTTTTCACAAGTGGAATGGGCGTTTTTCTTTCG
>CADAKF010000028.1 GCA_902788415.1 uncultured bacterium
GCGGCCGCCGAACAGGATCGCGTCGATCGGCACGCCGGTCGGCTTCTTGTTGTAGAGGCCGTTGAAGCCCGCCTTGTCGAGCACCGGGCAGTTCTCCGCTGGAGCGGTGAAGCGGCTGTTCTTGTGCGCCGCGACGTAGCCGAGCTCCTTGATCTCCTTCTTCGTCATGCCCGGCTTCGGGCCCATGCGGAACGGATCGTCCGCGCAGACGTAGCAGGGCTGACCCTTCCAGTCGATGCCTTCCTTCGGCGCCTTGATGCCCATGTCTTCCCACCAAATGTCACCATCGGGCGTGAGGACGACATTCGTGAAGATCGTGCCCTTCTTGCAGCTCTTGAGCGCGTTCGGATTCGAGTCGTTCGAGGTGCCCGGCGCGACGCCGAAGAAGCCGTTCTCCGGGTTGATGGCGTAGAGACGGCCATCGTCGCCCGGCTTGAGCCACGCAATGTCGTCGCCGATCGTCTGGAGCTTCCAACCCGGGAGCTTCGGGAGCATCATCGCGAGGTTCGTCTTGCCGCAGGCGGACGGGAACGCCGCCGTGACGTGATACTGCTTCTTCTCAGGCGAAGTGAGCGTGAGGATGAGCATGTGCTCGGCCATCCAGCCCTGGTCCTTCGCGAGCTTCGACGCGATGCGGAGCGCGAAGCACTTCTTGCCGAGGAGCGCGTTCCCGCCGTAGCCCGAGCCGAACGACCAGATCTGGCGGTCTTCCGGGAACTGCGTGATGAACTTGTCATCGATGTTCTTCGCGCACGGCCACGCGACGTCCTTCTGGCCCTTCTTGAGCGGGGCGCCGACGGAGTGGATGCAGGGGATGAAGTCGCCGTCGGTGCCGAGGTGCTTGATGACGGCGTCGCCCGTGCGGGTCATGATGTTCATGTTCACGACAACGTACGGCGAGTCGGTAATCTCGATGCCGTACTGGGTGATCGGGTTGCCGATCGGGCCCATCGCGAACGGAATCACGTACATCGTACGGCCCTTCATGCAGCCCTTGTAGCTCTTGAGCATGAGCTTCTTCATCACGTCCGGATCCATCCAGTGGTTCGTCGGACCCGCGTCGATCTCGCGCTTGGAGCAGATGAACGTGCGGCCCTCGACGCGCGCAACGTCAGACGCATGCGAGCGGGCGAGATAGCACTCGGGACGCTTCTTCTGGTTGAGCTTGATGAACTGGCCCTTCTTGACCATCATCTCGCAGATTGCAAGGTGCTCCTTCTTCGTGCCCGTCACGACGACAATCTTGTCCGGCGTGCAGACCTTGTTCCACTTATCAACCCAGTCGAACACCTTGGCGTTCGCGAATTTCGGCGTCTTGGCCATCTTGTTTTACTCCTTAGTGCCCCCCTCGGGGCGGTTTTGAAATAATTGGAGTGAATTATATCACACTTGCCGCGCCTTCCGCAAGTGCGACGCGCGTCCTCACGACGGCGTATAGGTGCGGACGCGCAACGGAATGCCAATGCGGTCGCAGACTGCCTGACAGTCGGCGATCTTCTCCGGCGTCATGTCCGGCGTGCCGACGACCGACATCACGACCGACGGGACATATGCCTTCGCGTCCACGGCGAACTTCTGCAGGGCGTCGAATGCCGCCGCGCCGAACTTCGGCCGACACAGCTTCACGTATTCCTCCGCCGTCGGCGCATTCAGGCTGACGGACAGGACGTCGACCAGCCCGGCGAACAGGGCCGCCGTCGGACGTCCCGCAATCAGGTCTGAGAGTCCGTTCGTGTTGACGCGGATTGGGAGTCCCGGAAAGGACGTACGCACGTACCGCGCAACAGCCAGCAGGACGTCCAGCCGCTCGGTCGGCTCGCCATATCCGCAAAAGACAAGTTCATCGCAGGACGAGCAGCCCTCCGCCTCGATCGCGGCGACCGTCTCCTCGACGGTCGGCTCGCGCTCAAGCCAAAGCGAATCAGATCCGTAGACGCCCGGACCGTTCTGCCGAATGCAAAACGTGCAGGCGCAGGGACAGCGATTCGTCAGGTTGACGTAAAGGCCCTTCCCGACGCGGTAGGCAATTGTCATGGTGCGATAGTCAGTCATTTTCCGTTCCTTCTCCTCGAGGCGTTATTATAGCACAACGCTGAAACTCCCATTCTCGAAACCTGACAGGTTATGTTATAATACAGGTATGGAACGGACGACGATACAGGTAGGCGGATTCGAGGTCAACTGCTCGATCCTGAGTGAAAACGGCAAGGCGTGGATTGTTGATCCCGGGCAGGAGGGCGAACGCATCGTCAGACTCCTCGCCGAAAAGAAGCTGACGCCCGCGGCGATTCTCCTCACACACGCCCACTTCGACCACATCGGCGCCGTCCCCTCGCTTCAGGCGGCATTTCCAGGACTCAAGGTCTATCTCCACGAAAACGACGTGGAGGTCTTCACCCATCCGATGAACCAGCTGCCGCCGGAATATCAACCGATCGACAAGCTGAGGGGGCGGGCGGACGCGATGGACCTGCGTCAGGTCGAGGGGCTCGACGTCGAGGTCATCGAAACACCCGGCCACACGCCCGGCGGCGTCTGCTACCACTTCCCCGCCGCCAAGCTCCTCCTCTCAGGCGACACCCTTTTCGCCGGCTCGGTCGGCCGCACCGACCTTCCGGGCGGCGACATGGCGACCCTGATGGACTCGCTCCAGAAGCTGGTCGCGCTCCCCGACGACACGCGCGTCGTGCCCGGGCATGGTATGGAGACGACGATTGTCGCGGAAAAGCGCGGCAATCCGTTCCTGCAGTAACCGCATTCCCGATCTTTTTGTTCATCGTCACCTCTCCTTAACAGTGGAGAAGCGGAATCCCTTCCGCTTCACAGGTTCGCAAACGGATTGCAGCTGAAGCCGCCGTTGCCCGATGACGGGCCAAACGTCGTGCGCGGTGCGCGGCGCCCGGCGGACGCACCGCCACTGCCCATGCCCGTGCCGCCAATCGTCGGCTTCGACTTCGCCGAGAGCGCGATGCGTTGGCGCGCGCGGTCGACGCCGATCACCGTCACCTGCAGGCGGTCGCCCGCCTTGACGACGCTCGCCGGATCGGAGACGTAGTTGTCCGACAGCTCCGAGAGATGGATGAGTCCGTCCTGGTGGACGCCGATGTCGACGAACGCGCCGAACGCCGTGACGTTCGTGACGACGCCCTCAAGCTTCATGCCCTCCTTCACGTCCTCGATCTTCGTGACGTCGTCGCGGAACTTCGGCGGTTCGAACGTCTTGCGCGGATCGCGTCCCGGCTTCACGAGTTCGTTCACGATGTCCCTCAAGGTCGGCTCGCCAATCCCGGGCGCGATGTACTTGCGAATGTCGATCTTGTTCGCCGCGAGAGAATTGCCGACGAGGTCGCCGACGCCCAGGCCCACGTCCGCCGCCATCTTCTCGACGAGGGCATAGCGTTCGGGATGGACCGCCGAAGCGTCGAGTGGATTCTTCGCGCCGCGGATCCTGAGGAAGCCCGCGCACTGCTCGAAGGCCTTCGGCCCGAGGCCCTTCACCTTCTTCAGCTGCTCGCGGCTCTCGAACTTGCCGTTCGCGTCGCGCCACTCGACGATGGCCTGCGCCAGAGCCGGCGTCAGGCCGGAGACGCGCTCGAGGAGCGGCGCGGAGGCCGTGTTGAGCTCGACGCCGACGCCGTTCACGCAGCTGACGACGACTTCGTTCAACTTGCCGCCGAGGAGGTCCTGGTTGACGTCGTGCTGATACTGTCCGACGCCGATCGCCTTCGGATCGATCTTCACGAGCTCCGCGAGCGGATCCTGCAGACGGCGTCCGATCGAGATTGCGCCGCGGACGGTGAGGTCCAGATCCGGGAACTCCTTGCGCGCGATCTCGGACGCCGAATAGACGGACGCGCCCGCCTCGCTGACGCTGACGACGATCGGGATCGGGATCTCCGGATGCTGCGCGTGCAGCTTCTTCAGGGTCGCGCGCACGAACGCCTCCGTCTCACGTCCCGCCGTGCCGTTCCCGACGGCAATCGCCTCGGCGTGGTACTTCGCGACGATCATCGCGACCGCCTTCTCCGCCTCCAGCTGCTTCTGCATGGGGAAGATGACGGTCTTGCCGAGATACTTGCCCGTCGCATCCATCATCGCGACCTTGCAGCCCGTGCGGATGCCTGGATCAATCGCGAGAACCGCCTTTTCGCCGAGCGGCGACGCGAGAAGAAGATGCCGCAAATTCTCCGCGAATACCTCGACCGCCGCGCGGTCGGACTCCATCTTCTTCTCGACCGTCACGTCGATCTCGCAGCTCGGCGCTAAGAGCCGCTTGTACGCGTCCTCCGCAGCCAGCTGAATCTGCGAAAGGCATCTCTCATCTCTGTGTCTCTGTGCCTCTGTGTTGAGGACAATCTCCATCATCCGCTCGATGACCGGCTCCTTTTCGAGCTCCAAATGCACCCACAGCACCTTCTCGGCCTGTCCGCGGCGGATCGCCAGGTAGCGGTGGCTCGGAATCGTCGCGATGGGCTCCTCGAATTCGTAGTACTGCTCGAACTTGGTCGGCTCCGTCGGCTTCGGCGAGACAACCTCGCTCTTCACCTTCGCGCGCGTCGCAAACGCCTGGCGCACTGCACCGCGCACGTCGGCGATGTCTGCGATGCGCTCCGCAAGTATGTCCCGCGCCCCGGCCAATGACTCATCACTGACCTCAACCCCTCTCACCTTCTCGCCGACCTCACCCATCTCACCTTCCCAGATGGCGTCCGCGAGCGGCTCATAGCCCTTCTCCTTCGCGACCTGCGCGCGCGTGCGACGCTTCGGCTTGTAGGGCTGATAGAGGTCCTCGAGGCGGGACTTCACGAAGCAGCCGACGATCTTCGCGCGGAGCTCATCCGTGAGCTTGCCCTGCTCGTCGATCGACTTCAGGATCGTCTCCTTGCGCTCCTCGAGCTCGGTGTAGTACTTGACGCGGTCTTGAATCTTCCCGATCTGGACCTCGTCCAAATTGCCGTGCGCCTCCTTGCGATAGCGCGCGATGAACGGCACCGTGCTTCCCTCGGACAGAAGCTTCTCGACGGCGCTGACTTGATGTGCCCCGACGCCGACTTCCGCGGCGATGCGGGCTAAGATATTCGCATTCTCCATAGGAATGTGTATTATACCATTATTAGCCGCAGATCCACTTGCCGACCAATGGAATCTTGCGAAGGATCATGCTGACGACGGAGGAGACCGCGAACGTTCCGGCGGCGATTCCCGCAATGGCGACCGGCGCGGGGAGAGATCCCTTCAGGCGTTCGGACAGGACCACCAGTACCATGATGTGCATCAGGTAGGTGCCGTAACTTGCCGCGGAAAGCGGACGGATCACCCGCGCGTAAAACCAGCCGGAGAAGGCAAACTTCCTAAGAACGAGAAAATACGCAATCACCGTCAGCGCCACGCCCGTCGAACAGAACATCCAGCTCATCTCAAGGTCCACGACCTTCGCATAGGTATCGGACACGGGGAACACGCCGCCGCCCGGAATGCGGAAATAGTAAAGCGAACCAACAATTGCATAACCGACAATCCACAGCGGCACGGCGATCGCGAGCGTCTTCCGCCACGACAAAGTCGGCACAAACTTACGGAAGTAGAGTCCGAGCAGGAGGTAGCCGAAGAACCCGCTCACGAACTGGAAGGTGCCGAACTCGTTCCACGGGCATTCGCCGTAGAGATAGGGCGTGACGCCATAGGACGGCGCGCCACAGAACATTCCGCAAAGTTTTCGCAGGAATGGGAATGTCGTCGTGAAGAACCAGACAATGAGCCAGCCGCGTACCTCCTTCTCGCTCGCCTTCTCCGCCCACGGAGAGAGAAGCGGCATGAGGAGGTAGAGCCCGAGGAGCATCGGCACGAACCAGAGATGTCCGCCCGTCGCCATCGGGAAGTTGAAGAGGCAGTCAACGGGCTTGCCGTCAAAGCGCCAGACGTAGAGCGCGCACCAAATGACGAACGGCACGACGACGCGGACGAGCCGCCGTCTGAAGAACTCGCCCGTCGGCTTCGTCACCGGGAAAAGCAGGTAGCTCGACGCAATCACGAAGAGCGGCACGCACGCGCGCACGGCCGAATCGATCCACGTCGCCCAGAAGGCGTCCCCCGCCGAGTCATAGTGCAGCCCGCCGTCTCCGCCGAAGTAGAAACACTCGCACGCATGCACGACCATCACCATGAAGCACGCGACAACCCGCAGGTAGTCAAGAAAAACGATACGCCTGTTTTCGCTCATGGGCCAATTATACCATAACGAAGGCCGCGGCAGTTTTGCCGCGGCCCGTGTTTCGGCGCGTTAGGGATAACGCGCCCTACCATTCTGACGCGGCGAGACGCCGCGTCTACGCTTTAGAAGAGGCCCTGAGCCATCATCGCGTCGGCGACCTTGATGAAGCCGGCGATGTTGCCGCCGGCGACGAGGTCGTAGCCGAGACCGTAGTCCTTCGCGGCCTTGGCGGACGCGTCGTGGATGGTCTTCATCATCTTCTTGAGCTGCGCGTCGACCTCGTCGGCCGTCCACACAAGACGCTCGGAGTTCTGCGCCATCTCAAGCGCGGAGACGCCGACGCCGCCAGCGTTCACCGCCTTCGACGGAGCGACAATCATCTTCTTCTGCTGGCGCAGGAAGTTGAGCGCGTCATTCGTCGTGGGCATGTTCGCGACCTCGATGTAGTACTTCACGCCCGAGGCGGCGATCTTCTTCGCCCACTCGAGGGTGACGTCGTTCTGCGTCGCCGCCGGCATGTAGATGTCGACGTCCTTGACGCCCCAGCACTTCGTGCCCTTGACGAACTTCGCCTTCGGGAACTTCTTCGCGTAGGGAGCGCAGTGCATCGGGTCCGCCGCACGCATCTCGAGGATGTAATTGAGCTTCTCCTCGGTGTTGACGCCGTCCGGATCGTGGATGTAGCCGTCAGGGCCCGCGAAGTAGGTGACCTTCGCGCCGAGCTGCATGGCCTTCTTCATGATGCCCCAGCCGACGTTGCCGTAGCCAGAGATCGCGATGCGTTTGCCCTCGATCGTGTCCTTCTCGTGCGCGAGGACTTCCTGCAGGTAGTAGACCGCGCCGTAGCCGGTCGCCTCGGGACGGATCAGCGAGCCGCCGTAGCTGAGGCCCTTGCCCGTAAGGACGCCGTTCTCCCAGACGCCCTTGAGGCGACGGTACTGGCCGAACAGGTAGCCGATCTCGCGGCCGCCGACGCCCATGTCACCGGCCGGAACGTCGATGTCCGGTCCGATGTAGCGGTAGAGGGCCGTCATGAACGCCTGGCAGAAGCGCATGACTTCCGCCGCGCTCTTGCCGGCCGGATCGAAGTCGGAGCCACCCTTGCCGCCGCCAATCGGAAGACCGGTGAGCGAGTTCTTGAAGGTCTGCTCGAAGCCGAGGAACTTAATGATGCCCGGATAGACGTTCTTCTGGAAGCGGAGACCGCCCTTATACGGCCCGATCGCGCCATTGAACTGGCAGCGGTAGCCGATGTTGGTGTGGGTCTCGCCCTTGTCGTCCGTCCAGACGACGCGGAACGTGAACATGCGCTCCGGCTCGACCATACGCTTGAGGAGGTCGGCCTTCTTGTACTCGGGGTGCTTGTCGATGACGGGGCTGAGCGAGCTCAGAACCTCCTCGACAGTCTGAACGAACTCCGGTTCGTTCGCATGCTTCTCGCGCACATACGCGATCGTCTCTTCTACGTACTTGTTGAGTTTCTTTGCCATTTTGGTTTTACTTTTTTTCGCTCCGTAGAGATTATCTTTGGGAGCGAGAGGCTTAGGTCTCCCTGGGTTTAGATGTTATCGTGGGATTAAATCTTACTTCGCCGCCGCCGGCTCGAAGCGTTTCACCAGCGTCTCGGTCGCCTCGATGCGGGCCGTGGCGAGCTCGTCGTCCTTGTTCGCCGCCTTCAGGGCGTCGATGCGCGCGAGCGCCTTCGTCTTGTCGCCGGCCTGGACGTAGGCGCGGACTGCGCCAAGCTGGGCCGTGAGCGCGAGATAGCTCTTCGGATTCGCCTCGGCGAACGCATCGAACGCCTTCGCGGCCTCATCGAACTTCCCAAGCGCCTCCAAGCACTGCGCCTTGCCGACAACCGGGATGTCCGCAAAGCCGTCAGGCGCATTGCCCGCGAGCGCCTCGTACTGTGCGAGCGCCTCCTCGTAGCGGGCGGAATCATAGTAACTCTTCGCGAGGCGGATCTTGAGCGCGCCCGCCGAGTCCGAACCAGAGAACTTCGCCACAGCCTCCTCGATTTCCTCGGTCGTGTACGCGTTCACGAGCGCGTTTGACGCCGCGTCCTTCACCGCGGCCTTGTGATTCTTCCAGCCGTACCAGCCGCCGACCGCGATTGCCGCGACCAACAGGTAGATGACGGTCGACTTGCCATCCTTCTCCCACCATTCGATCAGGGGAAGAAGCTCGGGGTTAGTCTTGAGGTTCATTGTCGTGTTCCTTTCGTTTAGACTCGTAAAGATCAGCCCATTCGTCCAGCGTCTTCTCGCTGCACTTCTCGGCCTTCGCGACGATGCGGTTGTAGTCAAGCGCGTCGAGGAAGTCGCGGTTATAGACGAAACGCTGCTTGCCCTTCTTCGGCGAGATGCCGAGACGGTCCGTCGACTCCATCAGCGTGACGGCGGTGAAATAGGTCGCCTTCGGCATCTTGATGGCCTGCATCATGTACTGCATGATCTTGCGGCCCGCGCCGTTCTTCTTCTCCTTGCGGAACATCGCCGTCATCAGGACCGCCGCGCGGAGTCCGTTCGAGACCTCGAAGCCCTTCTCGGACATCATCCGCTCGTACTTGTCCAGCACCTTAAGGTACTTGAAGGTCTTCGACTTCTTGCCGCCGTCCGCGTCCAGGAACTTGCCGAGCTCGGGGATGAGATCGCCCAGCATCCCGCACTCGTACATCTGCAGAAACGCCTCCGCGCTGTGTCCGTAGGTGAAAAGACGGAAGACCTCCTCGCAAACGCGCGGAACCGCCGCAGTCAGGATGCACTTGTGGTACTTCTTCATCGCCGCCAAGGTCTTCTTCTCGATCTTGAAGCCAAGGCGCGCGGAGAACTTAATCGCCCGCATCATGCGGACCGGATCCTCCTGGAAACGGATCTCGGGGTCGCCGATCGCGCGAACGACCTTCTTCTCGATGTCTTTCATCCCGCCAACCCAGTCGATGACGGAGAAGTCCTTGATGTTGTAGAAGAGGCCGTTGATCGTGAAGTCGCGGCGGAATGCGTCCGTCTGCGGTGTGCCGAAGGTATTGTCCTCCATCGGACCTTCCGCTGCGTGCTCGATGATCTCACCAACCGTCTGGGAGTTCTGGCGGAACGTCGCCGTCTCGATCACCTTTTCGCCGAAGCGGATGTGCGCCAGACGGAAACGACGCCCGATCAGAAAACAGTTGCGGAACGCATGCTTCACCTCGTTCGGCTTCGCGCTCGTACCGACGTCAAAGTCCTTCGGCTCACGCCCCATCAGGAGATCGCGCACGCCCCCGCCGACGAGATACGCCGTGTAGCCGAGCTGGGAGAGGCGGTAAAGAACCTTCAACGCATCTGGATCGATGTTCTTTCGGGAAATGCAATGCTCCGGACGCTTGTAGACGACCGGACCCTTGTCCTTCTTTTTCAAAAACCCGAACATTTGAGGGCATATTATATCAATTTTGACCCTCATCCCGCAAGGGGACCTCCGCTCGCTCGTCGAAAAAGCTCGGGGGTGCGACATCGATTTTCTCCGCTGTTCATTTCGCCTTTTCCCGTTCCGGCCTCACGACGGCGAAATGCCATCTCCGAAAATCGGGTCGCTTCCCGGCTTTTTCGATCGTTCCATCAGGCCCGAATCGCTCTCCGCGCCCACGCGCATCCGAATTGACCTTCAATTGACAGTCAGTTGCAGCTGAGGGAAGGAACGCGGCGATTTGCGACTGATGGAGCGTTGCCAAAAACGAGGGAGAAGCCCATGTTTCGAACACTTCGTTAGGACCCGCCGAAAGCGTGAGGCTGGTAAACGGGAGGCGGGTCTGCGACAGTGTGAGAAACTTGTGGCTTCACCCCGAAGTTTTTGGCAAACCGCGAACGCGGTTAGCGGAATCCGTCGCAAATCGCCGCGTTCCTTCCCGAAGCTGCGGCTACTGTCGGACAGTGTCAGCGATAACGGTATTCGGCGAGTGGCTGATTCTATCGGAGCAATTTGAGCTCGGCATCCGTCAGATCGCGCCATTCGCCTGGCTGAAGATCGCGCGGCAGCTCAAAATTGCCGACTTTGACGCGCTTGAGAGTCAAAACGACGAGGTGTGCCGCGCTGCACATCTTGCGAATCTGGCGTTTGCGCCCTTCGCTCAGGACGAACTTCAAAAGCCGCGTGTTGTTTCCAAAGTCCTGAACGACCTCAACCGGCACGGGGCGGATCGTGTAGCCATCGTCCAGCGTGAGCGGAGAGCGCAGGGTCTTCAGCTTCTCCTCGCTCCACCGCCCCGCCACCTTCACGAGATAGGTCTTCGTGTGGTTGAACCGCGGATGGGTGAGCTCATTCACCAGAGTCCCGTCGTTCGACATGAGCAGGAGTCCCTCACTGTCCTTGTCGAGCCTTCCAATCGGCACCAGTCGCTCGGGAGTCTTCACCAGCTCCGCGACGGTCTTGCCACCGAACGGATCGCTCATCGTCGAAAGAACCCCAATCGGCTTGTAGAGGACGATCGTGCGGCGCTTCTCCTCCGCCGAAACCACCTTGCCGTTCACCTTGATCTGGACGCCCTCGTCAAACCGCGCGCCCGGCTCCTTGACAACAATGCCGTCAACCGTGACGACACCACTCTCAATGAGCGCCGCCGCACCCCTTCGCGAGGCGACACCCGCGTGCGCCAAGATATTCTGAAGCCGCTCCATTCCCCTACCCACTAACAGCAGACCGCTACTAGCTAACAGCAACTTCGCGGTACTTCTCCAGCATCTTCTTATAGGCCGGAGAGCCGAAGAATCCACAGGGCTTGAATTCGGGACAGAACCCGCGGTAGACGCACTCGGGGACGCAGCACGCCGCGACCTCGGGCTCCTTCTCCGCGATGGCGTCGACGACGAGCTGCCAGGCCGCGCGCGTCTCGGCGCTCGCCTGTCCGCAAAGACGCCGACGCGAGATGAACATCACGGCCTGCGCGTTCGCGAAGCACTCGTGCATCACGGGCGCATCCTGCCGGTTCGCGTCGCGCTGCACACCCGTGCGGTCCGTGCGCTGGGTCGAGACGAAATGCTCGATACCGTATTTGTGGCGGACGAAGTGAACGCTCACCCAGTACGGGAGGTCCAGCCACTTCCAGTTGAAGCAGAGCTTCCGGATCGGCGAATGCTCCGCGAGGAGGATGCGCTTCTTCCACTTGGAGCTTGGCTCCTTCGTGCCTTCGTCCTGACGGATCGTGGTGCGGGCCGCATCCGCGACCTCGCGCCACGTCCCCTTCACCTTCATAAACTTAATCGTCGCCATGTGGAGTATTATAGCAAAAACGCCGCGGTCGAAACCGCGGGGGTACGATTGTAAACTGTTGACCGCCCGACGCGTGAAACCTCGCATCCAACCGCCGCGATGGACGACTACTTTTTCAACGAATTACAATCGCACCCGATCCGCCCGGAGCCGATAACCGACGTTGCGAACGGTCTCGATTCGCTCTGCGTCACCGCCCAATTTGCGCCGGATGAGTGCGATATGCTGATCGAGGGTGCGGGTGTTGCCATAAAACGTGACGCCCCAAAGTCGGTTCAACAGCCAATCCCGCTGAAGCACCTCGCCGCGCCGCTCGTAAAGAAGCCTTAGAAGTTCATATTCCCGCGACGCCAGAGGTTCCGAGCTTCCGTCTCGCCCCGTGACCCGCATGGTCTTGCCATCAACAGAATGCGCGCCGACGGAAAAGGCGAACGCGATGTCGGACACATCCCGCTTTCTGAGCATCGCGGCAATTCGGGCGAACAGCACTTTCATCGAGAATGGCTTGGTGACATAGTCGTCCGCGCCGCATCCAAGCCCTTCCACGATGTCCTCGTCCTTGCTTCTCGCCGTCAGCATCATGATCGGCAAGGAGGCATCAGCCGCCCGAATGGCGCGGCAGACCTCAAGGCCGGACATCTTCGGCATCATGACGTCAAGAATCAGCAGATCGGGGCGACGCTCCCGGACGGCGGCAAGCGCCTCCTCTCCGTCGCAGGCCGAACGGACAACGTATCCCTCCGTTTCCAGCGCGACACCCAGCCACTTGCGGACATCGGCATCGTCCTCGCCGATCAGGATCTCAGCCATGGCGTCCGCCTTCAATGTGGCTCAAGACCTCGCCGACGATGCGATCCAATTTCGTCGCCTCGACGAAAATCGTCTCGGCGCATTCGCGCTTGCGCGCCTCGCTTACGCGTCCATCCCGCGCCAGCTCCGCGCAGAGAGATATGGATGTGATCGGCGTTTTCAGTCGATGGGAAAAGTCGCGGACCGCGTCTCGCTGCTCCTGCAGCTCGCGTCGCAGGGTCAGGTGCCGCCGGACGAGACAGCCCGCCGCCAGAAGAAACAACGTCGCCGACCCGCCAAACACGGAAAACTCAATGCGCCGCAACCGCCGCGCCCTCTGGTGTCCAGGACTCTCCTCGCCCGACCACATCACCTTCACCGCGAGATCGGGAAACTTCGGCGCAAGAGGCGCAAGGCCAAAGCAACGTCCGTCATCAGACAATGCGCCACTCCGAACCGTTCCGTCCTTGTCAACGATTGCGGCCAAAACCGGAAGTGCCGCATCTTCGATCGGCATCTCCGCCGTCGCGAACGACTGCATCTTCGCGGCAATGACCTTGGCTTGCGCCTGCAAATAGGCGCGACCAACGGTCCGTCCTCGTGCGACCTCCGCCGAAACAACCCGATGCGCGGCTAACGACACCACGCACAGCGGCAACGCAAGAAAAGCAAGAATCAGAACGGACGAACGGTTCATCGCGCATATTTTAGCAAATGAGCCTCGTCGTTAACGGCTCCAACGAAAGAATTTACATTCAGTTTACACAAGCCTGAACGGATTGTGATACTCTTTCATTCATGTCAAACCCTGCTTTTGCAACAGTCATTGCCGCACTACCGCTTATTGCCATCCAGGCCGCGACGAATATCATCGCGAACCTCCCGCCCGTGACCGTGGTCGCGTCTCCGGTCACACAGGAAGAATCCGTCGCGAAGGACGGCGCGGACGCCACAACCATCTCCCGCGCTCAGCTTGCCCAGCTCAATGCACAGGACCTGCAGACCGCGCTCCGCCAGGTTCCCGGCGTCACGATCTCCCGCTATGCGCCAATCGGAAGCTACGGCGGGGCGCAGGGCGGCAGCGTCTATCTTCGAGGGATGGGCACGGCACGTCCCGGCGGTGAAGTTCGCATGCATACGGACGGCGTCCCGCGCGGCTCAGGCATGTGGAGCCATCCGCTCATGGACTCCATGCCGATTGACTTCGCCGAATCCGTCTCGGTCCAGAAAAGCCCCCATCCGTCCCGCTACTCCGACACCTTCGGGGCCGTCGACATCGAGACGCGCCGCCGCCGCGAACAGGGCTACGAGGGCGAAGCCGATCTCGCCTACGGCCGCTACAACACGTTCCTGTCCGCCGGATCGGCCGGGTTCAAGGAAGGTCCGGTCGACGCCTACGGCGGCATGAGCTACAAGTATTCGGACGGCCTGCGCGACCACAATATGTCCATTCTCAAAAGCGCGTTCGGACGCGTCGGCGCCGATCTTTCGGATAACGAGCACATCGGCTTCGTCTACCAGCGCACGGACAGCAAGGTCGAGGACCCGGGCGAGGAGAAGCGTCCCACGCCGCGCACCGACCGATTCGACCTCGACACCGATCTCTACACCCTGCGCTTCGATACGGAACGGGAGAACATCAAGGGCTATTCGCTCCTCTACTTCGAGCGCGGCAAGATCGACTGGTGGCAGGACGACCTCTGCAAGACACCCGCCGGCGCGATGGACGGCAACGCGCACACCGAGTGGCTCAACTTCGGCTTCCGCAACTTCTACGACTGGAACGCCTGGGAGCAGCTCTGGATCACAGGCGGATTCGACCTTGCGAACGAATACGGTGAAACCGAAACGCGCAACGTGGAGAACGGCAAGGTACCCTTCAAGGCGAATGGACGACTCGACACGATTTCACCTTATCTCGGCGTGCGATACGACTTCCGCCTCAACGATGACTGGACGCTCACGCCCTCCATCGGCTCCCGATACTACATCCACACCAAGTATGACAACGAATGGAGTCCCGATGCCGCCCTGACCCTCGACTGGCAGGAGAGGGTTCAGCTCTTCGTCAACGGTTCGCGCGGCGTCCACTATCCGGGCGTCTACACACGCGCCGTCTCGTCGGACTACGCCCGCGCCACGCTCACAGCCGAAACGATGGACTACGTCTCGGGCGGAACTCAAATCGCCCTCGGTGAAACGGCCGACATCCTCGTCACCGTCTTCCACACGGACGCGCGGAACCGCATCGACAAGACGGCTAAGGGCTACCTCAATGCAGGTGGCATGCGGGCAACGGGCGTTGAACTGTCGGGACATTGGCGTCCGACGGACGATCTCGCTTTCTTCGCCGGCCTCACCTACACGAATCCCGAAACCTCGCCCGTCTCGCGCCTGCCGGAATGGATGGCCACGGCCGGCGGAACCTGGAAAATCTGCGACTATCTCACGTGGACGCTGGACGGACAGTTCATCGACGAGATGTGCGCCTACTCCGTGCGTTCTTCCGAGGACGCTGCGGACCTGCGTGAACTTGATGCGGGCTTTCTCCTCAACACGCGCCTTGCCGTGCCGCTCAAGTCGTTCACTCCTTTCGGAGGCGAAATCTACCTCGCGCTCGAAAACCTCACGAACAGCCACTACGCCTACTACCCTGGCTACCCGATGGACGGGATACTGTGGTATCTCGGCTGCAAGTTCAAATTCTAGAAAAAAGAACAGGGGGGGCTTTCGAGGGTCGGACTCCAATGGTGGGGTAAAAGTGGTGGGGTTGCTCCGGTGATGAGAACCGCCATTCGCTTTTACGCTTTCCCTTCCTGCACCTTTTTAACCGTCGGCCGCATGTCGGCTCACTTGCCGCCTTCCGGCTCAGAAACGGCTTCGGGGCAGGCAAGCAGCAGCGTCTTGGCGAGGATATTCGCCAGCCGCCGGCAGCCGGCGGCGTTGGGGTGAAGAGCCACATCGCACGAGAGCGCGGCGAGTTCGTCCTGTTCGCCGCAAGTGCGGTAGAAATCGGCCACCGGCAGCCGTTCCAGTTCCGCGATTGCATAGACGATGTCGGCGTAGTCTTTGAGCAGATATCCGCCCGGCTGCTGCTTGTCGCAATGGTCAGGCAGATAGCCGTTGAAGCCGTAGCCCTTGCGCGGGGTGCACAGGACGATGCGCGCGCGCGGGTTGACGGAGCGGATTTTGTCGATCAGTGTGCGGTAGCGCGCGGCGAACGTGCCGTTGGTGGCGCAGTTGCGGTAATCGTCGATCGTGCCCGGCGGCACACGCCGCGCGGTAGCGCGCGGCGAACGTGCCGTTGGTGGCGCAGTTGCGGTAATCGTCGATCGTGCCCGGCGGCACACGCCGCCCCCAATCGTTGATGCCGTGCTCGACCGTATAGAGATCGGCCGAGGCGACGCTGCCTGGCGCATCGACGATGGTCGAGCCGCTGATGGCGCTGTTGACGAAGCCGGTAAAGCGAAGCTGCTCCATCGTTCGCGACTGGTAGCCGTCGAAGCACGAGATGGACGTGCCGATCGAGTTCCAGCGCAGCGGAATCGAATAGCGCCGCGGCAGCGGAGTCTTTGAATCTTCTGCCGTCAGCCGGCGCCAATCGCCGCGCGAAGCCGACTCGCGGCGACAGACGTCGTCGACCTCCAGCAGCGCCTTGGCGGACCACGCCATGCAGTTGAGCCAGTCGTAGCGTTCTTCAGGCGATGGCGCGGGCCTTTTCGAGATCGACCGGATTGTGTTCGGCTTCGTAGAGCGCCAGATAGCCGAAGATCATCTGCGCCGCCGAGGCGTCGATCGGCGTGAAGCACGAATATTGCTCGAGCACGCAAGGAGTCGGCCAATGGGGGTGTTCCCAGACGACGAAGCGCTTTTCGCTGAACTCCATCAGCCGGCGGCAGACGGCGAGCCGCCCGGCGTCGCCGGGGAATCGCTTGAGCATGTAGATCATCGTCTGCAGCGCGTTGTCCTTGGTCGGATTCTGGTAGGGCTTGGCCGGCGCAATGTCTTCATATTGGCCGTCCCAATTCCAGTCTGTAAGCGGATTGGCCTCGATCCAGGCGAAAATCTCGTCTTCGATTTTGCCCCACTTCGCATCGCCGGTCTGCGCCTTGAGTTCCGAGAAAAGCTGCAGCAGATAGCAAGGCACCAGCGTATTCTCGCCGATGGTCTCGCCGGTCGCCAGCTTCATCTTGAGCGGCCAGCTGCCGTCGGGACGGCGCACCCGCAGATACGTCTCGGCGATGTTTTTGGCCGCTTCGAGATAGATCTTGTCGCCGGTCTCCTTGGCGAAGGCGAGAAAGGCGTTGGCGACCTGGGCAGGATAAAGCAACATCACCTCGCCGCGGTACTGAACGGCGCCGATCGGCTCGTTGCCGCGCATGTAAGGCTTTTCGTAGGGGCCGTCGGTTGCGGGATCGAACTCGAGCGGCTTGCGTCCGTAGGTCGGCGGCCACCACGCGAGCGGCGCGTCGTCCGGCTCGAGCTGCGTCAGCAGGAACTGCGCCGACGCGCGGGCGTACTTGAGCGCCGTTTCGCGGTTCACGGGGTCGTATCGCATCCAATTGAGCAGAAACATGATGTGCGCGGCGTGCGTCTTTGAAACATACGCATTGTGCTGATAGCGCTGGTCTACCTTGCCCGTCTCGACCAGTTTGCGCATGCCGGGCAGCTTCACCATGTAGCGATAAATCGCCAGCGCCGCTTCGCGGTAGCCGCACGCCGCCGGCTTGTAAGTGCCTGATTTGAACACCGGCTTGGTCACTTCACGCGGCGGACACAGCGTATCGATCTCAGCCCAACGATCAACCTTCGCAGCCCCGGCAGCGGTTTGGCTCGCCGCCAAGCCAATCATCAACATCCCGGCCAAACAGCAACACTTCATACTTGTAGCTCCTCCTGCCTATTGGTTATTTCAAACGATGGCGCTATTATAGCAAAATCACCCAAACCACGGTAATGGGTTAAACGGAATTTGAGAATTAGAGAGTTAGAGAAAAATCAATCGGACAGCAAAGTCGTCACGTCCGCCGTTTCACTTGATTCTCTTGACTCATTGATTGAAAAACCGCAACGAAACGAAGCTACGTTTGGACGCGGTTTGCCAATCAGGCGAATCAAGTGAGTCAGGTGAAACGATGGAATTTTTCGCTCTTCTCCTTGCCTGCCACCAAGCGAAGCGCAAGATCTACAGTTCCGCCATTTCACTTGATTCTCTTGACTCATTGATTGAGAAACCATCACAAAACGAAGCTGCGTTTGAACGCGGTTTGTCAATCAGATGAATCAAGTGAGCGCTTGAGAGGGTCGGACCCCAATGGTGGGGTAGAAGTGGTGGGGTTATGCGGAAATTAATGGACGCCATGAGACCGTTGCGTAACTTCAAGATTTCAAGCTGCTGCGCAAGGGAAAGGCGGTGGTCTGCGCCTAATCCCACCACTTCTACCCCACCATTAGGGTCTGCCCCCGCCCCGCCTGCCCTAGAAAGTACTTGCCTGACTATGCTACACAACGAGTGTTGCGTTGGCTACTGGAAGGCGGGCTTTACGTCAACGTAATCAGATCGCGGCGTTCAAAGCTGTTGAGATAGTTCATTGAGGTCGGACTCACGCGCCAAGTCCTGGCCGATTGTTCGAGGCGACGGAAACACGCTTCAAATTCGTTTTGACTGCAAACGTATGCAATGAGAAACCGCGCCGCGAGCTGCCAGACCACATCGTGAATATAACCCAACGACTTCCCATCAGGTCGACGACGCATCGCTGAATAGGTCTCAACGAACTTGTCATCAGCAATGCACTCTCGCGGCAGCTCATCCATTATTTCCACAAGCGTCTGTTCAATCGGGACAAAGAACGGAATATACTCATCCTTGAAATCCGTCCGATCAATCACGAGCTGCCCCTCTCCGCGAAAGAGCGCACGAAGCGACACGACGACAAGTTCATGCGTCTTTGATTCATCGCCCTTGATCGACACGATCAATCGCGTCCGCTCAAACGGCTGTGCGGACAACGGCACACGGATATCAAGTTTTCTTGTGTCTCCATCCCAGTTAGGAAATGCAGTGCGCAATTCATCCGCAACCGATTCATGCAAAACAGGTTCGAACAACATCTTTCAGCCCCCCCTTCTCACGCGTACCGAATACTCGCGGATCGCAAAATGTGCTCTCGGTTTTCGTCGCTGAACCCGACGATTTCATCCTCTCGTATGACCTTATCCGCCAAGAGCGATGCAACCGTCGGCAGGTATTTGCTGCCGCGCATATCATCATATCGCCAGGCAACGTGCTTGTCGAAGGTCCTCGTCTTGCGATAAATGGCAATGTACTGCGCGTGCGGATCCTCCGAAGTCGTTTGCGACAGATTCCGAATCTGTTCGACGAACTTCGCGCATTCGCGGTTGAGCCCAAGCTGAATCAGCTCGCGACACTTCCTCTTCTCTGATTTTGTAAGTTCGTTCATTA
>CADAKF010000029.1 GCA_902788415.1 uncultured bacterium
CTCGAATGGGCCGGCGGCATGGAAGACACAATCATCGACGACAAGGGGAATGTCACGAAGCAGGTCAAGAAGGTGTACGATCCCGAAAAGGATATGGAACTACCTGAGCAGTCGCGACGGCTCGCGAAAATAGAGCGGAAAATCCGCGAAGCACAGGACGGAAAGGTGTCCGATGTGCGCGCAACTGTCGTGAAAACAATGGAAAAGCTTTATATCTCAGCACTTAAAGAAGGCCGTGTCATTGACGCGGATTTCTATAAGAAGAACATTCTCATCATGTATCCCGACTGGAAGTTCCAGGGCGAGCAGAAAGTTGAAAAATAGCCACTTGCGCGTTTGCGCGAGATTTTGATATACTATATCCACTTTACCCGTAAAAGCGTACAGTTAACAAAGTGGCCGCTTACCACACTTCAGGCGCTTTTGGGCGAAGCTTTGTCTATTTTGTCGGTTTCACAAACAAAAGAAGGTAAGCTCATGAGTGCAGAACGTAAGGTGTTTGGCAAGCTTCAGGGGATGTCGTCCCCGATGCCCGACCTGATTGACATCCAGACGAAGGCCTATCAGGATTTCCTGCAGTGCGACGTCGCTCCCCAGAAGCGGAAGGACAAGGGTCTTCAGGCGATTTTCCGGGAGATCTTCCCGGTCGCGTCCTACGACGGTCGCTACAAGCTCGATTTTGTCGGCTACAACCTCGAGCCCGAGAAGAAGAGCTATCTTCAGGCCTTGATGGACGGCGAGAGCTATGTCCGGCCGCTCAAGGCGACCTTCCGTCTCCAGGACGGCGAGGATGTGCGCGAGGAGGAGGTCTTCCTCGGCGACATGCCGATCATGACGCCTGACGGCGCGTTTGTCATCAACGGCGCGGAGCGCGTCATCGTCTCGCAGCTGCACCGCAGCCCGGGCATCTCGTCCGAGAAGCAGGTCCACGCGAACGGCCAGCCGCTCCTTTCTGTCCGTCTCATCCCCGACCGCGGCAACTGGATCGAGGTGATGTTCGACACGAACGACATCATGTGGTGCTTCATGGACCAGCGCCGCCGTCGCCGGAAGTTCTACGCGACGACGCTCCTGCGCGCGTTCGGTTACGGCAGCGACGAGCAGCTGATGCAGCTGTTCTACGACTTCAAGAAGCTTCCGACCGGCAAGAAGTACGCCGACAAGGACCTTCGCCTCCTGGTGATGAAGGACGACCTTGTCGACGCCGACTCGCAGGCCGTGCTCGCGCGCCGCTACGACCCGGTCACGCCGGCGATGATGGCGCAGATTGCCGCCTCCGGCATTAACGAGGTCGAGGTTGTCGACGTCGCCGTCGACAACGGCACGCTGATCAAGACGCTCCGCGAAGACGCGAAGGCCGGGATCCGCAACGAAGAGGACGCTCTCAAGGAGGTCTACAAGCGCATGCGTCCCGGCGATCCGCCGACGGCGACGAACGCGAAGCAGATGCTGCACCGTATGTTCTTCGAGCTTGCGCACTACGATCTTGGCGCCGTCGGCCGCCACAAGATCAACAAGCGACTCGGCCTCGTTGGAAAGGTCGACGAGAACCTCCGCACGCTCCACGAGTCGGGCATCGACGTCATTGAGGCAATCCGCCTCCTGCTCAGGATCTACGTCGGCAAGGACGTGGTGGATGACATCGACCACCTCGGCAACCGCCGCATCCGCACGACGGGCGAGCTTCTCGAGAACCAGTGCCGCGTGGGCCTTGCCCGCACGGAGCGCCTGATCCGCGAGCGCATGACGGTGCACGACCAGAATTCGGGTCCGCTCACGCCGAGCCGTCTCGTCAACTCCAAGACTTTCAGCGCGGTGGTGCAGGACTTCTTCGCCCGCTCGCAGCTCTCTCAGTTTATGGACCAGACGAATCCGCTCAGCGCCCTCGCCCACAAGCGCCGCCTTTCGGCTCTCGGCCCGGGCGGCCTCAGCCGCGAGCGCGCGGGCTTCGAGGTTCGCGACGTCCATCCGTCCCACTACGGCCGCATCTGCCCGATCGAGACGCCGGAAGGTCCGAACATTGGCCTTATCTCGTCTCTCGGCATCTACGCGCAGGTCAACCGCTTCGGCTTCATCGAGACGCCGTACCGCAAGGTCGTCGGCGGCAAGGTGACGGACGAGATTGAGTATCTGCCGGCCGACGAGGAGGAGCAGTTCGTGATCGCGCAGGCCAACGCGCCGCTCAAGCCGAACCGCACGTTCGCCGAAGAGCGCGTCACCTGCCGCTTCAAGACCGAGTTCTGCGACAAGCCGGCGCGCGAGGTTCAGTACATGGACGTCGCCCCGATGCAGGTCATCTCGATCGCCGCGGGTCTGATTCCGTTCCTCGAGCACGATGACGCGAACCGCGCGCTCATGGGCGCGAACATGATGCGCCAGGGCGTGCCGCTGATGACGACGGAGCGTCCGTTCGTCGGTACGGGCCTTGAGGGCGTTTCGGCGAAGGACTCGCAGGTCATCGTCACCTGCCTTGCGGCGGGCACAGTCGCCTACGTCTCGGCCGACTTCATCATCGTCACGAAGGACGGGGAGCTTCCGTCTGGCAAGGCGGCGTTCGAGCACAATCCCGAGAAGGGCGTGTGGCGCTATGACCTCCAGAAGTTCCGCCGCTGCAATTCCGGCACGTGCTTCAACCAGAAGCCCATCGTGAAGAAGGGCCAGGAGGTCAAGGTCGGCGACTGCCTTGCCGACGGTCCGGCGACGGACCAGGGCGAGCTCGCCCTCGGCAAGAACCTTCTCGTCGCGTTCATGTCGTGGCGCGGCTACAACTTCGAGGACGCGATCCTGGTGAACGAGCGCCTCGTCCGCGAGGACGCGCTCACGTCGCTCCACATCGTCACCTTCGAGTGCACGGCGCGCGACACGAAGCTAGGCCCGGAGGAGATCACGCGCGACATCCCGAACGTCAGCGAGGACGCGCTCAAGAATCTTGGTCCGGACGGCATCGTGCGCGTCGGCGCCGAGGTGAAGCCGGGCGACATCCTCGTCGGCAAGGTGACGCCGAAGGGCGAGACCGAGCTTTCGCCTGAGGAGCGCCTGCTGCGCGCGATCTTCGGCGAGAAGGCCGCGGACGTCCGCGATACGTCGCTCACGGTTCCGCCGGGAACGACGGGCGTCGTGATGAGTGTCCAGGTGCAGTCCTCCAAACAGATTGAGGAGATGGACGCGAAGAAGTCCAAGAAGGCGAAGAAGGACGCCGAGAAGAAGCGCAAGAACCAGCTTGCGAAGCTCGAGAAGGACCTGATGGCTAAGCTCGTCGCGGAGCTGATGAATGAGAAGCTTCCGGCGGACATCACCGATTCCGACACGGGCGACGTCATCATCCCGGCGAACAAGAAGATCAAGAAGGGCCAGCTCTCCGTCCTTGCCAAGGCGCATGCCCACTGGGAAATGGACGAGGGCCTTGCGCGCGACAAGGTCGCCGCAATCATCGAGCCGTTCGAGATGGAGTTTGCTGCGATCGAGGACGCCGCGGAAGGCGGCGACGGCGGTCTCTTCGGCGACTTCGGCGACGGCGAGGTCGTCAAGCAGGTCCGCGTCTTCCTCGTCGACAAGAAGAATCTCTCCGTCGGCGACAAGATGGCCGGCCGTCACGGAAACAAGGGCGTCGTCTCGCGCATCCTGCCGAGCTGCGACATGCCGTTCCTGCCGGACGGCCGTCCGGTCGACATCGTCCTCAATCCGCTGGGCGTGCCGTCCCGAATGAACCTCGGTCAGCTGTTCGAGACCTATCTGGGCCTCGCGTGCCGGACGTTGGGCTTCCATGCCGCGACGCCTGTCTTTGACGGCGTTCAGGAATCCGAGATCGACGAGCTGCTTCTGGAGGCCCGCAAGGTTCAGGAGAAGGACGAGGGTGCGCAGAGCTGGATCTGTCCCGAGGGTAAGACGGTTCTCTACGACGGTATGACGGGCGAGCCCTTCCAGCAGAAGGTCGTCGTCGGCGTCATCTACATGCTGAAGCTCCACCACCTCGTCACGGACAAGATCCACGCGCGTGCGGTCGGTCCTTACTCGCTCGTCACGCAGCAGCCGCTCGGGGGCAAGGCCCAGCTCGGCGGCCAGCGCATGGGCGAAATGGAGGTGTGGGCGCTCGAGGCGTACGGCGTGGCGTATGCGCTGCAGGAGCTCCTCACGGTCAAGTCGGACGACGTCCAGGGCCGTACAAGGATCTACGAGGCGATCGTCAAGGGCCAGAACGTGCTCGACTCGGGCATGCCGGAGTCCTTCTCCGTCCTCATCCACGAGCTCCGCGGCCTCTGCCTCGACACGCAGCTTCTGGGCGGCGACATCGAGCCGAAGCGTCAGCGCAAGGTGATTAGCGCGGCGGCACCGACCGAGGCGGCCGAACCGTCCGCGGCGGATGACCTCCTCGCTGGAGCGCTCAATCTGTAAGGGACTCGCGTCCCTCTTGCCCCTCGCGTCGCTCCTGTCGGAAGACAAGAGAGGCGAGAGAGGCGAGAGAGACAAGAGAAGCATGACACTTTAAAAATTGAAATTAGGAGTTAAACATGAATCCTTACAACACGTCTGACATTTTCGGCGGCAACTTCAGCGCGTCCGCGCACTATGACGCCGTCAAGGTGCAGCTCGCCTCCCCGGAGACGATCCGCGGCTGGTCGCACGGCGAGGTGAAGAACCCCGAGACGATCAACTACCGCACGTACCGTCCGGAGAAGGAAGGCCTCTTCTGTGAGAAGATCTTCGGTCCGACGAAGGACTGGGAGTGCGCTTGCGGCAAGTACAAGCGTATTAAGAACAAGGGCATGGTCTGCGACCGCTGCGGCGTCGAGGTGACGCTGGCGTCGGTCCGCCGTCAGCGCATGGGCCACATCGAGCTCGCGGTCCCCGTGAGCCACATCTGGTTCTTCAAGTGCAGCCCGTCCCGCATGGGCCTCTTGCTTGACAAGACGACGGCCGAGCTCGAGCGCGTCCTCTATTATCAGGACTGGATGGTCGTCGAGCCGGGCGATACGCCGCTCAAGGAAGGCCAGATCCTCACCGAGCAGGAGTATCTGGACGCGAGCGAGAAGTACCAGGACGACTTCAAAGCCGAGATGGGCGCGGAGGCGGTCCGAAAGCTTCTGCGCAAGATCGACCTCAAGGCGCTCATGAAGGACCTCGAGGAGCAGATGGAGAACACCCGCTCCAAGCAGAACCGCAAGAAGATCGCCAAGCGCATGAAGGTGGTCGAGGGCTTCCGCGTCTCGCAGTCGAAGCCCGAGTGGATGGTCCTGGACGTGCTGCCGGTCATTCCGCCGGAACTGCGTCCGCTCGTCCCGCTGGAAGGCGGCCGGTTCGCGACCTCCGACCTGAACGACCTCTACCGCCGCGTCATCAACCGCAACAACCGTCTCCGCAACCTCCTCGCGCTCAAGACGCCGGACGTCATCATCCGCAACGAGAAGCGCATGCTGCAGGAGGCCGTCGACGCGGTCTTTGACAACGGCCGCCACGGCCGCGCCGTGACGGGTCCGGGCAATCGTCCGCTCAAGTCGCTCTCCGAGATCCTGAAGGGCAAGACGGGCCGCTTCCGCCAGAACCTCCTCGGCAAGCGCGTCGACTACTCCGGCCGTTCGGTGATCGTCGTCGGGCCGGAGCTCAAGTTCCCGCAGTGCGGCCTGCCGAAGGAGATGGCGCTCCGTCTCTTCGAGCCGTTCATCATTCGCGTCCTCAAGGACCGCGGCATCTGCCACACCGTCCGCACGGCGCGCAAGATGATCGAGCGCCATGACGAGTCGATCTGGGCGATTCTTGACGAGGTCATCAAGGATAAGACGGTCTTCCTGAACCGCGCGCCGACGCTCCACCGTCTGTCGATCCAGGCGTTCGAGCCGGTGCTCGTCGAAGGCAAGGCGATCCGCCTGCACCCGATGGTCTGCACGCCGTTTAACGCCGACTTCGACGGTGACCAGATGGCCGTGCACGTGCCGCTCTCCGTCGAGGCGCAGATGGAGGCGAAGCTCGTCATGCTCGCGACGACCTCGATCTTCTCCCCGGCTTCGGGCAAGTCGATCGTGACGCCGACGCAGGACGTCTGTCTTGGTCTCTACTACCTCACCGTCCCGTCGCAGCAGGATAAGCTCGCCGGCAAGATCGCCGGTAAGACGGACTGCTCCGACGAGCACCTGCCGACGTTCAACGATATCGGCGAGGTCGAGTTCGCGATCGCCGAGGGCGACATCACCTATCATACCCGCATCCGCTACCGCAACCCCGACTTCGGCACGTCCGGCCGTCCCTACGGCAACACGAAGCTCCGCAAGCTCGAGACGACCGCGGGCCGCGTGATCTTCAACAGCGTGTGGCCCGAGGAGCTCGGGTTCTGGAACGACAAGGTGTCGAAGTCCACGATCGGCAAGATGATCCTCGACTGCCACAAGGCCGTCGGCCACGACCGCACAATCAAGGCGCTCGACAACGTCAAGTCCCTCGGCTACAACTTCGCCACAATCTCCGGTGCGTCGATGGGCCTCAAGGATATGATCCGTCCGGCCGAGAAGGACGCCGAGGTGGCCCGCGCCCGCAAGGCCGCGGACGAGGTCCAGAAGCAGTTCCAGCAGGGCATCATCACTGACGGCGAACGCCACAACAAGATCGTCGACATCTGGGCGACCACGACCGAAAAGGTCGGCGAGGAGCTCTACAAGACGATCGACAAGAACATCAGCCCCGAGAACCGCAAGCCGACCGAGCTGAACCCGGTCTACATGTTCGCGGACTCGAAGGCCCGTGGCTCGAAGCTGCAGATTCGCCAGCTCGCTGGTATGCGTGGCCTCATGGCGGCCCCGAATGGCGACATCATCGAGCGCCCGATCACGGCGTCCTTCCGCGAGGGCCTTTCGGTTCTCGAGTACTTCATTTCCTCGCACGGCGCCCGCAAGGGCCTTGCCGACACGGCCCTCAAGACGGCTGACGCTGGCTACCTGACGCGCAAGCTCGTCGACGTTGCGCAGGATGTCATCATCACGCAGGAGGACTGCAACACGGTGAACGGCATCGAGGTCGAGGCGATCATCGAGGGCGACGAGGTCAAGGTGACGCTTGGCGACCGCGTCCTCGGCCGCACCGCGCTCTATGCGGTCACCGATCCGAAGACCGGCGAGACGATCGTCCCGGCGAACGAGATCGTCGACGAGGCGGCCTGCAGGAGGATCAATGCCGCGGGCATCGAGAAGATCTGGATCCGTTCGGGCCTCACCTGCGACTCCGAGCACGGCATGTGCGCGAAATGCTACGGCCGCGACCTCTCGACAGGCAAGCAGGTCGAGATCGGCACCGCGGTCGGCATCATCGCCGCGCAGTCCATCGGCGAGCCGGGCACGCAGCTGACGATGCGGACGTTCCACATCGGCGGCACGGCGTCCGCGACGGCCGCGAAGCCGGAGATCGTCCTCAAGAACGACGGCGTCGCCAAGTTCGTCGACGCCCGCAAGGTGCGCAACGACGAGGGCAAGGAAGTCGTCCTCAACAAGAACGGCTCGCTGGAGATCTGGAACGCGAACGGCACGAACAAGCTCGACACGTATCAGCTGCAGATGGGTGCGACGCTCCTCATCGAGGACGGCGCCACGGTCAAGAAGGGCCAGAAGGTCGCCGTGTGGGATCCGCACTCCGTGCCGGTCCTTTCGGAATCGGCCGGCACGATCGTGTTCGCGGACTTCGAGGAAGACGTGTCGGTCAAGACCGAGACGGACCGCGCGACCGGCGCGAAGACGCTGGTCGTGCTCCCGACCTCCGAGTCGAATCTCCATCCGCGCATCGAAATCCGTAACAAGGACGGCAAGATGGTCGACTCGCACGACGTCCCGACGGGCGCGATCGTGATGGTCCGTGACGGCATGAAGGCCACGGCCGGCATGCTTCTCGCGAAGACGCCGCGTGAAGCGGCGAAGACCCGCGACATCACCGGCGGTCTGCCGCGCGTTGCCGAGCTCTTCGAGGCGCGCCAGCCCAAGGATGCGGCCGAAATTGCGAAGATCGAGGGCATCATCGACTTTGGCGAGAACGTCCGCGGCAAGCGCTGCGTGAAGGTCGTCGACGACGTGACGGGCCTCGTGGAGGAGCATCTCATCCCGATGGGCAAGCAGATCGTCGTGTTCAAGGGCGACCGCGTCAAGAAGGGCCAGCAGCTCACCGAAGGTCCGGTTGTTCCGCAGGAGATCCTCGAGGTCTCCGGTCCGCAGGAACTCGAGAAGTACCTGGTCAACGAAGTCCAGCAGGTCTACCGTCTGCAGGGCGTCGAGATCAACGACAAGCACATCGAGATCATCGTCCGCCAGATGCTTCGCAAGGTCCGCATCACGAACCCGGGCGACACGGACTTCCTCTGGGGCGAGCAGGTTACGCGCCAGACCTTCCTCAAGGTCAACGAGGAGATGATGAACGAAGGCCGTCGTCCGGCGGAGGCTCAGCCCGCGATCCTTGGCATCACGAAGGCCGCTCTCGAGACGGACTCCTTCATCTCGGCCGCGTCCTTCCAGGATACGACGCGCGTTCTCACCGAGGCCGCGACGATGGGCCGCGTGGACGAACTGCGCGGCTTCAAGGAGAACGTCATCCTCGGCCACCTCATCCCGGGCGGCACCGGCTTCCCGATGCACCGCTACCTGAAGCTCGTGCCGATGTGCGAAACCATTTCGGACGAGGAGATGGACAAGCTCCGCGAGGAGCAGCGCAAGCGTCACGAGGAGCTCTACGGCATTCCGACCTCAGGCATCCCGGGCGAGGAGAACGACGACGAGTCCGACCTCGGCGAACCGATGCAGCTTGTCGCCGACACCGGCGATACGTCTGCCGACGGCAACGACATCCAGGACGCCGCGGAGACGATGGGTGGCGGAGACGATCTCCTCGGATAGGGAATCCGAGAGATGAAAAGCAAGCTGTTCAGCATGCTCGCCACGGCCGCCCTCTTGACGAGTGCGGCCGCTGGCGTTAGCGAGACTTCGGTTGTCGTTGGCTCGGGCGAGGGAGCTCGGACATACGAGCTTTCGACCATCGACGGCGCGAAGGCGTATGTAGACGCATACGCGGACAACGTCCAACAGGACGCCGCGTTCAAGGAACACGAGGCAGCGGCGCTTGCCACGATCCACGTGGAGAACCGGTTCTTCGGCACGTGGTGGGCGATTTTGCCGCCGCTCATTGCGATCTTCCTCGCGCTCGTCACGAAGGAGGTCTATTCGTCGCTTTTCGTCGGCATCGTTTCGGGCGGGCTCCTCTACTCGGGCTTTGCCTTCGAGGGGACGCTGACGCACGTGATGCAGAAGGGTTTCGTCGGCTCGATTGCGAACGCCTACAACATCGGCATTCTCCTCTTCCTCGTGCTGCTCGGTTCGCTCGTCGCGATGATGAACAAGACGGGTGCGTCCGCGGCATTCGGCCGCTGGGCGCAAACGCACATCAAGAGCCGCGTTGGGGCGCAGGTCGCGACGATTGTCCTCGGCATCCTCATTTTCGTCGACGACTACTTCAACTGCCTTACGGTCGGGAGCGTGATGCGCCCCGTGACGGACGCGAAGAAGGTTTCCCGTGCGAAGCTCGCGTACCTCATCGATGCGACGGCGGCCCCAATCTGTATCATCGCCCCGATTTCGTCCTGGGCGGCGGCGGTTGCGGGCTTTGCGAAGGGCGCGGGCGCGGAGAGCGGCTTCTCTCTCTTCATCAACGCGATTCCCTACAATTTCTACGCGATTCTGACAATTATCACGATGTTCTTCGTTGCGATCACGAAGTTCGACTTCGGTCCGATGCGCCAGCATGAGAACGCGACCCTGTCGGGCGAGCCCGACCTCGGAGCGATTAAGGATGCGACGGAGGCCCTTGCGCAGAATGAGCGCGGGAGGGTGCTCGACCTTGTTGTCCCAGTGCTCGTGCTGATCGTCTGTTGCCTGGTCGGCATGATCTATTCGGGCGGGTTCTTCGGGGCGGACAAGCCCGGCTTTGTGAAGGCGTTCTCCGATTCTGACGCCTCGGTCGGCCTTGTCCTCGGGTCGATTTTCGCCCTGGTTTTCGCGGTGGTCTTCTATCTTTGCCGCCGCGTGATCAGCTTCCGCAGCTGCATGGAGGCGTTTCCGGAGGGCTTCAAGGCGATGGTGCCGGCGATTATGATCCTCTGTTGCGCGTGGACGCTGAAGGCGATGACCGACTCGCTCGGCGCGAAGGTGTTCATCTCCGATCTCATCAACGGTCCTGCGTCGGGGCTTTGGAACTTCCTGCCCGCGATCATCTTTGTGATTGCGATCGTCCTCGCGTTCTCGACGGGTACGAGCTGGGGCACGTTCGGCATCCTCATTCCAATCGTCCTTGCGGCGATTCCGGGTAGCTCCATGACGATTGTCGCGGTCTCGGCCTGCATGGCGGGCGCGGTCTGCGGCGACCATTGCTCGCCCATCTCTGACACGACGATCATGGCGTCGGCGGGCGCCCAGTGCAACCATATCGCGCATGTGAACACGCAGCTGCCCTACGCACTCCTCGTGGCGGCCGTCTCGTTCGTCGCCTACGTCGTCGCGCCATTCGTCGGCTCTCCCTGGATCGCGCTGTCGGTTGCGGTCGTCCTCATGCTGGCGACGCTTTTCTGCCTGAGGTTCCGGGCGATCTCCGCCCTGTGCCTCCTGCTTCTCGTTCTCGGGTGCGGACGAGAGGCGACTCCGACGCTCAAGATGGTGACCGAGCCGACGTTCCCGCCGTATGAGTTCCTGCGGGGACGCAAGGTCGTCGGCGTGGACGTCGAGATCTGCCGCGCCGTCGCCGCGAAGCTCGGCAAGGAGCTTGAGGTCGTGTCCGTCGACTTCGATGCGATCCTTCCTTCGCTCCTCTCGGGCAAGGCGGATCTCGCGGCGGCTGGCCTGACGGTGACGGAGGACCGTCGCAAGAATGTCGACTTCTCGGTTCCGTACATGAGGACGGGCCTTGTCATCATCAGCCGGAAGGTGAAACCGTTTTCCGATATGACGGCCGCCCGCGGTAAGCGCGTGGGCGTCCAGTCCGGAACGACTGGAGACGAGTACGTCGTGCGCGAGCTGAAGCAGGAGCCGGAGCGATTCCGCTCCTATCCCGAGGCGGTTTCGGCGCTCAAGGCGGGTCGCTGCGACCTCGTCCTGTGCGACGCAATCCTGGCGAAGAACTGCATCGTCGGAGAGCCGGAGATGGCTCTCTCTGACTTCGTTACGTCGGAAGAGTATGCGATCGCCGTTCCCAAGGGGAATTCCGCGCTGCTCGCGGCCGTAAACGAGACGATTTCCGAATTGAAGGCCAGCGGCAAGATGGACGCCTGGGTGGCATCCTTTACGGTCGAAGCGGAGAAGCTGAAGGAGAAGTGAGGGAGTTGGGTGATTGGGTGATTGGAGGATTTGGTGATACAGGGCTTTTTAGACGACTTTCAGCTGTGCTTCGTCAAGAACGGACGGTATGACTACCTGCTGAGCGGCCTCGGCATTACGCTCGAGGTTGCCCTCTCGGCGATTGTCCTCGGGCTGGCGATCGGGTTTCTTGTGGCGGTCGTCCGTTCGACGCACGACAAGTACGGCAAGTTCCCGTTCCTGAACGCCCTTGCGAGAATCTACCTGACGGTGATTCGCGGCACGCCGATGGTCGTGCAGCTGCTGATCACCTACTACATCATCCGCCGGTCCATCGACTCAAAGGTGCTGATCGCGATTCTTGCCTTCGGTATCAACTCTGGCGCCTATCAGGCGGAGATCATCCGCGCCGGTATCGCGTCAATTGACGCCGGGCAGATGGAGGCGGGTCGCGCGCTCGGGCTTTCCTACTGGCGGACGATGCTCCGGATCATCCTTCCGCAGGCGGTCCGCAACGTCCTTCCCGCGCTTGGCAACGAGTTCATCGTCCTCATGAAGGACACCTCGATTGTCGGCTACATCGCGCTCATTGACCTCGCGAAGGGTGGCGATATCATCCGCTCGCAGACGTACTCGGTCTATCTCCCGTACCTGACAGTCGCGGCAATCTATCTTGTCTTGGTGATGACGTTCACATGGCTCTTAAGCAAGCTTGAGCGCCGCCTGCGCAAGACCGGCGCGGACGTCGTCCGCAACGATTTGTAACCCGATCAGCGAAAACGATATGAACGAAGCACTTTTGAAAATCGACGGACTGAAGAAGTCGTTCGGGAGGCTGGAGGTCCTGAAGGGGCTGACGACGACGATTGCGGAGGGCGAGGTCGTCGTGATGATCGGTCCGTCGGGCGGCGGCAAGTCGACGTTTCTCAGGTGTATGAACCTCCTGGAACAGCCGACGGAGGGCTCGATTGTCTTCAACGGCATCGACATCGTCGCGGCGGATGAAAAGACGAAGAACAAGGTTCGCAGCGAAATGGGGATGGTCTTTCAGCACTTCAACCTCTTTCCGCACCTTTCGATTCTCGACAACGTCACGCTTGCGCCGCGGCTTGTCCGGGGCGTCGACCGCGCGACGGCCGAGAGGAAGGCGATGGAGCTTCTCGGCCGCGTCGGGCTTGCGGAGAAGGCCAAGGCGTATCCGCAGCAGCTCTCGGGCGGACAGAAGCAGCGCGTCGCAATCGTCCGCTCGCTCGCAATGGAACCGAAGGTGATGCTCTTCGACGAACCAACTTCGGCGCTCGACCCCGAGATGGTGGGCGAGGTCCTTGACGTCATGAAAGACCTTGCGAAAAACGGCATGACGATGGTCGTTGTCACGCACGAGATGCGCTTCGCGCGCGACGTCGCGAGCCGTGTCCTCTTTCTCGAGGGCGGGCACATCGCCGAGGAGGGCTCGCCCAAAGAGCTCTTCGGTGCGCCGAAGAGCTCCCGCCTCAAGGAGTTTCTCGGTAAGGTCGAGCTGACGGAGGTCCGGCAGGACAAGGACCTTTGATTCGTCTCCCATGTTGAAGAGCTTCGCGAGAATCAGGCTCAACCTGCTGTTGAAGTCCCAGGCCTTCGGGGCCCTGGGTGCGTTCGCCTGCTGTGTCGCGGAGATGATCGTCGCCGGCAACATCGTCGGCGTGGACGCGCTCGCCGGCATCGCGGCGACCGCGCCGCCTTTGTCTTCAAGAAATAAGGAGAATTCGCCATGAGAAAGTCACTCGCCCTCTTCGCGTTCGCCGCCGCCCTCTGCGGATGCTCCCAGCGCTCCACGCTCACCGACGGGCGCTTTGTCGTCGGCTTTGACGCCGACTTCCCGCCCTACGGCTACAAGGACGGAGCCGAATACAAGGGCTTTGACCTCGATCTTGCGCGGGCGGTCTGCGAGAAGCGGGGCTGGACGTTTGTTGCCAATCCCATCAACTGGGACGCGAAGGACATGGAGCTCAACTCGGGCGCCATCGACTGCATCTGGAACGGCTTCACGATGCAGGGCCGCGAGAAGGCCTACACGTGGAGCTGCGCCTACATCGACAACTCGCAGGTCGTCCTCGTGAAGACGGGCTCTCCCGTGAAGACGCTCAAGGACCTCGCCGGCAAGACGGTCGGCGTTCAGACCGACACGCCCGTCCAGAAGGCGCTGTCGGGTGCGGACGAAGGAAACGCCGCGGCCGCGGCGCTCGGCAAGACGTTCGGGAAGCTCGTCGTCGAGCCGAACTACAACCAGGCCGTGAACGAGCTTGTGATGGGCGCCCTTGATGCCGTCGCGATGGACGTTGGCGTCGCGAAGAAGAAGATGGCCGACCTGCCCGGCAAGTTCGAGATCCTCAAGGAGATCGTCATGACCGAAACCTACGGCATCGGCTTCAAACTCGGCAATGAGGAGCTGAAGGACCTGGTCGAGGAGACGCTCGTGGAGCTTGCCGACGAGGGCACGATGAAGGTGCTCGCCGAGCGGTACGGCATCGAGGAGAATTCCCTGATCTTATGGAAGAAATGATTGTTGATCTGCTGCGCGGACTCCTCGTCAGCGTGGAGATCTTTCTCTGCACGCTGGCGATCGCGCTCCCACTCGGCTTTGCAATCGCCTTCGGACGGATGTCGAAGAACGCGGTCGTCGCGTCAATCTTCCGATTCTACGTCTCGGTCGTCCGCGGCACGCCCCTCATGCTGCAGATCATGTTCGTCTACTTCGCGCCGTACATGTTTTTCGGGCTGCCGCTCTCGAACTATCCGCGCTTTCTCGCGACGGTCATCGCCTTCGGGCTCAACTACGCGGCGTATTTCGCGGAGATCTACCGCGGCGGAATCCAGTCGGTTGACCGCGGACAGTCCGAGGCGGCGATGGCGCTCGGCATACCGAAAGGGATGACGTTCTTTCGCATCATCCTGCCACAGGTTGTCAAGCGCGTCATGCCCGCCGTCGGTAACGAGGTGATCACGCTCGTGAAGGATACATCCCTTGCGTTCACGATCGCCGTCGCCGAGATGTTCACAATCGCGAAGCAGCTTTCCTCCGCCCAGACGACGATGACGCCGCTCGTTGCGGCCGGTGTCTTCTACTACGTCTTCAACTTCATCGTCGCATGGACGATTGAACGCATCGAGAAGCGCCTCTCCTACTATGATTGAACTTGTCCTCTGCACGGTCATTTGGGGGGCTTCGTTCGTCGCCCAGAAGCTTGGAGCGGACTCGTTTGGGCCCTGTTCCATCAACTGCTATCGCAACATCCTGGCCGCGCTGTTCCTCTTCATCTGCGTCCGTCTGCGAGCTAAACTTTCCCACCGTTGTCCGACCTCCGACCTTCGACCTTCGGCCTGTCTCTTCGGCGGCGCGTTGAGCGGCGTCGCGGTCGTCGCGGCCGAGCTTGCGCAACAAATCGGCATCGAGCGGACGACGCCGGGCGTTTCCGCCTTTTTGACGGCGAACTACGTGCTTCTGGTGCCGTTCTTCGCCTGGGCCGTCGGACGGGGCCGCCCTCGGATTTTCGTCTGGATCGGCGTTCTCCTCGCCCTGACCGGAACCTACTTCATTTCGATTCCCGCCACTGTTCAACCTTCAACCTCTGGCCTTCAACCTTTTTCCCTCGGTCCAGGCGAGGCCTGGACGCTCCTCTGCGCGGCGTTTTTCGCCGTACAGATCCTGATCGTGGACCGTTTTGCGCCCGGGTGCGACATGTTGCGCTTTTCCATGGTTCAGATGGCGGTCGCGGGACTTGTCATGCTGCCGTTCGTCTTCCTGCCGAGCGAGTTGGCGCGTGCGAGCTGGGGCGCGTTTGTGAAGGGGATTCCGGCGCTGGTCTTCCTTGGCATCTTTTCCAGCGGCATTGCCTATACGCTTCAGAACCTCGGCCAGGCGAAGGTTCCTGCGCCGATTGCATCCATTGTCATGAGCCTCGAAGGGGTCTTTGCAGTTCTTTTCGGCTGGATTCTCCTCGGTGATGTTCTCGCGCCGCGACAGATTCTCGGCTGCTCGCTCGTCCTTTCGGCCGTTCTCTTCGCCCAGCTTTTCCCGCAGATTCGCCGTCGCCGCCGACTTGCGCGGGGCGATGGAATTTGATATTATTCTCCCAAAATGGGAGAAGCATGTTGAGAACCGGCATGAGAACTTTGAACGGTAAGGCGCGGCAGACGGCCGTGGCCGCGTTCGTACGCATGCCGGAGCCCCCCCCCC
>CADAKF010000030.1:0-11998 GCA_902788415.1 uncultured bacterium
CAGGTCGTCCGCCGCGGCGCGGAAACCTCGCTGGTCCTCACCGTGGACATCCTCGGCCGTGCCCTTGAGGCCGCCGTCTCCCCCTCCGACCTCCAGAAGATTTGATACAATACCGCCATGGAAACGATACGGACAAGAAGCTTTGCGCGCGCCGGACTGCTGGGAAATCCCTCGGACGGTTACTTCGGAAAGACCCTTTCCTTCACCTTCACCCAGTTCGGCGTGGACCTCACCCTCACGGAGTCCTCCCGCATCCGCTTCCAGCAGGGCGAAGTCGACGACGCCACCTTCGGCTCGATGGACGAGCTCGCACGAAACCTTCGCCTCTACGGCTACTACGGCGGCATCCGCCTCCTGAAGGCGACGACCAAGCGCTTCTTCGACTGGTGCCAGGAACACGGCGTCGCGCTCCCCGACCGCAACTTCTCCGTCGAGTACAAAATCAACATCCCGCGCCTCGTCGGCCTCTCCGGCTCCTCGGCCATCTGCTCCGCCATGCTGAAGGCCCTGATGAAGTTCTACGGCGTGACGATTCCGCTCGAATACCAGCCCACCCTCTGCCTCGAGGCCGAACGCGACGAGCTCGGCATCAACTGCGGCTTCCAGGACCGCGTCATCCAGATCTACAACGGACTCGTCTTCATGGACTTCGACCGCGCCTTCGTCGAAGCCCACAATTTTGGCAAGTATGAGCAGCTCTGGGAAAATGCCAAGGCGGAGGGGAAAGGTGGAGACGAACAGCGGAATTTAAACCTCTACATCGGATATGACGGGAACCGCGCCGAAGAGTCCGGCAAGGCGCACCAGAAGGTGAAGACGCTCTTCGAGGCGAAGAACGAGGACGTCCTCGCCGCCATGTCGGAGTTCGCGGACATCGCCCAGCAGGGCCGGGATCTCCTTGCCGCCCACCCTCTCACCCTCTCACCTTCTCACCTTCGCACCCTCTCCACTCTCATCAACGCCAACTTCGACTTGAGGGACAGAATCTTCCACGTCGCCGAGGAGAACAGGCGGATGGTGATGACGGCGCGCACGTCGGGCGCGAGCGCGAAGTTCGCCGGCTCTGGCGGCGCCATCGTCGGCACTTACGAGGACGAGGCGCAGTTCGAGCAGCTGAAAGCGGACCTCGCCACGATCGGCACGACTGTCATTAAGCCCGTCATCGCCACGGTTGCGGACGAGTGCGCCGAGTTCTCCACCACCGGCGTCTGGCGCAATTCCTAAGCGTTGAACGCGCAGAGGGTCTCGAAATAGCCCTGAGGATTGCCGATGTCGTGGCGCTTGCCCGGGTAGATGTAGGGGAGAAGGTGAGAGGGTGAGAGAGCTGGATCTCGCCGCCCTTGCCCGGCGCCTGCGTCTTGAGGAAGTCGAAGATCTTCACGTCGAGAAGATAACGCCCCGCCACCGCCAGGTCGCTCGGCGCCTCCTCGACGGACGGCTTCTCCACCATGTCGACGACACGTCCGTTCTCCACCTTCAAGATCCCATACCGCGACACCTTCTCCGGCGGCACGCGCTCGCAGCCGATCACGGACGCTCCGCCGTTCGCCTTCGAGAGCGCCACCATCTCGGATGACGCGCGGCAACCGCTCACAAGGGCGTCGCCCAGAAGAATCAGGAAAGACGAAGTCGAAGACTCAAGCCGAACAGCGGAATCCGACTCTCCTTTGTTCGACTTCGACTTGGCGCTTCGACTCAACAGCTCTGCTGTTTGCAACACCGCGTGGCCAAGGCCGCGCTGCTCCTCCTGATAGACCCAGCGGATGCGCGGACCATAGGCCGGATCGGCGGAAAAGTAGGTGCGGATCAGCTCCTTCGCATGCGAAATGATGACAATCGCCTCGTCCGCACCCGCCTCGAAGGCCTCGTCCAGGATGAGCTGCAACGCCGGCCTGTTGCCGATCGGTAGCATCTCCTTCGGCACCGCCCGCGTCAGCGGCAAAAAACGCGTTCCCAATCCGGCAGCTGGGATGATGGCCGTCATCCGTTCCTCCTCATTTGAAATTGCGGACGATCTCGCGGTCGTCGAAGGGATGCTTCACGCCCTTCACCTCCTGCGTCGTCTCGTGTCCCTTGCCGGCAATGACGACGACGTCGCCCTCCGCGGCATTTGTCAGCGCGTACTCGATCGCCTTCTTCCGATCCGGCTCGACGAAAAGAAAGTCCGAAGACTGAAGGCCGAAGGTTGAACGGTCGACGGATTCGATTCCCCTACAAATCGCGTCGATGATCTTGAGGGGATCCTCGCTGCGCGGATTGTCCGAGGTGACGACCAGCTTGTCCGCAAGCTTCGCGCAGGCCTCGCCCATCAGGGGACGCTTCATCGGATCGCGGTCGCCGCCGGCCCCGAAGACGACCCAGAGGGAGGGTTTGAGAGTTTGAGAGTTTGAGAGTTTGAGGGTTTGAGAGTTTAGCATCTCGCCGCGGACGGCGGTGAGGACCTTTTCAAGTCCGTCCGGCGTGTGCGCGAAATCAACGAAGACTCGCGCCTTCCATCCGCCCTGATCCCCGATCCCTGATCCCTGATCCCTCGAAATCTCCTCCAGCCGTCCCCACCTCGGCTTCAGCGTCGGAATGACCGCCTGGATCACATCGTGCGAGACGCCCGCCGCCTCGGCCAAGGCCGCCGCGCAGAGGACGTTCGACTTGTTGTAGTCGCCAATCAACTGCAGGCCAGATAAGTCGAAGTCTGGAGTCGAAGTCGAACAATGGTATTTTCCATCCTTCGCCTTCGGCTTACAAAAAGAAACTAACATTCCGCTGTTCGACTTCGGCTCTCGACTTCGACTTGACACGGGAATCACATTGACCGCGAGATTCCCGACGGCGTTGAACATCTCCTTGCCGTAGCCGCCGTCAAGGCAGACGACGTAGGGCGGCAGGTCCCTGCGCCCCATGTCCGGCGTCGTCGGGTGCGCCGCGGCGATCTGGCGGGCGAAGTCGAGCTTGACGTCGAAGTACGCCTCCATCGTCTTGTGGTAGTCGAGATGGTCCTCGCTCAAGTTGGTGAAGATGCCGCCGGAGAAGACCGTGTCGCCCGTCCGGTGCTGGTGGATCGCATGGGACGAGACCTCCATCACGCAGTCGGTGCAGCCGTTCGCCTCCATCTCGGCGAAGATCTCCTTGAGCTGCTTCAGCGGCGGCGTGGTATAGCCAGTGGAAAACCGCCGCGAGCCCGTATTGACCTCGACGGTGGTGACGGAGCCGCACTTGCGGCCCGCCATCGCGTTCACGAACTCGGCGAAGATCCACGTGGTGGTGGTCTTGCCATTCGTCCCCGTCACTCCCCAGAACTTCATACGCGCATTATACCATTTCCGCCACCGCACCCGGCTTAGTCGCGGACGCCGGACCAGGTGGAGAAGCGCTGGGCGGCGAGGGACTTGTACTTCGCGCCCGTGGCGCCGTTGACGAACGGATCGATCGAGACGTGGCGCCGTTGACGAACGGATCGATCGAGATTCCGCCGCGGGCGGCGAACTTCCCGTAGACCTCCATGTACTTCGGCTTCAGCAACCTGAAGAGATCGTCGTAGATGACGTTCACGACGTCCTCGTGGAAATCGCCGTGGTTGCGGAAGCCAAAGAGATAGAGCTTCAGCGACTTCGACTCCACCAGCCTCTTCGCCGGAATGTACCGGATCGTCAGCGTTGCGAAGTCCGGCTGGCCCGTCTTCGGACACAGCGTCGTGAACTCGGGCGCCGTGAACGTCACCCAGTAGTCACGCTCCGGATGCCGGTTCGCGAACGCGTCCAGCACCGACGGATCGTACTTCATCTCGACGCGCACGGTCTTGCCGAGCGCCGTCAGCTTGTTCAGGTCAGTTCTCATCGCCCGCTCCTTCCTTCCGATTGGATTCAAACGCCGCGACAGCCACATCGACGGCCGCAATGAACTTATCGAACATCCTGAGATACTCATCCTTCTTCGCGACGTACTTTGCCGGAACCTTCATCGCCTTCGCCTCCCCGTAGGCCGCCTTCGCCTCCGGCAGGTACTTCTCGACAACCGCCAGCTTGTCCTTCGACGCCCGGTATTCGCCGCAGAAGCGCTCGAATGTCGGCAGGTACTTCTTCGTCACGGGCGCGAAGAACCCCGCCGCCTCGTTGACCGCGTTCGTCGGCAGCATCGACATCGCCATCTGCTCAGCATTCGCTCGCAGCGTTTCCTTCAGCGACTTCCCGGCGGACGCCGTCAGCGCCGCCGCACAGCACAATCCCATCAAAACAACCGTCTTTGCAACTTTCATTTCGTTCTCCTCCAAATGCAGATTCTCGTCTTGCCGTAGACCCGGTCGCGCAGGAGCTGCCAGCCGGGCGTCTCCTCCGCCTTCTGCACGGCCGTCATCTCCGCGACGAAGAGCCCGTCCGCGCGCACGACGCCGCGCTGTGCCAGCGTCGCGAGAAACGCCGCATACCCCTTCTCCTCGCCGAGCGCATACGGCGGGTCGGCGAACGCCATCGAAAAGCCGGGACCTGAATAGGAGGCGACCCAGCGATAGACATCGGCGGAGACGGTTTGAACGGTTTGCGGTTCGCGGTTCGCGGTTAGCTGAGCGAGGTTCTCCTTGAGGACGGCGAGGTGGCGGCGGTTCGACTCAACGAAGGTCGCGGATTTCGCGCCGCGGGAGAGCGCCTCGAGGCCCACCGCGCCGGAGCCGGCGAAGAGGTCGAGGAAGTCCGCCCCGCCGAGCTCGCACTGGACGATGTTGAAGACGGCCTCGCGGACGCGGTCCTGCGTCGGACGGATTGCATCCGACTTTGGGACCTTCAGGCTGCGTCCCCCGAACTCGCCGCCGGTGATCCTCACTTCGCCTTCGGCTCCTCGTAGGGGTCCTTCGCCGTAAAGAGCTCGCGCACCGGCTCGACGGAGAGCTTCGGGCGGCGGTAGAGGTCGTAGAGTCCGCCCGTGTTGACGCCATAGGAGCGTCCGGTGATGCCGCAGACGCGGGTGTAGGTCTTCGCGTCCGTGAACTGCCAGATCGCGATGCCGGCGAGCTCCGGCTGCGCGAAGACCTCCTCCAGCGTCAGCCGCGTGTACTCGGCCTGGAAGTCCTCGGTGTACTGCGCCCTGCCGCGCGGATCGCGCATGCCGTAGTCCGCCTTGACGCCCGTCTCGCTCACGATGATCGGACGGTCGTCCTTGTAGCGCTCGCGGAACGCGCGGGGCGTCTCCTCGTGGCACTTGCGGATGTTCGCCCTCAGTTCCTCGTGGCTGCCGGTCTGCAGGAAATAGTGGTACCAGCCCGGATAGGCATTATAGGCGATGATGTCGGTGTTCGCGTGCGAGATGTCGGTGTCCGTCTGGTTGCAGGCGAACGTGACGAGGTGCCCCGTGTCCTCCGCGCGGATGACGGCAATCAGCTCGTCGACGAGCGACTTGCACGCGGGCAGGGACGAGACCGGTTCGTTCATGAACGCGCTCACGATGATGCACGGATGGTTGATCGAGTTGCGCACCATGAGCCGCGTCTCCTCCTTCTGGAGCTCGCGAAACTCGGGATCGTCGAACTGCTCGGCCTGGTTGCCCCAACCGAGCGACTCCTCCCAGACGAGGACGCCCAGCTCGTCACAGAGCGTGAGGAAGTCGTCGTTCTGCGCGTAGTGCGCGCCGCGGATGAAGTTGCCGCCGAGGTCCTTGAGGTTGCGGATGTCCTCGTACATGAGCTGCACCGGCGTCGTCGCGCCGAACTCGTAGTGCGCCTCGTGGCGGTTCACGCCCTTCAGGTAGACGGGCTTGCCGTTCAACGTGATGCGCTTCTTCGCCGTCCCGACCGTCCGGATGCCGAAGCGAGCTGTTAGGGGAGAAGCGGAATCCTTTCCGCTTGTAAGCGAAGCGCCAACCTTAACCTCCACCTCATGCAGGTTCGGCGTCTCCGGCGACCAGAGCCTGAAGTTCGGCACCTTCAGCGTGGCGCGGCGGTTCTTGAACGCGACGTCGGACGGCTTGCCGCCGTCGAACGAAACCGCCGCGGTGAAGTCCGCCGGACCCTCCTGCGCGTAGAGCGCCTCCAGCTCAACGGTGCCCGTCCGGTAGTCGCGCGTGCGGACGACGATCTTCCGGAGCTCGATCGGCTTCGCCTGTGTCTCAAGCCAGACGCCGTGGTGGAAGCCGCCGAAGGCGTAAAAGTCGTAGAAGTCGAAGAAGAGCTTCACCTTCGTGTTGTCGACGACCGAGTCGACCGCGGCGACGATTTCGTGGCGGCCGGCCTTGAGCGGACCCGTCGCGAACTCGAACTTGCTCCACGGCAACTTCGAGAAGCCGACCTCGCGTCCGTCGATCCAGTACTTCGAGCGGAGACAGCAGCCGTCCACGACGAGGAACGCGTTGACGACATCCTCTGCGAGTTCGAACGAGCGCCGGTAGCAGCCCGTGCCGCGCACATTGTAGTAATGGCTCATCGCGTCCCACGCGCCGGGCACGACCATCTTGGCGTCCGCGGCGAACGAAGGAAGCGCGGGAAGATCCTCGAGGGTCTTGCCCGCCTCGAGGCGGAAGTCCCAGAGTCCGTTCAGCGAGAGCGCGCCCGCCGCCAGCAGTGTCGTCAGCATCATGTCATTTCTTCCTCATCGCCTTTTCCTGAAGTTCGAAGAGCTTCCTGAGGCCCTTCTTCGCAAGCCCGATCATCGCGGCAAGGTCCTTGTCGCCGAACGCCTTGTGCTCCGCGCAGCCCTGGAGCTCCACGAACCTGCCGCGATCCGTCATGACGACGTTGAGATCCACCTCGGCCGTCGAGTCGTGGATATAGTCGAGGTCGAGCGTGGGCGTGCCGTCGCAGATGCCGACGGAGACCGCCGCGACGTTCTGGACGATTGGATTCTCCGCGATCACCTTCTTCTTAAGGAGCTTCGCGACCGCGTCTCTGAGCGCCACCATGCCGCCCGTGATGGACGCGCAGCGCGTGCCGCCGTCCGCCTGGAGGACGTCGCAGTCGATCGTAATCTGGCGCTCGCCGAGCTTCGTCATGTCCACCGCCACGCGGAGGGCGCGTCCGATCAGGCGCTGGATCTCCGCCGCGCGCGCGTCGAGCTTCAGCTTCTTGATATCCCGATCCTTGCGCTCGGGTGTGCAGGCGGGAAGCATCGCGTACTCGGCCGTCACCCAGCCTCGACCGGAGTCCTTGAGGAACGGCGGCACCTTCTCGGAGACGGACGCCGTGCAGAGGACCCACGTATTCCCCCACTTGACGAGCACCGACCCCGCCGGCGTCTTCGTGAAGTTCCGGATGATCTCGACCTTGCGCAACTGATTTGATTTTTTCATAAATCTCAAGAGGACATTAGACCTTGGGCATTAGACTTTATATTCGGCAACGTTGTCCGTCGTCTCCCAGACCTTGACGGACGAGAGGCCGGGGAGATGCGGCTTCAGGTCGTTGTAGAACATCTTCGCGAGATTTTCCGCCGTGGAGCGGAACGGGATCGCGACGGTGCGCATGCCGTTCTTCTCGACGACCGCGGCAATCTCCTTCTCGCCCGCGGACTCCGTGTTGTAGATGAAGGCGTGGTCGAAGCGGTCACAGATCACCTCGGTTGCGAGGGCCTTCAGGTCCTTGAAGTCGATGACCATGTCGCGGTCATCGTCCGCGGGCTGCGCGACGGAGACATCCACGCGGTACGTGTGCCCGTGGAGGTTCTTGCAGAGCCCCTGGTGGTTGGTGAGGACGTGCGCGGCGTCGAACTTGACGGTCTTCGTTACGGTAATCATATTCTGAGGGCTCCTTCGCGGAGGATTTCAATGCCGCCATCCGGGAGGACGCGGACGACGGTCGAGGGGACGCCGCCTGGCGAGACGCCGTCGTCGACCACCCAGTCGGCCGACAGCCCCACGTCCTTCAGCGCCTGCGGCGCGTCCGTCGCGGGACGGCGCCCCGACAGGTTCGCGCTCGTGACGCGCAGCACCCCGCCGCACGCGGCGAGCAGTTCGCGCGTCTCGGCGTGGTCCGGCACGCGGAAGCCCTCCTTGCCGATGACGAGCGTGAGCGCGCCGGGCCAGTGGCTCTCCGCCAGCTCGCGAGCCCTGCCGAGGAGCGGACCGCCGAAGCGCTCGACCGCAGCAAGGTCACTCGCAAGAAGCGCAATCGGCTTCTTGAGCTCACGTCCCTTGATCGTGTAGAGGCGGTCCACCGCCTCCGGAAAGTCCGGATGCGCCGCAAGGCCGTAGACCGTGTCCGTCGGGATCACGGCGACCCCGCCCTTCATCAGCACTTCAACGGCCCTCTGAAACTTCCCTTCCAAACTTCCAAACCTCCAAACTTCCAAACCCTCACAACTCCGACACCAGGATCGGACTCCCCTTCGGCAGGAGCATGTCGAGTTCCTGCCGATCCTCGGCCCTGAGACAGGCGCCGACGCCCTGTCCGAAGAGTCGCCTCTTCTCGGGCATCTCGTAGGCACCCTCCTTCGCCTTCGGGACGGACGTGAGGTCGTAGCGCTTGAAGAACTTGCCGTTCAGGGAAAGGTCGGCCGTCCGCGCGCGCTTGTGGAAGACAAGGTTGAAGCGCGGATGGTTCATCACGTACAGTTTCTGTCCGATCAGGATCTTCTCCACCTTCTCCGTGCCGCCGTTCAGACGCGCGAGCGAGGCGAACGTCGAGCCGTTCTCCGCGGCAATGCGCGAAGCGCTGTCACCGCGGCCGACCGTCACCGTCTTCACCCACTGCGCACTGCGGAGGTCGAAGAGCCCCTGCAGGTTCAGCGCGCCGAGCCGGCGCGCGAGCGAGTCGTCGAGGTCTGCCGCCGGCGAGCCCGGGAGCGCCCGGATAGACTCGATGGTCGACACGGCCATCTCGATGTCGCGGCGCTTCTCCGCCTCCTCGAGCCGCATCAGTAGGTTCCGCAACTTCGGCGGACGCCGCGCCAGCTCCGCTTTCAGCGGCTGGAAGGAGCGGAATGTCTCGGAGGTTGGGAAATTTGAAGGTTTGAGGGCTTGAGAGCTTGACGGCTTGGAGGCGTCGGGGGACGGGGGCGTCTCGGCGACGCCAGTCGCCTCGAGCAACTCCGCCTCGGCGGCATGCGTGCGCACCCGGCTGACGAACGTCCAGATTCCGAGGACGAGGATCGCGAGCGCGACGACGGCAAAGACCCATCCGAAGCCGGAGGAGCCGGGCTCCATCCGCTTCGGATTGTACTCGATGCCGAACTTGCCGCGCGCGAGGGACACGGCTTACTTCGCCGGCTCTTCCGCCGGGACGACGCCCGAAACGCAGCTGCGGGCGATCTCGATCGTCGTGCCGGGGGCGATCTCGACCTTGAAGGTCTTCTCCGTCGCCTCCTGAATCGTGCCCATCAGCCCGCCCGCGAAGATGATCTTCGCGCCCGCGCGGAGCTCCTCGATCATCTTGCGGCGCTCCTTCTCCTTGCGCTGCTGGGGTCGGATCATCATGAAGTAGAAGATCGCGAGAATCAGCAGCATCGGGACCATCATGCCCATACCGCCGCCTGCGGGCTGCGCGGCGCCAGCGGCCGCATCACAAAACATCAGGTTCATTTTTCTTTTTCCTTTCTTGGTTTCAAGTCTTTTGTCTAAAGTCCTCCCTGACCCCGGCGAGGAAATCGCCGAAGCCCCCGTCCGCAATCGCCGCACGCATCTCCGCCATGAAGCGGTTGAGCGCGTGGACGTTGTGGATCGTGAGAAGCCTGAGGCCGAGGATCTCGTTGCAGTTCAGGAGATGGCGGACGTAGCTGCGCGAGAAGTTGCGGCAGCAGGGACAGTCGCAGCCCTCCTCCACGGGACCCGGATCGAACGCCCACTTCGCCGCCTTGATCGCGACGTTGCCGCGGCGCGTAATGGCCGTGCCGTGGCGGGCGATGCGCGTCGGGATGACGCAGTCGAACATGTCCACGCCGCGCGCGACGCACTCCGCCATCTGGTGCATGACGCCGAGGCCCATCACGTAGCGCGGCTTGTCCTTCGGCAGATAGGGGACGCTCGCCTCGACCGCTTGATACATGAACTCCTCGGGCTCGCCGACGGAGACGCCGCCGACCGCATAGCCGTCGAAGCCGATCTTCACGAGCTCCTCCGCGCAGTGACGCCGGAGGTCGTCGTAGACCCCGCCCTGCACGATACCGAAGACCTGCTGGCCCGGCGCATGTGGCTCATTCTTCGACGCCGCGGCCCAGCGGAGCGTCTGCTCGACGGACTTCGCCGCGCGGTCGCGGTCGCAGGGATACGGCAGGCACTCGTCGAAGACCATCGCGATGTCGGAGCCGATCGTCTTCTGCATCGCCATCGACTCCTTCGGCCCGAGGAAGAACTCGTGTCCGTCCAGGTGCGAGTTGAAGCGGCAGCCCTCCTCGGTGAGCTTGCGCATCTTCGCGAGCGAAAAGACCTGGAAGCCGCCCGAGTCAGTGAGGATCGGACCATCCCACCCCATGAACTTGTGGAGCCCACCCGCCGCGGCGATCACCTCGGGGCCGGGGCGCAGGAGAAGGTGGTAGGTGTTGCCGAGGACAACCTGGGTCTTGAGCTCCCGGAGGTCCCGCGGCTCGAGGGCCTTCACCGTCCCCAGCGTCCCCACGTCCATGAAGACGGGCGTCTCCACGTCGCCGTGCGCGGTGTGGAGCAAACCCAGTCGCGCCTGCGTGCGCGCGTCTTCCTTCAGGACCTCAAAACTCACGTCGCATATTTTACCAAAAAACGCCAGTCCCCACTTGCGGAAAACGCAAAAATCGTGTATCATATCGTCTAGTCAATCAAAAAATACCGAAAGACTATGAACAAACTTTTGCACGTTCTCGTTTACGTGTTTCTCGTCCTCGCGGGCGCAGGACTTTTCTTCGAGTTGCAGCTCAATGACAAGCGTACGGAGCTCACCAAGCGCAACCGCCTGCAGGAGGACTGTTTCGTCCGTCTCGCGAAGACGATTGAGAAGGCCGAGCCGTCCAAGGACGCCGCCTTCGAGATCAAGAAGGACTCTTCGCCCGTCGAGGCGCGTCTCGTCGATATCCCCGACATGGACAACCTGCTTGAAGACTATCCCGCGCCGCTCGAGCAGACGAATCTCGAGACCTATGATTGGGAGAACCAGCGCGACGCCCTTCGCCGCGTGTTCGTTCTCGACTTCGAGGGCAAGCCGGTGATGGACGGCAACGAGCCGCAGACGCGCGGCAGCGACGAGGACAAGATGCTGAACGCCCTCTTCGAGTCCGCCAAGGCCCAGCAGTCGCGCCTTAATTCCACCCGCGCGGCCCTCACGGAGCTCCGCGGCAAGCTCGCGGCCGTCGTCGAGGAGCTCAACAAGCTGAAGCCCGAGGCCCGTCAGGACAAGGTCACAATCGTCGAGAAGAACGAGAAGATCGCCAAGCTCGAGGAGGAGAAGGCCGCGCTCGAAGACCAGATCACGAAGCTTAAGAGCCAGATCGACGAGCTCAATACGGAGATCTCCTCCAAGAACGACGAGATCGCCGGCCTCAAGGACGAGGTCGAGGCGGTAAAGGAAGACCTTGCCGCGAAGAAGAAGATCATCGAGCAGCTCAAGGAGATGATCAAGCAGCAGCAGGTCCGCGCGCCGGGCGAGCGTGCCGCGAGTGGCAACGCCGTCACCTCGCTCCCCGCGGGCGACAAGGGCAAGCTCATCGAGGTCGACAACGAGAACATGTTCGCGATCATCCAGTTCACCGACGAGGCGATGAAGGAGATGAAGGGCGAAGATCCCAATACGCCGCTCCCGGCGCTTGAGCTCGGCTTGAAGCGTCCCGGCTTCAAGGGCGAGGCTGGCGAGTTCGTCGGCCGCATCCGCCTCCGCCAGGAGGTCAAGGGCAAGCCCTACGTGATCTGCGACATCCTCGGCGCGTGGGAACAAGATAAGGCACAGGTCAATGACGTTGTCTTCGCTGACTAAGGCCGTTCTCGCCGGGTTCGCCCTCACGGTTCTCGCCGGGTGCATTGCCGACTCGGCAGAGGACTCCGACCTTCCGTGGGCCTCCAACAAGGGCTGGGAAGGCGTCGCTCCGATAACCCCGACGATGATGGATAGGTACGAGTAGCTGTTAGC
>CADAKF010000030.1:12016-27244 GCA_902788415.1 uncultured bacterium
GCTAAATTGATTAAAGATAGGACAATTGAGATTCAAGAAGGCGGCGTTCGGTTGGACGCCGCCCTTCTTCGCGTCATTCCCTCGACGACCCGCGCCTTCGTCAAGGAGGCGATCGCCGCGGGGAATGTCCTCGTAAACGGACGTCCCGCCGCAAAGGGGCTGAAGCTTCGCGGCAGCGAGACGGTCGTCGTCAAGGAGCTTCTCGAGGCGGCGGACAATCTCGTCGCCCCTGTCGCGGGCCCGGTCGCCTGCGTCTTCGAGGACGACGCGGTTCTCGCCTTCGACAAGCCGGCGGGAATGCCCGTCCAGCCGCTCTCCTGCCGCGAGACGGGGACTCTCATGAACGCTGTCGTCCACCGCCATCCCGAATGCCGCACGCTCGGCGACCAGCCGCTGATGGCCGGCGCTCTGCACCGCATCGACGCGGACACGTCCGGACTCGTCCTCGTCGCCCGCACGGCCACCGCGTTCGAGAACCTGCGCGCGCAGTTCGCCGCCCAGACCGTGAAGAAGACCTATCTCGCGCTCGTCGAAGGCGCAGTCGCCGTCGGCGGCACGCTCGAGAACGACCTCGTCCATGACCCGACGCTCCCCTTCTGCCGGATGATCGACGTGCGGCACAACCGCCTGACCTCGTCCCTGGTCGCCCGCCTTAAACCCCTGCACGCCGTCACCCAGTTCAAGCCGATTGCGCACACAACGGTCGAGAGCGAGGAGCGGACGCTTCTCGAGGTGACGATCTACACCGGCGTCACGCACCAGATCCGCGCGCAGCTCGCGCTCGCGGGATACCACATCGTGAACGACCGGCTCTACGGCGCGTTCGCGGTCGAGAACCAGACGGGACACTGCCTGCACGCGCTCGCCGCGGCGTTTGCGCATCCCGTCTCGGGCGATCCCGTCGAAATCCGGACGCCCTGGCCCAAGTGGGCGTAGGGGAGATGCTCGATTCCTTTGCCGCCTACTTTAATTTCAAGATCTCGGCGCCGAGCTTGTCGGAGACGAACTTCATCGCGCCCTGATAGTCGGACATCTTCGCCTTCGCGCTCCTCTCGGCGACCGTCGTCTTGCCCTGGTCGAGCTTCACGGTCACCTGGTCGCCGTTGCGCTCAACGATGATCGAATACATCATCAGCTGCTCCTCGCTCTCCTGGTCGGACTCGGTCGGGTCCTCCGGCTTCTCCTCGGGCTCCGGCTTCTTCTCCGGTTCGGGTTCGGGCTTCTCCATCTCCTCGAGAATCGCACGCGCCACGAGCTCGATGTGACGCTTCACGCTCGGAAAGAGCGCCGCGTGCTGCTCGTCCGCATTCCGGGGACGCTCCCCGTCGCCCCAAAGCGTCTTCACGCGATCGGCGGCCCACTTGTCCTCCACCGCCTCGGTCAGCATGCCGACGATCGCCTTCAGGTCCGGCGTCGACCGCCAGAAGCTCGCCTTGCGGCTCTTCGCATCGCCCAGGACCTCCGGCTCGGCCTCGCCGACGATCGCGTTCTGCGCGGCGATGGCGCTGCGCGCGAGGTCAAACGCCGCGGAGACGGACCTGTCCGCGTCCGCCGCCGTCTCCTCCATGAGCGTCTTCCCGCCGTCCGCCTTCGCAAGCGTCTCGAGCGCCGGTTCCGTCCGCCACGCCTTCACCGCGGCGGCGTAGTCGCTTCGCGCGGCGACCTGGTCGGCCAGCTCCGCGTCCGGATACCACGTGCGGTCGCCGAGCGCCGGCCAGATGCGGTCCGCCTCGGCCTTCGCCGCGGCCGCGCGGACCTCTCGCCACTTCGGCAACACCTCGCGGCGGATGCGCGCCTCGACGGCGCGGATGAGCTCCGGCGATGCCAGGTGCGCCCTCACATACGACTCGAACTCCGCGCGATCCTTCGCCGGCGCCTCCTGCACCGCCTTCGCGAGCGCCCCGTCCAGGACCTGTACGGTGAACATTCCGCGGAATGTCCTCTCGGAATCGGATGCCTTCTGGTGCGCCGCGGGATCAGACTGGATCGTCTTCAGGATGTCCGCCGGCTCCAGCGCGACCGGGACGTCGTCCGCATTCTTCGTCACGCGCTCCAGGGTCCGCTTCTCGACCGCCGCCGGCAGCGCCTCGGCGAGTGTCTTCGGAAAGACGCCCCAGCCCTCGGCGGGATTCGCCGCCTCCGCCTGGCGCTTCGCGACGTTCTTGCGGAGGTTCGCCTCGATCTCCTGTGCAAGGGCGGACGGCGCATAGGCCTCGCACTTCGTGCGCGTGAGGTATTCGCGCTGGCGCTTCATCTCCTTCTTCGCCGAATCGATGACCGGGTCGACGATCGTCTCGGAGATGTACTTGAGGTTCTCTTCGAAGACCGCGCTCTTCTGCTGCGCAGCGACCTTCTCGGTCATCTCGTCGCGCAGCGTCTTCTCGTCCTTCGACTCAAACTCGGCCTCCGTCGGCCGCACGGCGCCGGCAATCGTCTTCGCCTGCTTCTCGCAGGCGCTCTTGCGCTCGGCCTCGAACGCCGCCTCGAAGAGTGCATCGTTGCCCGCCTTGTTGTCAGACGCGTGTTGTCTCCACGCGGCCCGTTCGGCGTCCCCCAGCCCCAGCCGCGCACAGACGGCCGCGGCCCTCTTCTGGAACGCCTCGTCGACCGCCGCCGCGTAGATGAGCCGGCACGCGCCCTTCGCCTCCTCGCGCGAGACGAAGCGTCCGCTCGCCGCGAGCATCGCCCGCTCGAGCGACCCGGGCGGCGGACCCTTCTCGGCAAGTTCCGCGCGAACGCGCCCGATCGCAATCTCGGCCGCGCCCGCCGTGGCGGACTTCTCGAATTCGGCGTTGCCGGCGCTGAGCGCCGCGGCGAAGACCAGGACGGACAACATCATGGCAGCACCTCCGCACCCGTCTCCTCCGCGACGAGCTTCAGGGACTTCGACTTCAGGAGATCGGCGATCTCGCCCGGATCCGACACGTCCCTAAACGTCTCCGGATTCTCGATCCACTGCTTCTGCAGCCGCGCCGCGAGGGCGCGCTGCACGCCGCGGGCGTCGAGGCGGACATTCTCGACCGCCGTCTGAAGTTCCTTGTCGAGCCAGCCCGTCTCTTCGGACGACAGGTCGGTGGCGGCGAGCTTCGCCTCCGCGAGAACCGCCGCGCGCCAGTCCGCCGCAAGCCTCTCCGCGTCGGCGTAGTCGGCGACGGCCGCGCCGCCGCCCTGGGCGAAGGCCGCCTTCGCGGCAGGCGCGAGGACGATCCGGCCGCCCTTCACGAACTCGTCCGGCTCGAAGGTCCGCCTGCCGTCCGTCCCCTGCGTCATCAGCGCGTTGAGTCCGTAGCGGATGCGCCGGTCCTCGGCGACCTTGTCGAGGGCGAGCGTCAGCTTCTGGCGGTTGAGGGCCATCACCTCCTCGACGCGCTCCTTCTTCTGCTGGTCGACGAAGATGAAGTACGCGATCATGAAGATCATGAGGAGCGCGAACACAACCTGAAGGAGAAGTCCCTGCAGGTCGTCCGTCGTCGCCCGGCGCGAGGCACCCTCGCCCAGCAGCCGGCTCAACGCGTTTCTGTCCGCTTCCGTCATGCGCGAAGTGCGGCCGAAACCGCCGCCAGCTTCTGTTCGGACTCCTGTGCACGCTTCTCCAGCTCGGCGATGCGCCGCGTGAAGAACTCCGTGTATTCCCGCTGGCGCTTCTCGAAGGCGGCCTCATAGGCCTTCTGGCGCGCGTCGAAGGCGTCGGACGCCGCGCCGAGGCGCTCGACCAGGCGGTCCACCGCCGCGGCAAGGTCGCCGTCGTCCGTCTCCGCAAGTCCCGAACGCTCGAGGAGCCGCGTGAAGAGCGGTCTCACCAGCGGACGGTCGATCATGAACACCCAGACGACCGCCATCAGCGTGGAGAAGAGGGCGGTGTGCAGGCACTGCATCAGGTCCGCCATCTGCACCGTGTCGAGCTTGAAGTAGCCGATCACGATGATGCCCCACAGGGTGCCGAAAAGCCCGAGCGCGACGTTCAGCTGGTCGCTCCCGCGGAAGAACGGGAAGTCCCCGGCGCGCATCCGCCGGCCGCGCAGCATCCCCCACGCCGCGCGCGCCATGCAGATGAACCCGAGCAGCGGGATGAAGGTCGTTACCGCCGAGTAGTCGACCGCGGACCAGTCGAGCCAGGCGAAGCACCCGGGCAAATGCGCGGGAACGCCCGCCGTGTCGCCGCCTGCGGCGAGGAACGCCTTCCACCACCGGACGAGCGCGACGACGTTGTTGACGAACGCCAGCCCCGCCAAGACCGCCAGTCCCAGCGAGGCCACGAACAGCATCTTGACAGTCTTCATCTTCCCCCTTTCCGCAGCCAATAGCTAACCGCTAAAAGCTAACAGCTCCTAATCCAGCACCCCCTTCGAAGGTGTTTCCTTCTCGTCCCACCAGCTGCCCTTCGCGAAGGAGGCCTTCGCGATCGGCTTCGACGTGAGCTGCTTGCCCTTCGCGCTGGCGGAGCGGATCTCGACGACCGGCTTCTTCTCGGTCTTGCCCGTCTCGCGGTTCACGCGGTCGACGAGCTCGAGCGGCTTGAAGTGCTGCTGGTGGATCTTCTGCCCCTTCGCGGGCTTGTACTTCACGTACAGTGTGTCGCCGCAGCCCTCCTGGAAAAGGACGAGCTTCGACTTCGGCTTCTCCGGCGCGAGGTGGTAGTCCTTGTTGCGGATGAGGCCGCCGAAGGCGAATCGCTTGATGTAGCTGAAGCCGTAGCCGCCCTCCTCGTAGATGCAGGTGAAGTCGCGCGTGTCGCGCTCCTTCTCCTGGTTGTAGCGGAGGACGCAGAGGAGGTCCTTGTCGACAAAGATCTTGTCCTCGGGCTGCACCTTGCGGAAGCGGCCGTCCTTCCAGACGAGGATGAGCTCGTCGAGGGACGAGCACTTGAAGAGCTCGTCGCCGCCGCGGAGCCCGCTGCCGACGTAGTTGTTCTCCTTGTCCCAGCGGACCGTGAGCTCGCTCGCCGTAATCGCCCGCACGTCCACTTCCTTGAACGCGCCCTTTGCGATCTTCGTGCAGCGCGGATACTTCTTCGCGTACTCCCTGACGAGCCCTTTCAGGTACTTCACGACGAACGCGCGGAGATGGACGAGGTTGTCCTGCACCTCCTTCTCCTCGTTCCGGATTGCCTGGATCTCCTCGCGGTTCTTGTCGATGTCGAACTGCGAGATGCGGCGGATCTGGAGCTTGAGGAGGCGCTCGACGTCGTCGTTCGTGACATCGCGGCGAAGCTCCTTGCGAAACGGCTTGAAGCCGTCCTTCACCGTCGCCTGGATGCCCTCCATCGTCTTTTCCTTCTCGATGCGCTTGTAGATGCGCTCCTCGATGAAGATGCGGTCGAGCGTGCGCGCGTGGAAGAGGTCGTCCAGCTCCTGGAGGCGAATCTCCTGCTCCCGCTTGGTGAGCGCCATCAGGCGCTCAACGTTGTTCTTCAGGATCTCCGTGACCGTCATCAGCCTCGGGCGCCCGTCCACAAGGACGATCGGCCGCGACGCCAGCGACTTCTCGCACGTCGTGAACGCGTAGAGCGCGGTCATCGTCTTCTCGGCGTTCGCGCCCGCCTGGAGCTCGAGCTCGATGCGGACGACGTCGCTCGTCAGATCGTGGATCTTGCGGACCGCCACCTTCTTCTTCTTGATCGCGTCCTCAATGGACTCCGCCAGCGAATCCGTCGTCTCGCCCCACGGGAGTTCCGTGATGACGAGCTTGCCCTTCTCGGACGAGTCGATCGCCGCGCGGACCTTCACCTTGCCGAGGCCGTCCTCGTACTCCGAGACATCCATCGTGCCGCCGAGCTGGAAGTCGGGATAGACCTGGACCGGCTTCTTCTGGATGATGGCGATCTCCGCCTCCAGGAGCTCGACGAAGTTGTGCGGCAGGATCGAGGTCGAGAGGCCGACCGCGATGCCGTCCGCCCCGAGCATCAGGAGAAGCGGAATCTTCGCCGGCAGGTAGACCGGTTCCTCCTTGCGCCCGTCGTAGTTCGGGACGAAGGTCGTCGTCTTCTTGTTGAAGACCTCCTTGCGGGCGAGCTCGGTGAGGCGGCACTCGATGTAACGCGTGGCCGCGTGCTTCATCCCGGTGTACAGGGAGCCGTAGTTACCCTGCCCGTCGATGAGATAGCCGCGACCCTCGCCCCAGAGCTTGTTCGCGAGGACGCAGATTGCATCGCCGATCGAGGCGTCGCCGTGCGGATGGTACTGCATCGCATGGCCGACGATGTTCGCGACCTTCGTGTAGCGGCCGTCATCCTTCTCCCAGAGCGAGTGCATGATGCGCCGCTGCACGGGCTTCAGTCCGTCCTCCACCGCCGGAATCGCACGCGAGCAGATGACGTACGCCGAGTACTGGCGGAAGTTGAAGTCATAGAGCTCCTGCATCGGCCCGCGGCCAGTCAGTCCCTTCTTCGACGCCTCCGCAAACGGCTTCTCGAGTGGGGAAGCGGAATCCTTTCCGCTTCGAGAAGAGGACGATCTCTCCTTATTCTGAAGCGGAAAGGATTCCGCTTCTCCACTCTTCGCCTTCTCCTCCACCTCTTCCACCTTCTTCGGTGCGAACATGTCGAGATTGTCAAACAGGCTCGGCGGCCGGCTCTCTTCTTTCTTTCCCATCGCTTAAAACTCCGCGGCGTCGCACACGAGCGAATCCATGATGTAGTCCTTGCGCTCGGGCGTGTTCGCGCCCATGTAGAACTTGATTGTCTTCTCGACGTCAATGTCGTCCGAGCAGGTGACGGGCGTGAGGCGCATGTTCGGCCCGATGAAGTCCTTGAACTCCTTCGCGTTCAGCTCGCCGAGGCCCTTGAAGCGCGTGATCTCGCAGCCGCGGCCGCACTTCTTGATCGCTTCCTCGCGCTCCTCGTCCGAGAAGCAGTAGTGCTGCTCCTTCTTGTTGCGCACGCGGAAGAGAGGGGTCTCCAGGATGTAGACGCGCCCGTCCGTGATGAGCTGGCGGTAGAAGCGCATGAAGAACGTCGCGAGGAGCATGCGGATGTGAAGCCCGTCCACATCGGCATCGGTCGCGAAGATGATCTTGCCGTACCTGAGGTGGTCGAGCGTCTCCTCGATGTCGAGCGTCTTGATGAGGTTGAAGAACTCCTCGTTCTTGTAGAGGACCTCCTTGCCGACGCCGAACGTGTTGAGCGGCTTGCCGCGGAGGAAGAAGACCGCCTGGTTCATCGCGTCGCGCGCATTGCCGAGCGTGCCGCCGGCGGACTGCCCCTCGGTGAGGAAGATCATCGTGTCCTCGCCCTCGGGCTTGCCCGTCTTCTTGACGATCTTGTCGAGCTTCAGGTGGTTCTTGCAGTCCTTGAGCTGGGGGACGCGCACGCTTGTCGCCTGCGTGCGCTCGCGCGCCTGCTTCTTAATCGTGTTGAGCTGCGAGCGGATCTTGCCCGTCTCCTCGATCTTCTTGACGAGCTTCTCGGTCTCGGCAGACGACCGGTGCAGCGCCGCGAGAATCTCCTTCTTCATCTCGGCGACGAGGTCGGCCTTGATGTCGTTCATCACGAACTTGATCTTGGTCTGCCCCTCGAAGACGGGATTCATGATGCGGAGCGACACGGCGCCGATCAGACCGTCGCGGATGTCGTCGCCGTCGAACTTCTTCTTCGTGTCGTACTCGTTGAGGGCCTTGGTGAGCGCCTCCTTGAACGCCGTCAGGTGCGTGCCGCCGTCCGTCGTGTACTGTCCGTTCACGAACGAGTGGTATTCCTCGCCGAAGCGGTTCGTGTGCGTGAAGATGATCTCGAACTGCTTCGTCCTGATGTGGAACGGCGCATACAGCTTCTCGAACTGCGCCTCGTCCGCGATGAGGTCGGCGAGCCCGCGGTCGGAGCAGATCTCCTGTCCGTTGAGGACGATCGTCAGGCCCGCGTTGACGTAGCAGTACATCTTCATGCGGCGGAGGACGTGCTCCTCGCGCACCTTGAAGTGCTTCAGCACCTTCACGTCCGGCTTGTAGCGGATGAACGTGCCGTTCTTCTCGGCCGTCTTCTGCTTGCCGCGCTTCTGGCGCTTGAGGCGGCCCTCCTCGAAGTACGCCTCGGAAAACTCGCCGTCGCGGAACGAACGCACCTCGAAGAACGACGAGAGCGCGTTCACCGCCTTCGTGCCGACGCCGTTCATGCCCGCCGAGAACTGGAAGGCGTCCGAGTCGAACTTGCCGCCCGTGTTCATCTGGCTGACGCAGTCGACCACCTTGCCGAGCGGAATGCCGCGCCCGTAGTCGCGCACGGACGTCTCGCCCGTGTCGTAGTTGACGTTGACATCAATGCGCTTGCCCTTCCCCATCACGAATTCGTCGACCGAGTTGTCGATCACTTCCTTCATGAGGATGTAAATGCAGTCGTGGTACATCGCGCCCGTGCCGGGCTCGCCGACGTACATGCCGGGACGCGTGCGGATATGCGTCACCGGATCCAGCGTCTTGATGCTGGTATCTCCATAATCCTTCGCCATATTGAAGGATATTATATCAAAATATAGCGGTTGACTGATCTCGGCATCTGAGCATCTGAGCAAAAGTGCATCTGAGCTTTTCGAGTCGTCGAGTCCGAAGCCGCAGTCGGCTTTCAGGATCTTCCCATTGTCTGAAAGGCATATGCGGCTTCTCCCCGCTTTTTCTAAACGCGACGGGTCCCCACCCGTCGCCGACCGAGTTCTGCCTTGTGTGTCGGCAACGGGAAGAGCAAGTCAGGGATGCAGATGCCCGGGTCCATCGCAGCCGCAAACCTTCCGTGCGATGACCGTCCGTCGGACGCCGCGTATCGTAATAATCGCCGTCCTCCAGCCCTCGCCCCCGCAACTGCATGGCTTCGCGCAACAGACTCATGAACGCCGGAACGAACTTCTGACATTCTGCGTTCCGAGAGGCGTGCATGCTCGCCGAAGAGCGTTCCCTTGCCAATCCCTGTGCGCGCGGAGATTGTCCCGACTGTCATGCCTCGAAATGCTCAGATGCCCTTTTGCTCAGATGCTCAGATGCCGAGGTCGGTCAAGACCGCGCGAGCGGTGTTGACTGACCGAGTACCGGTTGACGAAACCGCCAACCTCAACCTATTGCGTTGCTCCGGTCAGGAGAGGACCACTTCGAAGTTTTTGCTGGTCCCGCGGGCAGGACATCCCCGAGGTTAAGAAAGTCTCTGGCTTTTGCTTCCGCCAAACCGAGTAAGGTAAAGCAAGGCGTCGCCAGTCCCGCCCGCACCAGCAAAAATTCTCAGTGTCCCTCTCCTTCCCTCCGCGCGTCACTCGCAAGCTCGTTCCGCCGTTCCGACCTCTTCAACGACTTCTTGTTGCAGGGTGAAGAGGGGCGCGGCACGAGCGGAGGATCGGGAAGTGCCGCGAATGAGGAGTGAGGATTTGCAAGCGTAAGAAGGACTTGCGCCCGCAACCAGCGATATGCACCGAGGCAAGGCAGGCTCGACAGAGCACCTTGTCTTCGGTGAAAAGCGCAAATCCGAGGGACGAGACTGAGCGGCAACTTTCCGATCCGCAGCGAGCAGGAGCTTTCGCGATCCGACGCCGAGGGGAATCGACATGTTTCGTCCCGAAGTGGTCCTCTCCTGACCGGAGCAACGCTTGCGCTCGGACGATTATTTGACGACACGCTGGACGCGGTTGCCGAGGGAGCAGATGATGTCGTAGGCGTGGGTGCCCTTCAGGACCGCCCAGTCGTCCGGGGTAATCGAATCCCTTCCGCACATGCCGAAGCAGACAACCTCGTCGCCTGGCTTTACGTTCGGAACGTTCGAGACGTCGACCGTGGTGTAATCCATCGAAATGCGTCCGATGATCTTGCAGCGCCTGCCGCCGATGAAGACAAAGCCGCGGTTCGTGAGCGCGAGCGGAAGCCCGTCCGCATAGCCCGCCGAAATCGTCGCCACCTTCGTCGGCGCGGCCAGGCACCAGGTGCGTCCGTACCCGAGCGTCGTCCCGGCCGGCAGCTCCCTGACCTGCGCGACGCGCGTCTTCAGCGAAAGAACCGGCTCGACCTTCAGCGCCTTCTTGCCGTAGGGATCGAAGCTGCCGTGCAGGTTGATGCCCGTGCGGACGACCGTGAACGGCCTCTTCGCCGTCTCCGGAAAGTTGTTGATGCCGTCCGACGCGGAAATGTGCACTTTCTTAAACTTGAAGCCCTCCTTCTCCGCCGCCGCCACAATCGACTTAAAGAGCCTGATCTGCCGCTTCGTGAACGGATCCTTCGGATCGTACGCCATCGGAAAGTGCGAGAACACGCCCTCGCAGTCGAGGTTCGGAAACTTCTTCACCTCGCGCATCACGGCGAGCGCGTCCTTCGCGAGAATCCCGAGCCGCCCCATGCCCGTGTCGAGCTTGAAGTGAACCTTCGCGACAACCTTCGCCTTCACCGCCGCCGCGCTGATGAGCTTCGCCGTCGCCACGTCAATGACCGGCAGGATGACGCCCGCCCGCACCATCGCGGGAATCTCATCGGGCAAAATGCTTGAGAGAATCTGAATCTCGAACTTAGCGTCTTTCGTCTTGCGTCTAACGTCCTTAGCCGAGGACTTGAGACCTGAGACACAAGACTTGAGCGCCTTCTGAAGCTCCAGCGCCTCGTACGGCTCGGCGACGCCGAACATCGTGCAGCCGGCCTTGGCGAGCGCCTTCGCGTACGCACCGACGCCGAGTCCGTAGGCATTGGCCTTGAGGACGCACAGCACCTTCGCCGGCTTCACATGCGCCGCGATCTTGCGGTAGTTCCGCACAAGGGCCTTCAGATCGATCTCAACGACAACTCTTCTTTCCATACGCCTCTGCGTCTCCGTGCCTCTGTGTTTAAACCTTCACGGTAAATGTCTTGCCGCACATGTGGCAGGTGATGTCGATTGTCGGCGGAAGCGCCTTGCGCTCCTCCTCAGACAGCGCCGAGAGCATCGCAACGGCGCGGTCGGGTGAGCAGCGGCAGGCGAACTTGAGCGGCGTCGTCTTCTTGAGTTCCGCCTTCTCGAGCCCAAGCTGCTTCAGGATGTTGCGCGAGGCGACGGCGAGCGACTTAAGATCGTCCGTCTTGCAGCAGACCATCGGGCCCTTCGCGTCCGGCATGTCCTCGACGAGAATGCCGCGCGCCTCGAGAATCTCCACCTCGTCGCTCACGGCCGCCTCGACCTTGAGGCAGGCCTTGCGCTGCAGGGAGCCGGCAAAATAGCCGTCCAGCGACGTCGAGATGCCCTGCGAGAGGATCCGGCCCGGCACGGAGCGCGTGACCTGGATCTGCTGGTCGCCGAGAACCATCTTGTCCTTCGGTTTCCCGAGTCCGTCGAAACCATCAAGAACCTTCTTCTCCGTATAGCCGCGCAAGGTGCCCTGCGCCGTGCACTCGACATTGTAGCCGCCGAGCGGCCCCGAGCACTTCGCCTGCAGGATGACGGTTTCGTCCTTCTCGGACATCTCCGCGCCGAGGAGCGCGACGGACACGAGCGCCTCGGTGAGGTAATGCGCCGCGGTCGGGCCGGCGAGATGTCCCCGCGCGAGCTCCTGCGCCGCGCTCGTCACATCGACGATCGTCACCGCGACCTTCGCGTCCTTGTCATACCACTCTTCTCTACAGTCTTTCATGTTTTTAGGTCATTATTAAATGGACCGTCCATTGTAGACCTTCGACCTCCGACCTAGACCTATCGTTTAGAACGCGTATTGAAATCCGGCGGAAATCGAGTACAGCATTTCGCAATTGGTCTCAAGGCCGAGCGTCGCATCCGCGTCCGCGCGGAGCGACCAGCTGTCGGTGAGATGATAGAACGCGCCGAGGCCGGCCTTCGGCCCGACTTGTCCGCAGCCGTCGCCGACCCAGCCCTTCGCGCCCAGCGTCACGAACGGATCGAACCGCGAGTAGCCGAAGAGGTCGCCGTAGAGGCCCCAGCCCTGGAAGTGCCCGAGCGCCTGCACGCCCAAGCCGGCGAAGTTCTCGAGCCACGCGACCTCGCCCTCGACCGCCCAGTCCTCGGTCAGATACGTTCCGCCGCGGATCGCCGCGCCGCCGACACGATGCATCCGCGACCCGCCCTGCGGCAGCGTCACCGACCCCGAAAGCCCAACGTACGTCTCGGCCGAAAGGACGGAAGACGCGAGACAGAAGACGAGAAACAGAGCTGCTGACTTGTTTTTCATTTAATCGCTTAACCTCTTAACCGCGAATCACTCCGTCGCCCGTGATCTGATACTTGTAGGTGCACAGCTCCTCGAGGCCCATCGGACCGCGCGCGTGCAGCTTGTCCGTCGAGATGCCGATCTCCGCGCCCATCCCGAACTCGCCGCCGTCCGTAAAGCGCGTCGAGACGTTGTGGTAGACGCACGCCGAGTCGACATCGCGCAGGAACTCCTTCGCCCGCGCGGCGTTGTTCGTCACGATGCACTCCGAGTGATGCGAGGAATGCGCGTTGATGAAGTCGATCGCCGCGCGATAGTCCTCGACGAGCGCCACGTTGATGTCCAGCGAAAGGTATTCCGTCCCCGCCTCGTTCTCGTGCAGCGTCACGCCCTTGTCCTTCGCCCACGCCTCGACCATCGGCATAAAGAGCGGCGCGAGCTTCTTGTGGACCAGAAGGCACTCCGCGGCGTTGCAGACGCCCGGACGCTGCGTCTTCGCGTTGTCGAGGATCGACAGCGCCATGCCGAGATCGGCCTCGTCGTCGACATAGACGTGGCAGACGCCCTTGTAGTGCTTGAGCACTGGAATGAGGGCGGCCTCGCACATCGCGCGGATCAGCCGCTCGCCGCCGCGCGGAATCGCGACGTCGATGAGGCCCACGCTCCGCACCAGCTCGTTGACCGCCTGGTGATCCAGAACCTCGACCAGCTGAATGGCATCCGCCAAACCTTCCAAACTTTCCAAACCTTCCAAACCTCTGCGAACAGAGTTCGCCAGCGCCTTGTTGCTCTCGATCGCCTCCTTGCCGCCGCGCAGAATGACGGCGTTGCCCGTCTTGAGGCACAGCGCCGCCGTGTCGATGAAGACATTGGGACGGCTCTCGAAGACGACCGCCACCACGCCGAACGGCACGCGCACCTTGTTGATCGTGATGCCGCTCGGACGCTCGCGCGTCCAGAGCGTCCCGCCGACGGGATCGGGCAGCGTCGCGATGTGGCGGACGCCCTCCACCATCGACTGGAAGCGCGCGTCCGTGAGCGTCAGGCGGTCGACCATCGCCGCGGAGAGTCCGTTCTCCTTCGCCTTCGCGACGTCGACGGCATTCGCCCTCTGGATCTCCGCGGCGCTTTTCTCCAGCGCCTTCGCAATCGCCTCAAGCGCGGCGTTTTTCTCGGCGGTCGAGAGCTTCGCGAGCTCGCCCGCGGCCGCTCGTGCGCGGACGGCCATCCCGTGAATGTAGTCTGCTGCGTTCATGCTCATATTATATCACCAATCAGAAGTATTCGCGCAGGGCAAATTCGACCTGTTCCAGGAACATCCGCTTGAACGCCGAAATGTTGTTCTGCTCGTAGAAGAGCAGCAGCGCCGCCCGGTAGTCGTCCGCTGCAACCGTCCGAAACGACAGAGGACAGACCCCGTTCGCAATCAGCAGGGCATTGGACATCAGCCGACTCGTTCGCTTGTTCCCGTCGGCAAAGGGCTGGATGTAGGCGATCAGCAGCAATGTCAACATGGCCTTTTCGTAAGGATCCTCCTTGCCATTCACGAGAACGCACATGTCTTCGACGGCTTCGCGAATCTGCGCTTCAACGTCCAGCGGACGGTAATTCGTTCCCGAGATTCCAACTCGGATGTGCCGAAGATTGCGCTCGACTCCCAATCCCTCGATCAGCAGCGAATGAATATCTTCCATCCGTGACAGAGAAATCGTCTGAAACCACTCGGGACGCTCGACAATGGCCTTGAGCGCCTCCTTATGATTCAGAAGCATAATGGCCTCTTCCCGCTTCTTGCCCTTCGCTTCGATCTTGTCCTTCAGCAAGTTGACGGTCTCCAGCAATGTATAAGTATTTCCCTCGATCTCCGAAGACTTCCAGCTCAGGTCAATTCCAAGCCGCTCCATTTCCTTCAGATAAATCGCCCTCGGCATATCCTTCATCCGCTCGCGGAACGCCACTTCACGATCCGTCAGGAATTTGCGCTCATCAGCCGTCAGGATGTCAACTCGCGGAAGCTCCTCGCGAATCAGTTCAAAATTGTACGAGGTCTGCATTGCCCGATTCGCAATGGGCGTTGCATAATACGTATCAAGATCTATCGTTCGCAAAAGATGCGCTTTCGGCGTGATAAAGTAACGCGTCGCCCGCGCCTTACCTTCCGTACGTACAAAACCATCGGCAATACAAGAACTCAAAAATTTCTTCATCTGAGTGTCTTTAACACCCAGATCAAGCCCATCCATCAATTCCTGGCGAGAAATACCAGGATGATAATGTAAAAAGTCAATTATCTTGTCTGTATTGTTCATTTTATCCCCATTGAATCGGTCACTTTGGCCCATATTATACCACAGAATCGGTCACTCATGCGGCCGATTCTGACAATTTTTCCATCCAAAACCGACCGATTCTATCCTGCTTGCGTAATGATACCCCCACCGACCACGGCATCACCGTCGTAGAAGACCGCGCTCTGCCCCGGCGCAATGCCCGCGATGCCGTCCTTCAGAAGCCGCGGTTCACCTGCGCTGCGCACCTTGACCGGCAGCGACTTGTCAATCGTTCCGACCGTATCCGTCAGCTCCAGATCATACCGCACCGCATCCGCCTTGAAGCCAACGATTACGCGATTCTGCGTCGCATCAAGCGCAACCACGTAATACGGCGTCCCACCGCCGATGCCGAGACCCTTGCGCATGCCGACCGTGTAGTTCCAATATCCGCGGTGCCTGCCGATAACCTTTCCGTCGACCGTCACGACCTCGCCCTCGCGATCCGGCTCGTTCACGACCTTCATCGGATCGCCGCCGCAGAAGTCCTGGCTGTCGCCCTTCTCCGCGACCTCCAGTCCGAACGCCCGCGCCTTCGCGCGCACCTCGTCCTTCGTCAGCTCGCCGAGCGGAAAGATCGTCCTCTCCAGAATCTCCGGCTTCACCCGATACAAGAAGTAGCTCTGGTCCTTGGAACGGTCGACGGCCCGAAGAAGGACGGGAGACGAAAGACGAGAGACAGTGCGAGCATAGTGTCCGGTCGCAAATCGCTCGCAGCCAAGCCCGAACGCCGCCCGCGGCAAAAGCCCGAACTTCACCGTCTCGTTGCACCGCACGCACGGATTCGGCGTCGCTCCGCCAAGATACGTCGT
>CADAKF010000031.1:0-14068 GCA_902788415.1 uncultured bacterium
TCGCGGTTGAGCACATACCGTGCGGCGAGAAAGCCTGTCTTGTCGCTCGTAAAGAGCGGACACGTCGAGCAGAGCCGGTGCTTGAACTGCGCGAGGTCGTAGGGAACGTGCGGCAGCTTCATCGCCGCGGCAATTTGCGCGGCATAGTATTCGGAGAGCGGCTCGTAGCCGACGGCGTTGCGGTGCTCGAAAAAGCCGCCGTCGTCGTGTCCACTGCCCTTGTAGAGCAGCACCTGTCCATTCAGCCGCCGCCAGCACTTGCGGAGATTGCCGTTCGTCGAATACTCCGGCGAAGTCGAGGCGTCGCGTACGCTCGTGCGCTTGTCGCCGGTAAAGGCCATGGACGCAACCGCCGTAGAAAACGGATTGTCGTAAAGGTTCGCCGTCGCCCACTTTTCGGACGAATCGTCCTTAACGACCCAATGCACATCGTTAAGCGACAACCCCCGGCTGAAGGTGACGAGATTCCGCTTCCAATCAGGATCGTCCTCGAAGAACCCGAGGTGGCGAAGCATGTCGCTGATTCCTCGACGTTTGAGCGGCGGCGTGCGGTGAAGCAGCCACTCCTCCAGCCAGTACCGCAGCGATTCCGGCTCCTTCCGCACATGCTCGCGGAACGCAAGCGGCAGGAATCGCTCGGCGGCGGAGTTCACCTCGACGTTCTTCACGCCGAACGGCTTCACCCAGTCAAACCGCAGGACTTCCGTATCTCGATGCTTGAGAATCAAACCTTTCGTCCAATCAGCTTGTGCGCGAGCTCGCGCAAAAATGTCGTGTCGCACGGCAACTGGTCGAGCGCCGCAACGGCCGCTGCCGTCGTCTCGCGGACAAGCCGCTCGGTCTTTTCGCGCGAATAGGGACTGTCCCCGTCCAGCAAATCGTCCTCGTACTGGAACGCGAGCCCGAGGTTGAGCGCAAACTCCTTGAGCGCTGCGACATCGGCCTCGCCCCCGCCGCCCGCAAGCCCACCCATCGCCGCCGCCGCGATGAACAGATCGGCGGTCTTGTGGCGGTAGATGAAATCATCCGTTTGAGGTTTGACGTTTGACGTTTGAGGTTTCGAAACCTCAAACTTTGAACATGCAACGTCTTCCACCTGTCCCATCACCACCCCGACGCCCTTCTCGCCCAGCACGTCGACAATCGCCGCGACGTTCCGCGGCGCTTTCGCCGCAACCTGATAGGCGAGCGCCAGCAGGGCGTCGCCCGCGAGAATCGCGTTCGCCTCACCGAACTTGACCCACACCGTCGGTTTGCCACGGCGCTCCCGGTCATTGTCCATCGCCGGCAGGTCGTCGTGGATCAGGGTGTAGTTGTGGAGAAGTTCGATCGCCGCGGCGGGATACTTCGCGTCCTCGGCCTTGCCACCGACAGCGACTGCGGATGCGAGGCACACGAGCGGACGAATCCGCTTGCCGCCCGTCCCGACGGCATAGCGCATGGCCTCGGAGAGAACAGCCGGACGAGAAGTCGGCAGCACCTCAGAGAGAGTTTGTTCAACCAAAGCTAAATACACATCTAACATAGTGGTTTAATGTAATGTGAGAACATGGAAATATGAGAATGAGGAAATGCGAGATTGCAACACTTCCTCATTTTCTCATTATCCCCAATTTCTCATTATCGTACTCCCACATTTCCACATTACATTAGGATTCGCACCCTTCTTCCCTCGATCCTGTAATTCCCCTTCGCTAAAATATTCAGCGCTTCAGGAAACGCCAGATGCTCCTGCACCTGGATGCGTGCATGCAGCGTCTCGGGCGTGTCATCCTCGAGGACCGGCACCGCCTTCTGGACAAGGATCGGACCTGAATCCGTCCCCGCGTCGACGAAGTGCACGGTGACGCCCGCGACCTTGCACCCGTAGTCGAGCGCCTGCGTCCAGCTGTGGACACCCGGAAACGCTGGAAGAAGAGCCGGATGGATATTGAGAACCCGGTTCGGAAACGCTGCGAGGAGCTTGGGCTTCACAATCCGCATAAAGCCCGCGAGGACGACCGTGTCTACACCCGCGTTCTTCAAAAGCTCGATGCACTTGTCTTCGGCGACGCCCTCAAGCTTCGTCTTCCACGGCGCGCAGTCGAGATACTGACACGGGATGTTATGCTTCTTCGCCCGGTCGAGAATCTTCGCGTCCGGAAAGTCCGCCAAGACCAGTTTGATCTCCGCGTCGAGCGTCCCCGCCTCGATCGCGTCGACAATTGACTGCATGTTCGAGCCCGCCCCGGAGCCCAGAACGCCCAAATGAAGCTTCGCCATTTACTTAAGTCCCTTGATCGTGAAAACAAGATGATAGGTGCCTTCGCCCAGCATGTACTTCGCATGCGGACGCGCACCCCAGCTGTTGTCGCCGCCGACGCCCATCTGCACGGCATCGACGTTGACCGTAAGCTCGTCCGCAGCCTTCAGCTCCCACTGATGCTTCTTGCCCTCGAGCATCGTCTGCGGATACGGCCACACGTTGAAGCCAAACGGCGCGTTCACCGCCTCGACCGTCACGCCGCCGACCGTGAGACGGCGGCAACCCGTGCGGTAGCCCTGCTCGCCCGGCTCAATGTAGTTGTCGGGATTGAGCCGATCCGCCGGATAGGCGATCGTGCCCATCTTCGGATGGGCGAAGCCGGAGACGAGTCCGACGGACGCCTTGTAGGTCCCGAACATCGCCGCCGTCGCGCGATCAGCGTAGTTCTCCCACGGACCAAGTCCGACGTACTCGACCAGGTTCGTCTTCGGGACGGTGAACGTGAGGCCAACGCGCGGGATCGGCGGCAGGCCCTTCGGAACGGTCAGCGTCCAGTCGACGAGCGTCGAGCCGTCCTCGAGCTTCGCGGTCTTGAGGTCGCTCTTCACCCCCGCCGGCAGCTTCTGCGACATGGTCGCATCCTTCCACACCTTGCAGACCTCCGGCATGTTCCAACCCCGGTCATTGTCCGTCGGCGCCCGCCAGAGATTGAGTCGAAGTCGAAGTCCCGAGTCAAAGGAAGAGCCCGTCCGCTGTTCGACTTCAGCCTTCGACTTTGGATTCTTCGGCACAAACGGCTTCGTGAACGAGTCCCAGGCGATAAGGCCGTCGTCATCGTAGATGCTGACCGTCACGGAATCGCCGCAGAAGCCCTCGAAGGCGAAGTCGGCCGCCTGACCAGGCCCGAGCGACTCGAACTCGAAACTACCGCGCGCCGTGCGCTTTCCATTCGCGTCCAGCGCATCCCACTCGCAGAAGTAGTCCTCGTTCAGCGTCTTGAAGAGGAAGTCGTTGCGGATGCGCACCTTCCCCGTCTTGAAATCGAACGCCGTACACCTGACATTCCTGTAGGCGTGCTTAATCTCGAATGCGCCCGGATGAGGATTGCGGAGCGCGTCAAAAAGCCCGTTGCAGCAGAAGTTGTCGTCGTTCGGCTTGTCGCCGAAGTCGCCGCCGTACGCGAGCCACTTCCCGCGCGCGTCCGTCTTCCAGAGCGCCTGGTCGACGAAGTCCCAGACGAACCCGCCCTGGAAGGACGGATACTTCTCCGCCAGGTCCCAGTACTCCTGGACGCCGCCGTTCGAGTTGCCCATCGCGTGCGTGTACTCGCAGAGGACAAAGGGCTTCTTCGGCTTGTTCGCGACATACTTCTCGACCTCCGCCGGCGGCGCATACATCATTGCGTAGATGTCGGTGTTGTCGCCATCCTCGGCGCGCTCATAGTGGATTGGACGCGTCGGATCAATCGCCTTCATCGCCTTCTTCAGCACCGTGAAGTTTTCGCCGTCGCCGCACTCGTTGCCCATCGACCAGTAGATGATCGACGGATGGTTGCGGTAGGTCCGGACCATGCGCGTGCCGCGCTCGACGAACGATTGCTCGTAGTCCTTGCGGTGCGCGAGCGACTCCGCGCCGTAGCCGTAGCCGTGCGACTCGTTGTTCGCCTCGCAGCAGACCATGATGCCCTCGCGGTCGCAGATGTCATACCACGCTGGATCGTCCGGATAATGGCATGTGCGGACGGCGTTGATGTTGTACTCCTTCATGAGGATGGCGTCCCTCCGCATGCCCTCCGGCGACACCGCATAGCCGCCCTCCGGCTGCATCTCGTGGCGGTTCGCGCCCTTGACGAGCAGGCGCTTGCCGTTCAGGTAGAGGACGGCATCCCGGATCTCGACCTTCCGGAAGCCGAACGTGACGGCGCGGTAATCCGTTCCACCGAAGATCCACCAGCCCCACTTGTTCTCGAGCGGCGTCAGATAGACATAGGGATATTCCGGCGACCAGAGCTTCACGTCGGCGACCTGGCGCTCCTTGAGGACGTTGCCCTTCTCGTCGCGGACGATGAAGGAGCCGCTCTTCAGGTCGTCCGAAAGCTTCGTCTCGACGATGAGATCAAACGGCGCGCTCTTACGCTCGGAGATGATGTAAACGTCGCGGAAGATGCCCGAAAGACGCCAGAAGTCCTGGTCCTCGAGATACGTGCCGTCGCAGTGCTTGTGCACCTCAACCTCGATCGTGTTCTCGCCGAACCACTTGAGGTAGGACGTCAGGTCGAATTCGGACGGCAGGCGGCTGTCCTCGGCGTAGCCGACGTCCTTGCCGTTCACCCGCACGAAGAACGCAGAGGAGACGCCGTTGAAGCGGAGGATCGTCCGGCGGAAGAGCCAGCGCCACGACGGACGCCGAAAGGTCGTCGTGTAGAGTCCGACCGGATTGCGGTACTTGTGCGCCGTCCAGCTCTTGTCCTCCGGCTCCTTCGTCACCCGCGGCGCATCCATCGCGATCGGATACCGCACGTTGGTGTAGAGCGGCGGATCGTACTCGCCCTCCAGCTGCCAGCAGGACGGCACCTTGATCTTCCCCGTCTTCTCCCAGTCGGAAATGGATGTCGCCGACTTCCATTTGAAATCCCACGTGCCGTTCAGCGACAGCACCCACTTCGACGCCTCCTTCGGCCGCCGGTTCTGCATGATGTCGAGCGCCAGGTCCTCCGTCTCGCACGGGACGGAGAACGTCCGCGCCGGCAGGCGGTTGATGGCGTTGACGGCCGGATCCTCCCACGGCGGCGCGGCAAATGTAGACTCGGCGGCAAGGGCTATGGCCGCCACGGACAACAGCGAAAAGTTTGCTTTCATAGTAACCCGTAGTATACACGAAATCGGGCACCATGGCAACTTGACCGCCGTCCGCCAAAATAATATAATTGGCGTCATATTCTGGAAGGAGTCACGAAACCATGGAAGACCTGCAGGGCTTACTTGAGAAAATCAACCGCGATGGCGTCGAAAAGGCCGAAGCGGAAGCAAAGAAGATCGTCGACGCGGCAAAGGCTAAGGCGGATGAAATCGTCAAGACCGCGAGGGCCGAGGCAGACAAGGCAAAGGCTGATGCGGACGCCGCCGCCAAGGACTATGCCACGCGAGGCGCCGAGACCCTCCGACAGTCTGCGCGCGACGTCGTCCTCGGCGTCAAGGACACCATCACATCCCTTCTGGAAAATCTGCTCGCGAAGGATGTTGACAGGGCACTTGCCGACGAGAAGACGGCGACAGCCCTTGTCACCGAAGCGATCAAGGACCTGACCGGCCCCGGCGAGATCCGCTGCGGCGCCAAGCTCGCCGCCGCGCTCAAGTCTCAAATCTCACGTCTCACGTCCTTCACCCTGACCACCGATGACACGCTCGGCACTGGCTTCACCGTCAGACTCGACGGCGGCCGCGTCGAACACGACTTCACGGTCGAAACCCTTTCAACCGAGCTCGCCAAGCGCCTCCGCCCCGACCTGGCGAAACTTTTGAAGTAATGTCTGTCGATTACATTGTTTCAAGTTTACCCACCCTGGCCTTTAACGCGCCAGCCCCCCTCTCCTGGGAGAAGTTCGTCCAGGGGGGCGGGGACGTCCCGTCCCCGCAGGCAAAGGTCTGGGCCGATCTCGAGACTCAGCTGCGCAACGCCGTCGCCGAGGCGCGCGGCGGCGAGCGCTTCAAGCGTCCTTCAGAGGGTTGTTCGCTCTACTGGAAGAACCGCGTTCTCGCCTGTTTCCAGGAAAAGGACGTCGCCAAGCGCGACGAGCTCCTCGACCGCGTCTGGTGGGACGCTGCTGGCGAACTCACCCCGCCGTCCGAACCCCTCGGCAAGGGCGCCCTCGCGACCTATGCGATTCGCCTCAAAATCGCCCTGAAGCGCACGCTCATCTCCAAGGACGCCGGCAACGCCTCCTTCGATCGTCTGACATCGGAAACCAAACGCTAATCTCGTTCTACCGTTCTTCATCTCTTCACCTCTACACGGCTTAAAACATGACAACAGGAAAAATCACAGGCATCAACGGCAACATGATTACCGTCAAATTCGACGGTGCGGTCGCCCAGAATGAAGTCGGCTACGCGAAGCTCGGCGAGAAGAAGCTGATGGCGGAAATCGTCCGCGTCCGCGGCGAAAAGTGCGACATGCAGGTCTTCGAGTCCACGACCGACCTCGCGGTCGGGACGGATGTCGAGTTCACAGGCGAGCTCCTCGCGGCCGAGCTTGGCCCAGGCATGCTCGCACAGGTCTACGATGGACTGCAGAATCCGCTCGCCGAACTCGCGGCCGAAGCCAGCAAGATCTCCAAGGACGCCGGATTCTTCCTCCAGCGTGGCATGTACCTGCCGGGTCTCCCGCGTGACCGCAAGTGGGACTTCCATCCGACCGCCAAGGTCGGCGACAAGGTCCAGGCCGGCGATGCGCTCGGCTGGGTCACCGAGGGCATTTTCGACAACAAGACGATGCCAGGGCACAAGATCATGGTCCCCTTCGCCCTCCGCGGCACCTACACGATCAAGTCTCTCGTCCCCGCCGGCGACTACACCGTCACCGACACCATCGCTGAACTCACCACCTCCTCCACCTCCTCCACCTTCCCCGTCACCATGCTCCAGCGCTGGCCGGTGAAGGTGCCGATCAAGTGCTTCCGCGAGCGTCTCGAGCCGACGGAGACCCTGGAGACCACGATCCGCACGATCGACACGTTCTTTCCGGTCGCGGTCGGCGGAACCTACTGCATTCCCGGCCCCTTCGGCGCTGGCAAGACGGTCCTCCAGCAGACGACCGCCCGCTACGCCAAGGTCGACATCGTCATTTCTGCCGCATGCGGCGAACGCGCCGGCGAAGTCGTGGAGACGCTGAAGGAGTTTCCCGAGCTGATCGACCCCAAGACGGGCCAGTCGCTCATGAAGCGGACGATCATCATCTGCAACACGTCCTCGATGCCAGTCGCCTCCCGCGAGGCGTCCGTCTACACGGCCGTGACGCTCGCGGAGTATTTCCGCCAGATGGGCCTCAATGTGCTCGTCCTTGCGGACTCCACCTCGCGCTGGGCGCAGGCCATGCGTGAGCTTTCGGGACGCCTCGAGGAGATCCCGGGCGAGGAGGCCTTCCCGGCCTATCTCGAGTCGCGCATCGCCGCGTTCTACGAGCGCGCGGGACGCGTCAAGCTCCGCGACGGCTCGACCGGCTCCGTCACGATCGGCGGCACGGTCTCGCCGGCGGGCGGCAACTTCGACGAGCCCGTCACCCAGGCGACGCTCAAGGTGGTCGGCGGCTTCCACGGACTCTCCCGCGCCCGTTCGGACGCGCGGCGCTATCCGGCGATCGACCCGCTCGACAGCTGGAGCCACTACAATTCCGTCATCGAGCAGTCCCGCGTTGAAAAGGCCCGCGCCATTCTGCGCAAGGGCAACGAGGTCGGACAGATGATGAAGGTCGTCGGCGAGGAAGGCACCTCCCTCGAGGACTTCACGACCTACCTGAAGGCCGAGTTCCTCGATGCGGTCTACCTCCAGCAGAACGCCTTCAGTGAGACGGATGCCTCGACGCCCGTCGCCCGCCAGAAGGTCATGTTCGACCTGGTCGAAAAAGCGCTTCTGACGGACTACTCGCTCGCCGAAAAGGCGGACGTCCGCAAGTTCTTCATGGATCTCCAGCAAACGTTCATCGACTGGAACGACAAGCCGACCGGTACGCCCGAGTTCGACCGGTTCCAGAAGAGCCTCTCCGACAAGATCTCCGCCGCGGCCAAGTAACGGCCGCGTCAGGTGAACAGCACTTCCTGTCCGTGGAACAGGAAGTTACCACCGACGACGTATTGCATCGCCGTCGGCGAGAAACGATCCTGTATGGTTATGTGGAGGTGTCCCGCGAGAATTCCCTTCAGGAGCTTCTCGGATTTGAGATAGGCGATGAACTCGCGCGTCACCGGATCCTGCTGCTGCGCCACGTAGTCGCCGCGCGCGTCCGGAACCGCTGCCGTGCGGAAGAAATTCGGCTTGCCGTGCTGCGCGGAGGACGTCCAGAACTTCGTGTTCGCGCGCCAGATGCCGTCCGTATAAAACGGCACGTGCATGCAAAGGACGATCGGCAGGCCCTTCTTCACCTCGGCGTGGAACTTCTCCACGCATGCCGGCGGCACATAACCGTAGACATCGTCCATCGCAATGAAGTTGACGCCGTTGACGACCGTCGCGTTGAACTGCAGATCATACGGAAACGCCGCCTGCAGGTCCTTGCGCGTTCGATCCTTGTAGGCTTCCGTATGCTCTTCCTTGACGGCGCTCATCCACATCTCGGGACTGAACTCGTGATTGCCGGCGGACGCGACCTTCGCCGCGCCCGTGCCGAAGTACTTCTTCACAAGGTCGAGGTTTTCCCGCGACTGGAAGTCAATGAGATCACCCGTATGAACCACGAAGTCGACGTTCGACTTCGCCCAGGCGAGCGAATCTCTGAGCGCCTCCTCCTGGCACCCGCCAAAGGTCTGCGTGCGGATTTTCGCCAGCTTTTGCTTCACGTCCGATTCATCGTCGTAGACGGACGTCAAATGCGTGTCGGAGATGTGCAGCAGCGAAAACGGTGCCGTCGCCCCGACCTTGATGTGCGCATAGCCAAGCGCCAGTCGTTCGAAATTGCCGCGCTGCGAGAAAACGGATGGCTCATCCGTCCGACATCCGGGCAACGCCGCCGTCGCGATCAGTCCGCCCAGCCCGCCAATGAACCCACGCCTATTCACAGCGCCTCCGTCGCGAAGCGGTAGGCGTTCTCGAACATGCGCATCCAAGGTCCGTTCACCTTGAACGTGCCGTCGTTGTAGCTGAGCTGCGAGGCGCGGAACGCGCGCTCCGGATGCGGCATCATGATCGTCGCGCGTCCGTCCGTCGTGGTGAAGGCCGTCTGGCCGCCGATCGAACCGTTCGGATTGAACGGATAGCGCGTCGTCGCATTGCCGTAGCCGTCCACGAAGTGCGCCGCGCAGATGGACGGCGCAAAGCCATCCGTCCACACGCGGCCCTCGCCGTGCGCCACGGGGATCGGCAGCCGCGAGCCCGCCATCCCCTTGAAGAAGATGGACGGCGACTCCTCGATCTCGATTGTCGCAAGACGCGCCTCAAACTGCTCGGAGATGTTCTTCACGAACTTCGGCCACCCTTCCGCGCCCGGAATGATGTCCTTGAGCTGCGAAAGCATCTGGCAGCCGTTGCACACGCCCAGCGAGAACGTGTCCGGACGCTCAAAGAACGTCTTGAACATCGCCTTCAGTCGCTCGTTGAAGAGAATCGACCGCGCCCAGCCCGAGCCCGCGCCGAGGACATCGCCGTAGCTGAACCCGCCGCACGCGACAAGACCCTTGAAGTCCTTCAAGTCGACCTTGCCGGCGATCAGATCGCTCATGTGCACGTCGACGGCCTCGAAGCCCGCAAGCGCGAATGCCGCCGCCATCTCGATGTGTCCGTTGACGCCCTGCTCACGGAGGATACACATCTTAGGACTTGAGACCTTAGACGCAAGACCTTTCGCGTCTTTCGTCTCCTGTCTAAGGTCCTTCCCCTCCGGGTCGAACGTAACCTTATACGTCAGCCCCGGGTCGCGCTCGTCGAGCCCGTTATCGTACTCCTGCTTGGCGCAGACCGGGTTGTCACGCAGGGCCTGCATCCGGTAGGTCGTCTCCGACCAGCAGCGGCGGAGGTACGTGATATCCGTCTTGATGACCTGACGCTCGCCGACGAAGACGTCGAAATTGCGCGAGCTGCGCGCGACCGCTCCGGCGATTGCCACCGGAACACGCGCCTGCTTGAAGACCGCGAGCACCTTCTTGAGGTTCTTCTCCGAAACCTGCAGCACCGCACCCGGCTGCTCATTGAAGAGCTGCTCAAGCGCATCGCCGTCCGGAAGCTTCGCCACAAGGCCGCGCCCGCCCGTAAAGGCCATTTCCGCGAGCGTCGTCACGATGCCGCCGTCCGCGCGGTCGTGGTAGGCCATCGCGAGACCGCCCTTCACAACCTTCTGCATCGCATTGAAGAACCGCTTCAGGAGCGCCGCATCCGCATCGGCGTGCGTATCACCGAGCTGTCCGTAGACCTGCGCAAGGGCCGTCGCACCGAGTGGCGTCTCGCCCTTCCCGAGATCCACATAGACAAGAAACGAGCTCTGTCCCTCCGGATCGGGCTTGAGGTCCGGCGTCAGCGTGAGCCGCGCATCCTTCACGGGCGCGAAGCTCGAGACGACAAGCGACAAGGGCGCGACCTGCTTCTGCTGGACGCCGTTCGAATCCACCCACGTCGTGTGCATCGAGCAGCTGTCCTTGCCGACCGGAATGGACACGCCCAGCTTCGGGCAGAAGTTAAGGCCGACTTCCTTCACGGTATCGTAGAGAATCGCATCCTCGCCCGGCTCGCCGCACGGGGCCATCCAGTTCGCGGAGAGGCGGATCTGCTTCACGTCGCCGACATCCGCCGCCGCGAGGTTTGTGATCGCCTCGGCAATCGCCATACGGCCCGACGCGGGACCGTCCAGAAGCGCGATCGGGGTGCGCTCGCCGGTCGCCATCGCCTGTCCCTCATAGGTCTTGTAGCCCATCATCGTGACGGCGCAGTCGGCCGCGGGGAGCTGGTACTTGCCGACCATTTGGTCGCGCGCGACGCGCCCCGTGACCGTGCGGTCCGTGATTGTAATGAGGAACGTCTTGTCCGCGACCGCCGGAAGGTGCAGGACGCGAGTCAGGGCATCGATCGGCTTCACACCCTCGAAGTTCGTCGGGACGTGTTTCTTCGTCGTGCGCTTCACCTTGCGGACCATCCGCGGGGGCTTCCCGAGGAGGACCTTGATGTCCATATCGATCGGGCTGTCACCGAAATGGCTATCGTTGAGGACGAGTTTCCCATCGCCCGTTGCGACGCCGATAAACGCCACGGGGCAGCGCTCACGCTTGCAGAGATCCTCAAAGAATTCCTTGGCCTCAGGCTTGAGCGCGAGCACATAGCGCTCTTGCGCCTCGCAGCACCAGATCTCCATCGGGTTCATCGACATCTCTTCGTTATGGACCTCGCGAAGCTCAAACCTACCGCCCGTCGCCTCAACAAGCTCGGGGCAGCCGTTGGAAAGTCCGCCCGCGCCGATATCGTGGATGGACAGGATCGGATTCGCCTTCCCGAGATACGAACACGCGTCGATGACGCCCTGGCAGCGGCGCTGCATCTCGGCGTTGCCGCGCTGGACGGAGTTGAAGTCGAGGGCTTCGGAGTTGGTGCCCGTCATCATCGATGATGCCGCGCCGCCGCCCAGGCCGATGCGCATCGCGGGGCCGCCGATTTGGACGATGAGCGAGCCAACCTTCACATCCTTCTTCTGCACCTGGCTGCGGCGGATGACGCCCATGCCGCCCGCGAGCATGATCGGCTTGTGGTAGCCGCGCAGCTCACCCGCAACGAGACCCTCGTACGTGCGGAAGAAACCGCAGAGCTGGGGACGCCCGAACTCGTTACCGAACGCCGCGCCGCCGATCGGACCCTCCGTCATGATCTGAAGCGGGGTCGCGAGACGCGTCGGGAAGTCGGCGTAGACGCGCTCCCACGGTTGCGGATAGCCCGGGATGCGGAGGTTCGACACCATGAAGCCGCAGATGCCCGCGATCGTGCGCGAGCCCTGGCCCGTCGCCGCCTCGTCGCGGATCTCGCCACCGACGCCCGTCGCCGCGCCCGGGAACGGGCTGATCGCGGTCGGATGGTTGTGCGTCTCGACCTTCATAAGCTGGTCGAGCTGGTCCTTCGCGAAGCCGTAGGTGTTCGTCTTCGGATCAATCGCGAAGATATCGGTCTTGAAGCCCGTCACGACCGCCGAGTTGTCCTTGTAGGCGGAGAGCGTGTCCTCAGGGCGCTTCTTGTGGGTGTTCTTGATCATCCCGAAGAGCGAATCCTTCTGCTTCTTCCCGTTGATGATGAACTCCGCGCCGAAAATCTTGTGACGGCAGTGCTCGGAGTTGACCTGGCCGAACATCACGAGCTCCGTGTCGGTCGGATTACGCCCCGCCTTTTTGAAGCTCTGGGCGAGGTACTTCATCTCCGGCTCGGAGATGGCAAGGCCGATTTCCTCGTTCGCCTCCTTGATCGCCTCCACGCCCTTCGTGAGGACGTCATACGTGCGGCCGGGCCGCGGATCGTCCACATCGAAGATATCCGCGATGTCGCCATAGACGCCCTCGGTCATCTTGTCGTACAGCGCCGCCGCCCACTTCGGCGCCTCAAACGCCTTCACCTGCTCGGCATCCTCCGATCCGTCCTGGTAGGGAGCGAACTCAGGCTTGAGGGCTTTAGACGCAAGACCGGAGACCCGGTAGCGGATACCCCGCTCCACCCTCAGGATTGACTTCAGCCCACAGTTCCGGAAGATGTCCGTCGCCTTCGAGCTCCACGGCGAAATCGTGCCCTTCCGCGGCGTCACGAAGAAGTCCGCGCCCTCGCACACGCCCTCGGCATTCAGCAATGTCGCCGCACGCTTCAGCTCCTCGGGATCGAAGGACGCGCCGTTCGTCTGCAGCGCATAGACCCATTTTGCGTCGATCGACACTGGGCCGAGCTTCGGATCAAGCTTCCGGATGGCATCCTTGAGCGCATCCATGCGGAACGGCGAATAGGCATCGGAACCAAGCAGTAAAATCATCTTTCTCTCCTTAAAAAGTATGCCCATATTATACCAAAAACCGCCGCATCCCAGATGCGGCGGTTTTGAATTTCGTCCTGCAAACGCAGGCCGCGGACAAAGGCGTCAGTAGGAGAACGCCAGGCGGAGGCCGCCCCAGAGGACGTCCTTGTCATCCCTGGCGCCGTCGGCGTTGTACTGACTGCGCGCCTCGTCGTTGAGAAGCCCCGTATAGGCGATCGTGCCCGTAAGCGCCATCCAATCAGTGATGTTCCAGGTGAGGTACGCCTTGACGGTCGTGCCCGCGAAGCCGAACGGCCGGTCAGAATCGATCAGGTTGTCGTCATCATCATACTTGCAGTTGACGTCGCCCAGAAGATACTGAAGGTAATTCGCGTCGCCAAAGCTCAGATTCCAGTCGAGACCGAGCATGAGAGTCTCCTCGGGAACGTCGATCCAGGACGCAAGGTCGGCCTCCTTGTTGAAGCCAAGCTCATAGTACCAGCCGCTGCTGCACTCGCCGATGTCGTCATAAAGCCAACTGACCTGGCCGTAGACGTCGACAACCGGGTTCGCGAACTTGCCGTGAAGGTAGAATTCGCGTGTCGAGGGCGAAAGAGACGAGCCGTCCTCCCGACGCTCGAAGTGATAGGCATACCACTCGTGTCCGAACTCGAGCTCAAGGCTCATGTCGCCGTCTTCGCTCTCCCACGCGGTCATACCCGCATGAACGTTGTAATCCGACTCGTTCAGGCGGCGGCGATAGACGTCGGAACGGTCGCTCGAAAGGTCCCAGTTCTGCCAGTAGAAGAATCCGAACCAAAAGTTCTCAAGACCGGTGAAGTCGGCCCACAGGCACGGCTGGAAGACCAGCTTGTCGGTCTGGACGACGTTTCTCCAGATGTACGCCGTGTTGAGGTCAAGATCAAGCCCCGCCTCGAACAGCTTCGACTCCTCCTCTTGGAGTTCCGTCTCGGGATTCGGAGCCTCCTCGGCAGCAAACGAAACGGCGCAAACGGACGCCGCAACAACTGTCATCAACTTTTTCATACTTTCCTTTTTGCGCTGCAAAGCAGCATTGTTAACCTGACTGCGAAACAATACACGTCAAACAAGGACGGTCACGACGTTCTTTCCGCCCTCATGCCGATA
>CADAKF010000031.1:14080-36204 GCA_902788415.1 uncultured bacterium
AGGATCGCGTCGATCGCCCGAATGACGCGCTTCATCTGGTCGTCCGTACCGATGGTAATCCGCACACGGTCGGCCGTCTTCGGAGCCGCGAAATAGCGGATGAAGATCTTGCGCGCGCGAAGGCCTTCGAAAACCCATTTCGCGTCAGCCTTCGCGGTTTTCGGACGGGGCGGACGGGCGAAGACGAAGTTCGCCTCGCTCGGCATCACGTCCCACCCGCGCTTCTCAAGCTCGGCGACGAACCACGCGCGTGTCTTCAGAACCTTGCGGACGAGCGCCTTCAGGTAGGGCTGGTCCTTTACGGCAGCGAGCGCGACCGCCTGGGCGATCGCATCGACATTGTAGCTGTCCTTAATCTTGTAGAGGGCCTGAATCAGATCCTTCGGCCCCACGCAGTAGCCGACGCGCAAGCCCGCAAGGGCATATGCCTTCGAAAACGTGCGCATCACGATGATGTTGCGGTTCGTCTTCGACGTCGCGAACTTCATGCAGTCCGCCTTCGCATAGTCGACGTAAGCCTCGTCCACCACCACCACACCGCGGAAGCGCTTCGCGAATGCGGCGATTTCCTTTGGCGGAATCTGAACGCCCGTCGGATTGTTCGGGCTGGTAATGAGGGCGAGGGACACCTTGGCGCCCTTCACCCCCTTCACGTTCTTCCAGCCTTCCCACTTCACGCCGCGGATCGCCGCAAGCGTCTGATAGAGCGAATAGCTCGGATCCAGCGTGCCGATCGACTCGTTGTCCTCGACGAAGGCGTCCGTCATGAGCGAGAGGATCTCGTCCGACCCGTTGCCGACGAAGACGCGGTCCGCCGTCGTCTTGTTCAGCTTCGCAAGGGCCGCGCAAAGCTCGGCGCACTCGGCGGACGGATAGAGCCGAAGGAGCTCGGGACTGAAGTCCTTCAGGACCTTCATCGCCTGCGCGGACGGCGGATACGCCGCCTCGTTCGTGTTGATCTTGATGACGTCAACTCCCTGCGGCTGCTCGCCGTGGATGTAAGGCGCAAGCTTCCGGACCTTTTTCGCAATTCTCATTTCTTCATATCTCCAAAACTGGCCGCGACAATGGCCATACGGTCGAGATTCCGATCGACTTTGACGTGCTGCATCCTACGCCGGCATCCCGATGGTCATGATGGTGATGTCGTCCGTGTAGACTAGAATCTTCGCCCCGCGCGGAATCTGCACCGTCTGGCAGCGCCTTCATCGCCTCAGCCCCCAATGAGCTTCGCAAGCTCCTTTTTACCGATGTTCATGGCAGTATTATATCAAAAAACCGGCGCACGATATCGACACCGCGCGTCGGTTTCAGCCCCGAGTTGACGATCGGTCATTTCTCCACCGACCACTCCTCGAGCTTCTGCTTCTGCTCGACGGGCTTGGAGTAGACGTCGGACTCGTCCGGCGGCGCCTTCTTCGGCTCAAGCGCATGCTCGAACGTGGGAAGCTCGCGCTGCGGGCACTCGGTCGAAAGGACCGCGGGCCTACCCGTGCCGGTCACGGCGTTCGCACCGACCATCTTCGCAGCAGCCGCCTTCTCGTCCTCGCCAGCCGCCTCGCGAGCGTCGACCTCAGCCTTCGCCGCCGCATCGACCTCGGCAAGCCGCGACCCGCGAGCCGGAATGTCCTTCATCAGAGGATCGCCCGGACCGATCACGGTGCACTTCAAGGGCTCCTTGATGTACTCTTCAATCTCGGGAATCTGGCAGCTCTCGAACTCGTCCGCAAACGAGATCGCGACGCCCGTGGCACCCGCGCGGCCCGTGCGGCCGATGCGGTGCACGTAATCCTCGGCCTCGTAGGGAAAGTCGAAGTTAATGACGTACTCGAGCCCCTTCACATCAATGCCGCGGCCCGCAACGTCCGTCGCGACCACGACCCTGACCTCGCCGTCGCGGAACGCGTCCAGCACCTTGAGGCGCTTGTTCTGGTTCACGTCGCCCGAGAGCATCTCAACCGAGACATGGCGAACCTTCAGCGACTCGTAGACGTCCTCCGTCGTCGACTTGCGGTTGCAGAAGACGATCGTGCGGGCCTCTGGATGGAGCGCGATATGGTTGTAGAGGACCTTGAACTTATCCTTCGCCTGGATGACGTAGACAACCTGCTTCACCGTGTCGGTCGCGTTCGTCTCGCTCTCGACTTCGGCCTTGAACGGCTCCTCCATCCAGTTCATCGCCAGGCGCATCACGGTGTCGTCAAGCGTTGCGGAATAGAGCATCGTCGTCCGCTTGTTCTTGGGCGGCAGGTAGCTCATAATGCGGCGGACATCCGGGATGAAGCCCATGTCCAGCATGCGGTCCGCCTCGTCGATGACGAGCGTGTCGACGTTCGAGAGGTTGATCACATGGCTCTTCACGAAGTCGAGAAGACGCCCCGGCGTCGCGACCAGCAGGTCGACGGGCGAGGAAAGGACCTCGCGCTTCTGCCGATCATAGTCCATGCCGCCGTAGACGGCGAGGGAGCGGAGCCCGGAGTACTTGCCGATCGCGTCCGCGTCCTTGCAGATCTGAATGACGAGCTCGCGCGTCGGCGCAATGACAAGCGCACGCGGATTGCCACCCTCCTTCGCGCGGTTCTCAGGCGTCCTGAGATAACGCGTCAGGATCGCGACAAGAAACGCCGCCGTCTTTCCGGAGCCCGTCTGCGCCTTGCCAGCGATGTTCTTGCCGGCGAGCGCCTGCTCGAGCGAAAGCGCCTGGATCTCCGTGCAGTACTTGAAGCCCAGCTCAGCGATGCCGTGCATCACCTCGGCGGGAATATCGAAGTCGTGAAAACGTCTCTTGCCCTCCATGGGCTCGACGACGAACTGGTCCATCGACCACTTCGCGTGCGCCTCGCGGCGCGCCTTCAGCTCCTCAGCCGAAATCTCGCCGCCCGGACGCATCTCATTCGCCGCCGTGTTGACCGGCGCCGGCCCGCGACGGCCACGGTCGCGACCGGCTTTTTGACCCGAGTGACGCGAGGGACGCGAGGTTCTTAGGTCCCCCTTCGGACCCTTCTGCCCCTCTGGCCTCCTGTCCCTCTTGCCGCTCCCGTCCCTCTTGTCCTGCTGTTTCTGTTGCCCCTGCTGTTGGCCGCTGCCACCCTTGCCGCGGCCTTTGCCGCCGCGGCGACGGCGCTTGCCGCCCCCCTGCCCGGAGGACGGCTTCTTGCCGCCGCCGAATGCAGCAACAATCTTCTTTAGAAAACCAAATGCCATTGTTAGCTGTTCGCGATTAGCTGTTAGCTGTTAGCGATTAGCCTTCATGACGATGAAAAAGCAAAGCGCTAAAAGCTAACCGCTAAAAGCTGAACAAAATTAACGCTTCGAGAACTGGAAGCGCTTGCGGGCACCCGGCTGACCGGGTTTCTTGCGTTCCTTCATGCGGCTGTCACGCGTCATGCAGCCGGCCTTCTTGAGCGCGGCGCGCGTGGACTCGTCCGCCGCGACAAGCGCACGGGCGAGACCATGGCGGATCGCACCGGCCTGGCCGGAAATTCCGCCACCCTTCGCAAACGCGACGACATCGACCTTCGCCATATCGTAGCCGGAAATCGCGACGGGCTGCTTCAGGTAGTCGCGGAGCGCCTCGCTCGGGAGGTACTCCTCGAGTGCAACGCCGTTCACCGTCCAGTTGCCCTTGCCTTCGACGAGATTCACGCGGGCGGTCGCGGTTTTGCGACGGCCGGTGCCAGCGGAAATTGCCTTCTTGGTAGCCATTTTCTAAATCCTCCCTTAGAGCTTAATCTCAACCGGCTTCTGCGCGGCGTGGTCGTGTTCGGCGCCGGCGAAGACTTTCAGGCGCGTCATCATCTTGCGCGCGATGTTGTTCTTCGGGAGCATGCCCCAGACGGCTTCCTTGATCATGCGGTCGGGATGCTTCGCGCGCATCTCGGCGGCCGTGAAAATCTTGTGCCCGTCACGCCAGCCGGAATAGCGCTCGTACGTCTTGAGTTCCTCGCGGTTGCCCGTGAGCTTGACGAGCGCGGCGTTCGTGACGATCACGAAAGCACCTGCGTCGACGGAGGGATCGTACGTCGGAAGATCCTTCGCACGGAGCTTGTTGGCGATGACGACGGCGAGGCGCCCGAGGGTCTTGTCCTTCGCGTCCACGATGAACCAGGTGCGCTTGTCGCCCGGGTTCGGAGCACGATAGCTCTTCTGCATCTTCTGCATTTCTTTTCTCTTTCTTTTTTGCGGATTTGTGCCCTTTGTCCGGGGTTTTGTCCGCGGTTGACCGCTCGCCACCGGTTAGTCCCCGATGACGAATGAGCGCATATTATAGCAAAAACGGCGGTTTGTACGCAAGTGGAATCAGAAGAAAAGGTCGCGTTCGCCGCGGCAGGTGGCTTCGTACTGCTTCAGCACCGTCGGATAGAACTTGGGGAGCCACTCCCTGATGCCGGCGAGTTCCTTTTCGATGAGCGCCTCGCCGACCTTGCGCGTCTCGTCGGACGCGAAGTCGTCGAGCCACTCGCGGAACGTCAGCACCGCGTTGATCTTGCAGAACTTCCCCTCTCGGCCGGTCTTGAGCGCGTCCATGATGCAGCCGCCCGTCCGTCCGCAGCGGTAGCCCGCCGTGCAAAACGAGGTGATCGTGCCGCGCGAGGCGAGATAGCGCACCATCTCGTCGAGCGAGCGGTTGTCGCCGAGCATGAACTGCTGGCGGTCCTTCTCCTGATGCGCCTCGTCCGCGAAGTCGCTGTAGCCCTTGATTGCAATGTTTGACGAGCAGTCGAGCTGCGTCATGCCGCCGTCGATGAGCCGGTTGCGGCTCTCGGGACTCTCCCGCGCCGTGATGATGATGCCCGTGTAGGGAACCGACAGGCGCGCGATCGTCACGATCTTCTCGAAGGTCGCGTCGTCGATGAGCCACGGACTCTCCTCAGGAACCTTCGTGCCGCTCGCCGGCTCGAGCCGCGGGAAGGAAAGCGTATGCGGACCGATGTTGAACCAGCGCTCGAGGTCCCGCGCATGCATCACGGTCGCCAGCAGCTCGAAACGCCAGTCGCAGAGCCCGTACAGGACGCCGAGGCCGACGTCGTCCACCCCCGCCTCCAGACAGCGGTGGAAGCACGTCACGCGCCAGTCGTAGTTGCCCTTCGGACTCCACGCCGGATGCATCTCCTCGTAGAGCTTGCGGTTGTACGTCTCCTGGAAGACCTGGAACGTGCCGATGCCGACCGAGCGGAGCACCTTCAAGTCCGCGACCGGCAGCGGCGCGGCGTTCACGTTCACGCGGCGGATCGCGTTCTTCGCGCCCGAACGCGGCGCGGGAACGTAGTGCCCGTAGCATGTCTCGATTGTCTCGGCGATATACTCCGTCGACGTCGTCGGATGCTCGCCGTAGACGGCAATGAGGCGCTTGTGGCCGATCCGGCCCGCAAGGACATCGAGCTCCTCGCGGAGCTCGTCCATCGTGAGAACGCGGCGCTTCTGCTCGGCGTTGCCCTCGCGAAAGCCGCAATACCGGCAGCCGTTGACGCAGAGGTTCGACACATAGAGCGGCGCAAAGACCACGATGCGGTTGTCGTAGACGGCCTTCTTGATCCTGAGGGCCGCCGCCTTCATCTCCGCAAAGAGCGCCGGATCCTTCGCCGCGGACATAAGGACGGCCGTCTCGGCCGGCGTCAGTGTCTCGCGCGTCGACTCGCTCTTCGCGAGTATCTCGCGGACGAGCACCGGATCCGCCGGCTTCTCCGCGACCTCGGCGATGCAGCGGACGATCTCCGCCTCGTCAATGAAGTGCTTCCCGCCCGGGAGATACTTGTCGATCTCGCTTCGGACAATGACGTTCCTGCGGAAGTCGTCTGCGTCCTTGAACTTCCGAATGCCGCTCGTATCCGCCATCTTCGTTTAGAATCCCCAACCGTCGCGAATATAGGGCTTAACGAGCGCGTTCGCCGCGGCGTCGCCGAAGCACTGCTTCGCCGAATTCCATGTATGCTTGCCCGCGATCTGCTGCGCGATGCAGCCGACAAGAATGCCCTCCATCTGCGGAATGCAGTACTCGATGTCCGAGAAGCACCGCGAATGCGTCTGCTCGAACACCGGACCCTCGCCGCGAATCGCACGCAGAAACTCGATGTAGTGCCCGCCGGCGAAGCCCTTCATCGCGACCGAGCTCTTCTGGTCGGCGGCCGCACCCTCGCCGATCTTCGGAATCCAGGTGCCGACGGCCTTCGCCGCCTCGTGCTCGAACACGTCGACGAACTCCTTGTCGGCCTCGAGCGCGATCGCGCACTTCGCGCCGTAGTCGTCCTGCATGAGGACGCAGCCCTTGGAGCCGATGATGTAGCAGCCCGTGTTCGGGACCTTGCCGCCGTTCTTCGCCGCATACTTCGGCATGATCTTGGCGCTCGGCTTCTCGTCTCCGTCATACCAGAAGAGCGTCACGGGCGGAAGCACCTTGCCCTTGTTGTCGCCGTACTTCGCCACGCGCGACTTGTACGTCATCTTGACGATCGACTTCACCGGGTAGATGAGGTCGCTCTTGCCCTCGATCATCGTGCACTCCGCGTCCGAGACCTCCCCGAGCTCGAGCCCGCGGAACGGCAGGTTCATCGTGTGGCACGCCATGTCGCCGAAGGCACCCGCGCCGAAGTCGATCGAGCCGCGCCAGTTGAACGCGTGATAGACGTTCGGGGCGATCTTCCAGTCGTTGTGGAACGGGCCGAGGTTGTCCGGGAACTTGCCGAGGTACGGACGGTCCTTCGCCGTCGCGAGATAGGCGTTCCAGTTAAGCCCGGCGGGAATCGGATCGCCCTTCTGCCCACGGCTGTGGATGTAGTCCGAGAGCACCTTGCCCTGCGGCCAAACCGGACGGTTCGTCCAGACATGAACCTCCTTCACCTCGCCGAGGATGCCGCTCTGCAGGACCTCCGTGCAGCGGCGCATCGAGTCGAGCGACGAGCCCTGGTTGCCCATCTGCACGACAACACCGTACTCCTTCGCCGTTCTGTTGAAGTAGTCAAGCTCCCAGAGCGTGCGGACGAGCGGCTTCTGCACGTAGACGTGGATGCCCATCTTCATCGCCTGGATCGCCACCGGCGCGTGCACGTGGTCCGGCGTCGAGATCGTCATCGCCTGAATGCCAAGAACGCCCGCGTCCTCAAGCAGCTTGCGGTAGTCCGTATAGAACGGCACCGAGTAGACGTCGAAGTCAATGCCGTCGCGGATAAGCGCCTTCTGCGCGGATTCGCGCGCCGCGTAGTCGGCGTCGCAGAACGCGACGATCTTCGCGAGACCCGACTGGATCATCGGCGTCCAATCCGAATAGCCCTTGCCCATCACGCCGACCGCCGCGAGACGGATCTTGCCGTCCGGCTTGCCGATCGAGAAGCAGCCGCCGGCCGCCAGCATCGACGATCCCGCGAGACCGCGGAGGAAGTTTCTTCTGTTCAGGTCAATCTTCATGTCGTTTTCCTTATGTGTAGGGTGAGAACTAGGGTAATTATACCATAAACGAGGCCAGATGGGACGACTTCCCTTCAACGAGGTCGGCAACGCGCACAGCCGCGTCCGGCGTGGCCAGCGTCCGCATCTTCTCTGCCATCCGCGCAAGATGCTCAGGACGGTCGTACTTCTCCAGCAGATAGCGGCAGACGGCCTCGGCCGTCAGTTTCGCCTGCAGGCCCTCGTCCGCCGCGCCCGAAGCCGCAAAGGCGTCCGCATTGAAGTGCTGGTGGTCGCGCATCGCCGTCGGCAGCGGAATGAGAAGCGCGGGCTTGCCGCAAGCCGCCAGCTCGAAGCAGGTCGAAGCACCCGCGCGCGCGACGACGATGTCGGCGGAGGCAAACGCGTTCGCCATCTCCTGCTCGAAGGCGTGGACACGCGACGGCAGCGCCACCTTCGCATATTCCGTCTGCACGAGCACCTCATCCTTCACGCCCGTCTGGTGAATGACATAAAGAGGGCGAAGGTTGAAAGTAGAAGGCTGGAGATTGGCGAGCTGCTGACGTTTGTCAAGCTCGCGCTTCATCATCGACAGGGCGTCCATCAGGAGGAGGTTGACCGCGTGGGCGCCCTGGCTGCCGCCCGTCACGAACACAACAAAGGCGTTCTGGGGAATGAACGCAAAGCGCTGGCCCTGCGCGATCGTCGCCCGGACGGGCAGGCCGGTCCGGACTGTCTTTACGCCCGGCAGATACCGCGCCGTCATGTCGAAGCTCGTCGCCACCGTGTCGGCGAAGCGCGACAGGAATTCGACAGCCTTGCCCGGTACCGTGTTCGCCTCGTGAAGATAGACCTTCACGCCGCAGCTGCGCGCGGCGAGAACCGGCGGCAGCGACGAATAGCTTCCCATCGCGAGAAGCGCGTCTGGACGCGTCCGGCGCATCTCCCTCCGGCACCGGAGAATCGACGCGAGGATCGAAAAGGCATTTCGCGGCGACAGTTGTCGCGCGCCCGTCGAGAAGACGGGGCCGTCCCAACTCTTCATCACGCTTGACTCAATGTCTCGCCCCGAATCCCAGACGACGACCTCGTGTCCGCGGCGCTTCAGCTCCTCCGCCACGGCCAATCCCGGAAAGGCGTGTCCGCCCGTTCCCCCGCATGCTACGATGATCTTCACTACCAGTCCCTTTCGTTCGGCGGAAGCGGCGCCTTGCGCATCCGCGCCCTCTTCTCCGCCTCATGCTCGTCGTTGCGCTCCTGTGCCTTCTTCAGAGTCGCCTCCAGTTCCAGATCCTCTTCCCGTTCCTCTTCCTGCTGGTCCTCGCCATCCTTCCCGTCCTGATCCTGCTGCTCGTTCGGATCCTGATCCTGTTTCTGGTCCGACTCGTTCTGATCGCGGTCCTCATTCTTGTTGTCGTGCGCTTGCTGTTTCTGGTCCTGCTGCTGGTTCTGCCCCTGCTGCTGGTTCTGCCCCTGCCCGCCCTGGCCGTTCTTATCCTTCGGAAGGAGTTCCTTAATCTGATTTATGAGACCGAGCGCCTTCTCCTGGGTCGGCGGCAACGACTTCGACACACACTCGATCTGCAGCTTCTCAAGCTCGGTCGCAAGCGCCGAGATCTGAGCCTGCGCCTCCTTCGTGAACGGCGCCTTGTTCGTGTCGCTTTGCGCCTGCTGTTCATACGCCTGCGCCCACGCCGGGAACTTCGCCCGGAACGCACGCGTGTAGTCAAGCGCATCCTGCTGCCACTTGCGCCCGTTGAAGTCCTCCACATCCATCCACGCGTTGGACTGCGCGACAAGATCCTCGTCCATCGCCGCCGGCGGCATCACCGTCATCTTGAGGAACCGCGTGAAGTCGTGCTCGACATCGCTCATCGCGACATAGCAGCCGTCCCCGAGGTCACCAAGCATCTTTGCCGCGGACTTCGTCTTCGTCTGCGCCTGTTCGATCTGCTGGACGATCGTCGCCGCCTGCTCTTCGTTGGTGACGGATTGCGCGATGACCTCTCGGAGCGGAATCCACGTGTCGGCAAGCGCATCCGCCCGACGCGAAAGCGAATCGGCGAGCGCCACCGCCTTCGCCGGCGCGTTCGTGCGGAAGCCGGCCGCCGCGTCCATCAGTGCACGCGCCTCACGCGTCGCCCCCTGCATCAGCGCGCCCGGATCCTTCCCCTGCGACGCCTGCAAAATGGCGTTAATGCGCTTCGTCTCGCGTTCCTCAAGGAGACCATCCGTCGCCCGCGTGAAATTTCGGTTCGCCTTCGCGTCGTCCGGCGCGGCCCTGAGCGCAATCTGCGCGGCGCCCGCCGCCTCCTCGTGGTTGCCGCGCTCGTGCTCGAGCTTCGCGACAACCTCCGCCGCACGCGCGCCGTGCGTCTTCGAGAGCATCAGCGGCCGCAGGACGCGAAGCGCGTTCGTGACGTCGTTGTTACGGTAGTATCCAACGCCCTCGTTCCAGACCTCCCCGTCCGTAACGGGCGTTTCTTCGGAAAAGGCAGCCAGCGAGAAAAGACAGAGAACCGCAAGGGGTAAGGCCTTTAATGCACTGTGGGAATATGAAAATATGGAATTGCAAAAATGGGAAAATGAGAAAGTGAGAAAATGAGAAAATGAAATTGTCCCACATTTCCGCATTTCCACATTTCCATATTTTCCCATTCTCATATTCTCCTATTCCCACATTTCATTACATTCCCATCTCCGCACGAATCGCCTTCGCCGCCGCAACCGGGTCTTCCGCCGCCAGGATCGGACGTCCAACGACGAGATGCGTCGCGCCGTCGCGCACCGCCTCCGCCGGCGTCGCGACGCGCTTCTGGTCGCCAACGGCCGAGCCGGCAGGACGCACTCCCGGCGTAATGAACAAAGTGCCCGCCTTGAGCGCCTTCGAGAGGGCACCGACTTCCTTCGGCGAGCAGACGAGCCCGTGCGCGCCGTTCTCGGTCGCGAACTTCGCCATCGCCATCACCTGCTCCGCCGGCGTCCGGCCGACGATGCCGACATCCGCGAGGTCAGCCTGGTCAAGCGAGGTGAGAACCGTCACCGCCAGAATCTTCGGACCGTTCGGACCGAACTCGTCCGCCGCCATCCGCGCCGCCTGGATCATCGCCTTCGCCCCCACGGAGTGAATCGTCATCAGGTCCACGCCCAGCTTGCCGCCAGAGCGAACCGCCCGCTCAACCGTGCGCGGGATGTCGTGGAACTTGAGGTCAAGGAAGACCTTCTTCCCAAGGTCCTTCACCGCCTTGACGACGTCCGGTCCCTCCGCCGTGAAGAGTTCCAGTCCGATCTTGTAGAAGCCGACCGAATCCCCGATTGCCTTTACCTTCTCAACCGCCTCCGCGCGGCTCTGCACATCCAACGCAACAATCAACTCTGCCATTTCATATCTCCTTTAAATAAATTATATCATTTCGCCGCCGCCCGCGCCGCCGGAAAGCGCGCTCTCCAGCGCAAACGGCACATCGTCATTTCTTTTTCTCCTTAACCCTCAAACCTCCAAACCTCCAAACTCTCAAACCTTCTCCACGAAGAACACCTTGTCCCCGACACGGCAGCGCGGCGTCTTCAGCGTCACCCAGTCGCCTTTCTCGCAAACCGTCACACGCTCCTCGTCTCGCCTCATCTCGCCGGCCGTCATCTCGATGACGCCCGTCGTCGGCCCGTGGATCTGGATCTCGTCCCCGACCGCGAGCGCATGGTCCTGCACCTTCACCTGCGCATAACCCGCCTTGAGGAAATAGTCAATGACGATTCCGACGTGGCGCTTTACGGTCGTCGCGAGCGAGTCTTCGCTGTCCGTAAACTGATCGACGCCCGGACGCCCGAAGTAAAGCCCCTCCGAGAATTCGCGATGGAAAACCGTCTTCACGCGCTCCGTAAGTTCCGCGACAAGCGCCGGCGTATACGTCCCGTCCGCGACCGCGTCAACCGCCCAGCGGTAAGCCGCGACCACCGTCTTCACGTAGTTTGCGTTGCGCGCCCGTCCCTCAATCTTAAACGACGCGATTCCCGCCGCCATCAGCTTGTCGACGAACCCAAGCGAGCAGAGGTCGCGCGCAGAGAGGACGGTATGCGGTTCAACCTCGAACGCCGTATCCGACTCGTGGACGGGATTGCCGTTCTCGTCCTCGTAGAGATCGACCGCCTTCACGATGAACTTTCGGCGGCACGGCTGCTTGCATTCGCCGCGGCACGCGCTCTTCCCGAAGACGTCGTGGCTCATGAAGCAGCGTCCCGACTCCGCGACACACTGCGCGCCATGCACGAAAGCTTCCAGCTCGACCTCCGCCTTCTGACCATCCCGCCCGCTCACCTTCTCACCTATGGCCGACACTTCGGCCAGCGTGCATTCCCGCGCCAGCACCACGCGCTCGGCGCCCTGCGCGGCGAGAAACTTCACCGCGGCGGAATTGGAAGTTGACATCTGCGTCGAGACGTGAAACTTCACCCCGTGCTTCTGGCAGAGCGAGATGACGCCCCAGTCGGAGACAATGAAGGCGTCGACATACGGCTTCGCCGCGACAATGATCCTCTCGACCTCCTCCATCTCCCCCTCGAACATGATGGCATTTAGCGCGAGATATCGTTTCACCTCACACATGCTCGGATGGTCCGATGCTCCGATGCTCCGATGACATGCCGATGCAGCACAAAGTTTCTGCTGGCATCTTCTCTTGATCTCTGGCAGGTCCTCAACTTTGAAGTTCACCCCACTCCGCGCCCGCATGTTAAACATGCCGAGCCCGAAGTAGACCGCATCCGCGCCAGCGTCAATCGCGGCCTGCAGACAGGTGAAGTCCCCCGCCGGGGCAAGTATCTCCGGTTTCTTCAAAACCAAACCTCCAAACCTCCAAACTTCCAAACCTCCAAACTCCGCCATATTATACCAAAGTGTGTGGTATAATTTCCCCGTGGCGACGATTCTCCATGTGGACATGGACGCGTTCTTCGCGTCCGTCGAGTTACTGCACCATCCCGAATGGCGCGGCAAGCCCGTCATTGTCGGATCCGGCCCCCACGAGCGCGGCGTCGTCTCCACCTGCTCCTACGAGGCGCGGCGGTATGGCGTCCATTCCGCCATGCCCTCGCGGACCGCCTACGAGAAATGCCCCCACGCAATCTTCGTCCGTCCCCACATGGAGCTGTACGAGGAGGTTTCCGCGAAGGCGTTCGAGGTGTTCGGACACTATACGCCCTATGTCGAAGGCGTCTCAATCGACGAGGCGTTTCTGGACATCACGGGAAGCCTGCATCTCTTTGGCGGCGCGGGACGCGCCGCCGCCCCTCAGACACTTGGCGAGGCGCTCCACCGCGAGATACGCGAGATCTGCGGCGTCACCTGTTCCGTCGGCATCGCGCCGAACCGGCTCCTTGCGAAAATCGGCTCCGAACAGCACAAGCCCGACGGACTCACGATGATGCCGTTCGAGCCGAGCGAAATCGCCGCGTTCCTGAAACCGAAGCCCATCGGCATCCTCTGGGGCATCGGCAAGCACACCGAGGAGCTGCTCCGTCCCTACAACATCACCACGTGCGGAGACCTCCAGCGCCTGCCCCTCGCCCAGCTCGCGACGATCCTCGGATCCGCCTCCGCGGCGGAAACGCTGCAGGACTACGCCTTCGGACGCTCGGACGACACCGTGTACTGGGAACCCGAGGCGGAGAAGTCCGTCTCGCGCGAACACACCTTCGACGAGGACGAGTCGGACCGACGGAAGGTCCGCGCGAAGCTGATCGAGCTCGTCGGCGAGGTCGGACGCCGCTTCCGCACCGAGGAGCGCTGGGCGCGCACCGCCCGCATCAAGATCCGCGACTGCGCCTTCAACACGATCACGCGGCAGACCTCATTTGATTCTCCCGCCCGCGACGACATCACCTTCCGCGAGAAGGCACTCGAGCTCTTCGACCGCGAGACGATCGGTTCCGTGCGGCTCATCGGCTTCGGCGTCACCCACATCCAGAATTCGCCGGACTCCGCCGGCCCCTCGCTCTTCCCCTCGCCGGAAGACGACCGCCGCGTCAAGCGCGAGCGCCTCAGCGCCGCCCTCGACGCCCTCCGCGACAAGGGACTCCTCTGAAAGTGGAGAAGCGGAAAGGATTCCGCTTCCCCACTCATTTCTTCACTGCTAATCGCTAACAGCTAACCGCTAACAGCTAACAGCTCTCTCACTTCAGCATCAGCAGCAGGCCCAGGAAGAGAGGCTCGTAGCAGCCCATGTCAACCGTGCCCTTGCGGAGGCGCGGATTGCCCGCGAGATCGACATCGTCCTCCGTCCAGAACCACTTGTCGCCTGTACCGACACACGGCGAGTTTTGCTTCGGCTGGTAGATCTTGCGGCCGAACGTGCGCAGCTGCGGATCCGCCGCGATGTTAAAGTTGCCGTCGTCCTCAACCGCCTCCGAGTAGCAGTTGTGGCCGACGAACAGGTACCCGTCCAGCTTGCGCCCGACGAAGTTCGTCACGGCCGATCCCACGACATTGGCGCTCAGGATGCAGTTCGTCATGCAATGCCTGTTCGGATATTGAATCGCCGTGCCGTCATCCTTGACGTTGTTGCCGTAGAACACGCCGCCGCGCGTGCAGGTGTTGTTCGCAACCGTCATGTTGACGAGCGTCATCGCACCACGCGTGTTGTCGGACTGCGCCACGGCGTAGGACACCGAGTTCTCGGCGATGAGGCAGTTCTCCAGAAAGGCCGGACTCCAAATCCCACTATTTACATCATAGCACCACCCGGGACCGACAACGCAGGCTGCGCTCGTCGTGTTCCGCAGGATCCTGCAGCGGCGAACTCTCGACGACTCCGCCAACGTCAGGATCGCGCTGCCGTTTTTCGACTTGTTACCCGCGACAAGGCAGTCCTCCATGAAACCCGTACAGCCGACGATCCCATTTGCCACGGTGTTGTTCGTAATGACGCAGCCCTCCAGCCGCGCCGACTTCTGGCTCGCGGAATCATACCCCATGCTGATGAGCGCCGTATGGTCGTTGTTGTTGTTGCTGATCGAGCAGTTCCGGACGGTGCCGCCAACGTTGACGAGAACGTTCCCACCGCCCCAGCTGTCCGACTTGGCCCCCGTCACGAGCGAGTCAATCAGCATCGCGCCCGGCCCAATGTTGACGTAGTTTCCCTTCTGCCGGTTGGGCCTGTTGCAGGCGTCGACGACGACGTTCGAGGCGAGGCCGGCCGCCACAGTCAGTGCGGAGGAATCGCCGTCCATCTTCGCCTTCGCCGCAAAGTTCGTGAACGCGACGCCGCTGAGCTTCACGCCCGCGTTCGCCAGCTTGAATCCGCCAAGCCCGTCGCAGTTGATCGTCGCCGCCCGCGGATCGTCCGGGCCCTCGATCGTGACCGCGTGCTCGAAGACGCCGACGAAGTCCTTGCCGTTCGCGTCCGTCACGTGCGGCAGGTTCTCGTACGCGCCGGGGAGGACGACGATGCGGCCGCGCGCCTCTGCGGCAACGTCGATGAAGTTCGTCGCGGCGATTGCCTAGCAGACCTCCGGCGAAAGGTGCAGAACGCTGCCGTCCGTCTCGCTCGTCGCGACGTCCGGCGGCTCGTGGTCGTTCGTGACCGTGAGCGCAAACGCCCAGTCGCCCTTCTCGAGGTCCGTGAAGACGTAGGCCGGCTCCGCCGTCACGACCGTGTTCGTCGTCACGACGCCCAGGTAGGTGCGGATCGCCCTCCACGTGTAGGAAAGCCCCGTCTTGCGCGAGCCCGAGACAATCGCCCCGAGCGTCACGTCGTAGGGCGCGGCTGTGAATGCGTCGCAGATGACCGTGAGCTCGCAGAGAAGCGCTTCCGTCGAGGGCTTCCGCTCGTAGGCGCCGATGTCCGTCAGCTCGCCCTGCTTGCGGAGGTTCCCGAAGAGGTCAATCGCCGTCGGCTCAACCGTCCAGTCGAGGTCCGCGCCCTTGTCCACGGTCGGCGTCTCCGGCTTCGGGACGGGATAGCCCGCCGCGTCGATGTCGTAGAGCGTCTGCGGCGAGGCCGAGTAGTCGACACAGTCCGACCCCTCCGCGGGAACCGGCACCGTCGCGCAATGGTCGAAGGTCGCGCCCGCGGCGATGCGGTAGTTGTCGACATTGCCCTCCGCGTCGCCGTTCTCGGTAATGAGACAGTTGGTGACCGAGCCCTTCGCCTCTATGTAGACGCCGGCGGCGTAGCCGAGGTAGTTCGCGTGCACGCGGTTACGGAAGACCGTCGAGTTCTCAAGTGTGCCGTCCTGGACGTAAACGCCGCAGGAATCCTGCGCCTTCTTGCCATAGCTCGGCTGGCCGATGTCATTGTTGGCGACGAAGGCATTGCGGATCGTGCCGCCGCCAGTAAGGGCGACTGGCGTCGAATAGTACTTGTAGTCCCCCACCCTCGAGGTCGCGACGTTGTTCGTGACGAAGATCCGGTCGGCGAGCGCGCTTTCGCCGTGCTGTCCGTAGGCAAGCACACCGACGAGATTGCTCGTCTTCCGGTTCGAGGAGATGTCGCAATCGACCACCGTGCCGTTGCAGTTGGCGATTCCGCAGCCGGCGAACATGTGCCACTCGATCGAGTCGTAGACGCCGTACCACGACGAACCCGAGCAACTGGAAACCGCAACGTTCGTGACCAGGCCGCCGAGTTCCATGCGGATGCCGAACTGCGCGTCCCGAACGGACAGGGACGAGATGACCGCGCCCGGATGATCAATCGCGAACACAAGATGGCTGCTGTTACCCGAGACAGACACATCAGCTCGGTTGCCCGTCGCGCCGCGCACAGTCACGGGCTTCGCGAGAACAAGCGTCTTCGTCGGCACATAGTCACCCGCCGCAATGACGATCTCCGCGCCGTCCTCGGCGGCGTCGACCGCCGCCTCGAGTTCCGCCGCGTTGACGACCTCGTAGACCGGCTGGGTCGAGACGACCGCGATCTCGTCCGTCGCCGTCGCGCCGCCCGCAACCACCGTCGCCGTCACGCGAACGACCGCCGTGCCGAGTCCGTTAAAGACGAGCGTCGCGTTCTTGCCGTTGGGCGTCAGCGTCGCCGGGCCCGAGACGAGCGACCACGCGAAAGTCGCCTCCTCGCTCGCGAGCGCGAGGAGGTTCGCCGTCGCCATGCCGATGTAGCCGCGCTTGTCTTGCTTGATGGCGCACTTCAGCGTCTCGGGCGTCCAGATGCGGCCGATGTCCGCGCCGTCCTTGCCCGCACCAATCGCCTTCGACCCGCAGGGGAGCCACGGCAGTTCGCCCGGTTTCGCGACGAAATCGCCCCAGTCGCCATCAACGGACGAGACCATCGTCTCCGTATCGGTCGAGAGGCAGTAGGAATAGCACGAACCCTTCGTTAAGGTCCAGTTGTCGGCCCCCATGCCGTTGTCGAGGATGATGCAGTTCCGAACGGAAAACCAGTCCGCGCCGATTTTAACGGCACCGAGCCGATGCGGTACACAGCCCACAAAGTCATTGCCGACGACAACGCAATTCTCCAGCGTGCCGATCGCGCTGACGACCGGCGCGCAGATGCCGCCCCCCTTGATCAGCTGCAAGTCGCGGACGATGCCGACATGGTTGTAGCCGATGAACGAGTTTCTGAGAGAAGCGCCCCCGGAAATCGAAATGACGCTTCCGCTGCCATCGGTGACACCCACGTCGAAGGAATTATTCGTGATGACGACCCGGTCGGCAACCGCATTGGAATACAAGAGACGCACCAGACAGCTCCTGTTGCCGATCCGGCAGTTGTCGATGACGGAACGGGAAAACTTGCCACCGTGGCTCTTAAGACTGATGACGGTGCCACTCCAGATGCTATCATTCGTCGAAGCCGTGATGCGGCAGTTCTCGATGGAGGACAATCCGGCGTCCCGGCCCGCGTCGCTGAGGATAGAACCGCCGTAAAACTGCCGGAAGGTCACATTACTGACCGCACTGCCTGCACCGAGCTGAAAGCCGCCGGCCTTACCCTCGCCGGAGATGATGACATCGTTGAAGTCGTCGGTCTCGCCGCGCACGGACACACCGTTTGGAAGCGCAAGCGTCGTCGTGAGCGAATAGGGCGTCGCGCTTTTCGCGAGCACGATCTCGTCGCCGCTCTTCGCCGCGGCAACCGCCTTCGCGATGTCAGGGTAGTTCGTCGAGGGCACGTTCAGCGTACCGCCGAAAAGACCGTGCGCGCACACGCACGCACACACCGCCATCATGAGTTTCTTCATGAGTTGCTCCTTTGTTTGAGCGAATGAACTGTTGAATGAAAAATCATCTCTTGAAGCGGAAAGGATTCCGCTTCAACGGCGCCCGCTAAATCTCGCTCCGGACGCACGCTACCGCGCCTCCACGCGCGTCTTTCTATCTTCGAGGGGGAGGGCTCCGGCATGTGTGAAAACGCATCCACGGCCGTCTGCCGCGCCCTATCCTTCAGAGTGCTCATGCCGAATCTCAACATGCTTTGTCTCGCTTCGGCAAGTATTGTATCAAATTCCACAACCCCGCGCAAGTCGGCGGCAGAACGCGGTTAATCGGTTTGCAGAAGTTAGCCCTTCGCCGGAAGACGAGCGTCGCGAGCGCGGGCTGCTGGGCTCATAAGACCGTCATCGCGAGCGCGATTACAACCGGCATCGTGAGAATCGAAAGGAGCGTCGTGCCGGAGACGACGGCGACCGACACGTCCACGTCGCGCCTGAACTTCGCGGCAAACATCGAGACCATCGCCGCGACTGGGGCGGACGCCGCCACCGCCATCGCGAGCATCATGTTGCGGTCCAGCGCCTGGCGGAACGGATAAAGTGCCGCGATCACCAGAAGCGGACAGATGACAAGCCGCACAACCGTCGCGACATAGACCGCCCCCGTCCGCAGCACCTTCCCGAACTCCGTCCCCGCAAGCGCATAGCCGATCACGATCATCGCCAAAGGCGTGTTGAGATTCGCCATGTGATGAACAGGCACGCCGATCACCGCCGGCAGCTTCAGTGAACAGAAAAAGAGCGGCGCCCCCAACGCCAGCCCGACCGTTCCGGGATTCACCCACATCTTCAAACCGGCCCCACGACTTCCCCTGATCCCCGATCCCTGATCCCTGATCCCTTCTGCGCACATCGTGCGCAGCCCCCAGCTCCACATGAAGAGGTTGAAGACCACCACGTAAACGATGCCGTAGAAGACGCCGACGTCGCCCAGGACGGCCTGCTCGAGCGGAATACCCATAAACCCCGCGTTGGAGAAGACCGCCGCGAGGCAGAGCGGACGCCGCACGTCCTCGTCCCGGTGTCGGACCGCCGCCTTCACGAGGACAATGAGCGCGACATGCACCAGCGCCGCGATGACGAACGCAAGCCCGAGCCCTTTCAGCATCGACGAATCGAAGGGCCGCTGGAAGACGTCGACGATGAGGCACGGCGTCACCACGAGGATGAGCACGTTGACGATTCCGTCGACCGCATTCTCCTTGAAGAACCCGGCCCTGCGCATGACCGCGCCGAAACCCATGAGCACGAAGAGGATCGCGACCTGCTGCGCGACGATAAGCAGATTGTCCATTATCCGACCAGCCGACCGAAGTCGCGCTCGACCTGGTCATTTCCCTCGAACAGCACCGCATGCCAGCCTGCGCGACGAGCGCCCTCGCAATTGGACTCGGCGTCATCAATGAAACAGAGCTCCTCCGGCGGCAGCCCGATGCGCCCCGCCAGAAGGTCGTAGATGCGCTTCTGGGGCTTGAACATCCTTTCCTCGCCGGAAATGACCATTGCGTCGGCAAGCGCGATGAAGTCGGGGAACGTCTTGCGGAAGCGCACGGCGAAATCGGCGGACTGGTTGCTGAGGATGCCGATCTTGCGACCGGACGCCTTCAGCGCCTTCATCCACTCGAGCGTCCGCAGATTGCGGTAGCCCTCGAGGAAGCTCGCGTAATCCTCCTCGAGGATCCGCGCCTTCTGCTCCGCCGTGAGCGCGATGTCGGCATCCGCCCAGATGAGGTCGTACATCTCGTCCATCGTGATGAAGCCGCCGTCCATGAGGCGCCGGTACTTCGCGAAGCCGTCCGCCAGGTGCGTCCAGTCGATGCCGAACTCGTCCGTGCACTTCCGCACGCGCTCGGGCATCGTCGAGGTCGTCATCACCCCGCCGAAGTCGAAGACGACGCCGGAGATCTTCGGACGATGGACGCCGACGATCCCCGTCGAGAGTCCCGACCTCACGAGCGCATAGCGGCGTTTGCCGTCCGGTCCGTCGATGACCGCACCTCCGTCAAGGAAGCGCGTCCAATTCTCCTTCGAAAACTCGCCGACCTTGCGCGCAGAGAGGAATGCCGCGACATAGAGGTCGTGCGTGGCGATGATGAAGAGCCGGTTCCTCCAGCGCGCGTCGATCCACTTCTCAAACTCGTCCGTCGCCGCGTAAAGCTCGCGGAACCCGCGCTGATGCGCCGTCTTGAAATACTCGATGCAGGCCGGAAAGAAGTTCTTCGGTTTAAAGACCTCCAACACCTCCGCCGCATTTTCGTAGTAGAAGGATCCGTTACCGAGCAACTCGTCCGTCGGCACCTCCGCATCCGGAACGCCCATGCCCTCGGCGATGCACGCGGCGGTCATGCGCGTGCGTGTGAGCGGACTCGCGGCGAACTGCACATCGTCCGCAAACTCCTTCAGCAGAACCCCGAGCTTCTTCGCGGTGCGCGTCCCCTCGTATGTCAGTTCCAGCGCATCGCCGAACGAAGGATCGTCCGGATCCATCTTCGGACGCTCCGCATGCCGCACCATCAGCGCCACCCGCGCCCCGCGGCAGAGCTCGCCCTTCAGCTCGTCCAGCGTCAGCTCGTCCATGGCTTCAAACGACGGGACGGATATACTTCGCCTTCAGCGCGCGCCAGAGGATGACGCAAAACGCCGAGAGTGGGATCGCGAGCAACATGCCGAGCAAAGGTCCGAGGACCGTCGCCCAGAAGAAGAAGCTGAAGATGACGCCGGCGTAGCCGAGACCAGTCTTGTCGCCCTGAATCTTCGGGGTGATGAAATAGCCATCCAGAAACTGTCCGAAGACCCACACGCCGAGCACGAGCAGGAGGCGCGTCAGCGAACCGCCGTGCACAAAGTAGGCGAGCGGCAGCGCGACCGGCAGGCAGACGACCGACCCGAAGAACGGAATGAGATTCATGACGCCGAGCACGAAGCCGATCAGAAAGCCGTACGGCAGCCCCACCAGCCAGAATCCAGTGCCGTACATCACGCCCTCGATGAGGCAGATGACCGTCTGCCGCTGGAAGAAGCTGACGAGAATGCCGACGAAGACGTCAATCTGCTCGGCGACGAATCCGCGCGTCTCGTCCTTGAGGATCGGCATCATGGAGACGATCTCGCTGCCACGACGGTCCTTCGTCATCAGGAAGAAGACGAAGAAGATGAGCGTCAGCAGGGCCGAGACGACACCCATCAGGCACTTGAGAGCTCCCGTCCCCGCCTTGAACGCCGCCGGAGCGTACTTCGTGTAGAATTCGCCCAACGTATCGTTCGAGAGACCCGTCTGCGCCAGCAGCGCATGGAGCTTCGGGAACGTCGCCTGAAACCAGTCCGTCACCTCGCGCACGAGATCCGGTCCTTGCGCAATCAAGTTCGCGACCTGGTCGACCAGCACGGCGCCCGCCGACCACAGCAGCAGCCCCACCGGCACGAAGACCGTCGTCAGCATGACGACGAGCGCCAGCGTCGGATTGCGGAGCAGACGCTTCCACCAGCCGTAGTACGGCTTGAAGAATAGCGCCAGGAAAAATCCGAGCACAACCGGCACGATGGCCGGCGCGGCGAAAGACAGAAGCCGGAGGACTATCCACACCGTCAGCGCAACAAAGGCGACTGTCAACGCCAGCGACAGGAGCGTCAGTCCCGTCGCAATGGTCTTCCTCTGGGATTCGGTAAAGTTGATCATGGCCTTATTTTATCAGAAAATCTCGCATTTGGGGAGGTCGCCGACAATCGGCTTCGCGTAGTCGACGAACGCCTGCGTCACGTCGTGCCCGTTCTTCGCGATGTACTCCTTCGGCACGGACCGCGTGAATTTCGCCGCATTCGCGATCGGCACCGGCGCAAACGCCACACGATACTTCTTCCCGTTCTCGCGCAGAATCGCAATCGTGCCCTTGGCCAACACACCCTTTAACGCCGCCTTCACCGCGGCCTGGCCAGCCGCAAACGCCTCGCGCTGGTCGACCTTGGACGCCACGCCCGGAAACGAACGCTGCAGGTAGCCGAACGTGTCGGCCCGCACGCGCTTCACACCCGCCTTCGCCTTGAGCAGCTTCGCGAGCGCATCGCCGAGCGCACCGGTGCCGGACATCTGCACGTTGCCGTGCGAGTCCTTCTCGCCGTCGGCGAGCTTCGCACCGATCGGAATGCCATCCTTTCCGCGGATGCCCTCCGAGACCGCGCAGACGCAGCGTCCGTACTTCTTCATCGCCGCCTTCACGTCCGCGATGAACTTCTTTTCGGAGAACGGCACCTCGGGCAGGTAGATGAGGTGCGGGCCGTCATCCTTGTTCGCCCTCGCGAGCGCGCTCGCCGCCGTGAGAAAACCCGCGTCGCGACCCATGATGACATCGATCTTCACGCCTCCGAGCGCTCGGTTGTCGAGGTCGTCCCCCCTGATGGCGCTCGCGACGAACCGCGCGGCCGAGCCGAAGCCCGGCGTGTGGTCGCAGCTTCTGAGGTCGTTGTCGATCGTCTTCGGAATGTGGTAGACGACGAGCGGATAGCCGTCCTTCTCCGCCTCCTCC